>CALCJE010000331.1 GCA_937965665.1 uncultured Bacteroidales bacterium
AACAAAACCATTTTGTACGGAGTAAGCTGGTACAACCTGGCCGAAAACAAAGGAAACCGTGATTTGTATACCATGCCTGTCGCAGGTGGACCGGCTGTTAAAGTTACCGCATTTAAAGGCAGCGAGTCCAATGGCATCTTCAGGCCCGACGGAAAGAAAATAGCTTTCCTTTCGGCTGAGTCAGGCTCAATGCAGGTGTGGGAAGCAAATCCTGATGGATCGGCAGCTGTAAAAATCAGTAATACCGATGGCGATATTACCGGCTTCAGCTACTCACCCGATATGAAATACATTTTGTATACCCAGCGGGTAAAAATTGACAAAACTCCAAACGACATTTACCCCGACCTGCCAAAAGCAAATGCGCGCATCGAAGACGACCTGATGTACAGGCATTGGGATAGTTGGTCCGACTACAGTTACAGCCACATTTTTATTGCTTCCTATTCCGATGGAAAAATCGAGAAAGGCAAAGATATTATGGAAAACCAGCGTTTCGAGTCGCCAATGGCTCCCTGGGGTGGCATGGAACAGATAGGCTGGAGCCCGAAAGGCGATAAGTTTGCCTATACCTGCAAAAAGCTTACCGGTAAAGAATATTCGTTGAGTACCAATTCCGAAATTTATGTGTTCGACCTGAAAACCGGAACAGAGACCAATGTTTCGAAAGGCATTGCCGGTTACGACCAGGATCCTGTTTTTTCGCCCGACGGACGTAAACTGGTTTGGCGAAGCATGGCCCGCGATGGCTTTGAAGCTGACAAGGACAGGATTATGATTTATGATTTTGCAACAGCCCAATATGCTGACTACTCCGAAAACTTCGATCAGAATGCCAATAATTTTGCCTGGACTGCGGATAGCAAAACTTTGTACTTCCTGAGCCCGATACATGGCACCGTTCAGGTTTATACGCTTAACATTGAGAACAAGCAGATAAAACAGGTCACATCAGGCCAATGGGATTATCTTTCAATTTCCCTGGCAGGAAAAGACATCGTTACATCGAAACAATCGATGACAATGCCGACCGAGATATTTAAAATAGATGCAACCGGAAAGGAAACACAGCTTTCATTCACCAACAAGGAAATATTGAAAGATGTAAAATCAGCCAAAGTTGAAGAGCGCTGGATGACCACCACCGACAATAAGAAAATGTTGGTTTGGGTTGTTTATCCGCCTGATTTTAACCCGAATAAAAAATATCCGGCCTTGTTATTCTGCGAAGGCGGACCTCAAAGCATGGTAAGCCAGTTTTTCTCCTACCGCTGGAATATGCAGATGATGGCTGCTAACGATTATATTGTAATTGCACCTAACCGCAGGGGATTACCGGGTTTCGGACAGGAATGGAACGACCAGATCAGTGGCGATTATGGCGGGCAGAATATGAAAGACTATCTTACAGCGGTTGACGAAATGGCCAAGGAGCCTTTTGTTGACAAGGACAGGCTGGGTGCTGTTGGAGCCAGCTATGGTGGGTTTTCGGTATTATGGCTGGCCGGACATCATGAAAAACGATTCAAGGTTTTTATTTCACATTGCGGCATGTTTAACCTGGAGGATCAATACCTTACAACCGAGGAAATGTGGTTTGTAAACTGGGATCTGGGCGGCCCTTACTGGGAAAAAGGAAATGCAAAAGTGGATCACTCGTACGCCAACTCACCCCACAAATTCGTCGATAAATGGGACACTCCCATCATGATTATTGAAGGCGAAAACGATTTCCGTATCCCTTATACCCAGGGTATGGCTGCATATGCAGCTGCAAAACTTCGCGGAATACCAGCGCGATACCTTCATTTCCCGGAAGAAAGTCACTGGGTACTCAGGCCCCAGAACAGCGTACTCTGGCAACGTGAATTTTTCCGCTGGCTTGATGAATACCTGAAAAAGTAAACTCAGAATAACAGATTGTCGAATTACCAGCACCGAAAATACGCTGGTTTGCAAACAACTCTTGTTTTAATAAATAGGCTGGCAATTCGCCAACTGCTTAACTAAAAAACAGCCTGTTCCGGTAAATAAGGGGCAGGCTGTTTTGTTGAAACGGATCAAGACAATCATAAATTTAGATCATTAAAAAACAATTTAAAAACACAGCATTCCCTTTTAGCGATCAATGCTACACTCCCTTGCTTTCTTTGCGGGTATTTTTCCTATCCACATACTGATCATACAAAACAAGGTATACTGAAATAATAATGATTGCTGTAGCTACCAGTAAAGCTGCAGTGATCTGTTCATCGGCAATAAGCCAACCAAGGAAAACAGCAATTACGGGGTTAACGTAAGTGTGTGTCGAAATGCGTGTTGCTGAAGTATTACTGAGTAACCAGGTATATGCACTGAATGCTATTACTGAACCAAAAACCACCAGGTATAAAAGCGCGCAGAATGATTTCAATGAAACCTGGCTAACATGGAACCTGGATGGCTCACCAAGGATAAAACTGGCTATCAGAACGAGTATTCCGCCGAATATCAGCTCCATACCTGCCGACAGTAAAGGTGACTTTGGAACATTTGCCACCCTCGAATATACAGCACCACCGCCCCACGAAAGGGTTCCTGCAACTATTAAAACCGGGGCAAGTAAATCATGATTAAATGCAGTTCCAGCTGAAGTAGAATGAATGAGATAAACTATACCTGCAAACCCGAGAAACAACCCTAATATTCCTTTCAGCTTCACACGGGTGTCCTTCAGGAAAAACCATTCAATCCCGAAAATCCATAATGGTTCGGCAGTAACCAGTACAGCCGCCATGCCCGAAGGTACATATTGCTGGGCCCAGGAGAGCAGTCCATGTCCTGCTAAAAAGAATAGTGCGCCTAATGTGAACAGTGGCAGCACATTTTCGCGTTTAACCTTTTCAGCTTTTCTATACCTGCTGATGAGGTAAAGAATTACTCCTGCTGCCAGAGATCGGATCCCGATCATTATTAACGGCGGAATTGTAGCAACTGCAAACCGGGTTGCCAGGTATGTAGAACCCCATACCAGGTATATCGCACCAAAAGCAAGAAATATTTTAAGATTCTGCTTTTTCAAAATCAGTTCGTATGTTTAGGCAAGCAGGTAAAGATAGCAAATAGGATATCGCGAATTGCGCGGAATTTATCAACAGGCTGCATAACATCATCATCAGTTAGCTGCAGGTTAATCATTTATGCTTTCCGGTAATGAAGCGCAACCACCCCTGAAACAAAAGTTATGCTTTCCAAAAATTTCAATTTTACCTGACCCTGAATGTTTTTAAATAACGGGATGCCCTCCCCCATTAAAATTGGATTCACAAAAATCCAGTATTCATCAATAACGCCAATACTGTGAAGCGCATGCGAA
>CALCJE010000332.1 GCA_937965665.1 uncultured Bacteroidales bacterium
GCCTTTTCAGCAAATACCAGGCACTTACACCCATCACAAAAATTGATGCCAGCACATAACCCGATGAAATGGTATGTAAAAATTTATTGATGGCCACGGGGTTAAACAGCACTTCCCAGAAATTAACCATCTCGTTGCGGGCGGTATCCGGGTTAAATTTCATGCCCGTTGGATTTTGCATCCATGCATTGGCAACCAGTATCCACAAAGCCGAGAGGTTTGATCCGAAGGCAACCAGCCAGGTGGAAAGCAGGTGAAATTTTTTGCCCACTTTGTTCCATCCAAAAAACATGACGGCGATAAAAGTGCTTTCGAGGAAAAAGGCCATAATCCCCTCAATAGCCAGCGGGGCACCGAAAATATCGCCTACAAACCAGGAGTAGTTCGACCAGTTGGTGCCGAATTCGAATTCGAGGATAATACCTGTAGCCACACCAATAGCGAAGTTGATCCCGAAAATGGTCATCCAGAATTTGGTGATCCTTTTCCATTCAGGGTTCCCTGTACGCACATACAGCGTTTCCATAAAGGCAACTATAAACGATAGCCCGAGTGTAAGCGGCACAAACAACCAGTGATACATGGCAGTGAGTGCGAACTGTGCCCGCGACCAGTCAACAAGAGAAAAATCAATGTGTTCCATGAGGGGTTAATTAAGTTTAGCTATTTATTAAAATGTTCAATGACTGCGGCGTTTATTTTTTGCATTCGTGAGTTCAGATTATGACATGAGTAAATTAACGCATTAGCACATTTTCAAATTTTCAAATTAGCACATTTGTACATTAAATTCCATTATTTCGTAAGCTGTTCAATAACATGGTTACTGCGCTCTTCGTCGGTCTTAAAATTTGTTTTCAGAAAATCAGGAAAGAAAAAAAGCTTCAACACCAGGAAAAGGATAATCAGTTTGATGATGATAATAGCCCACAATCGTTTACCCACGGTCATGCTTTTAAAGCCCTGGTAGTAAAACTGGTATATGTTCCTGAGTAAATGCATAAAGGGTTTAGGCATTGCAAACGCCAATGTGAGTCACAAATGTACCTGAAATTACGAATCAAAAAGCTAAAAATTATTGCAATATTTTGAGGAGCAAACATTGAATATCCGGCTGTAATGATCATTCCCCAAAAAACATCGAAATACGAACCGCTGGCGGTGTATAAAAATTTAATACCAAACAACCCGGTTAAATATAGAATGTGTGATAAGAAATGGAATTACAAATTCAGTTCTTCTTCCAATTACGCTGAAATGCCATCCTTGTTGGCGTTAATTTTTTTAAGTTTGTAGTGAATTATGGATGGACGTAACGCATGTGAGCAAGGGAAAATGGCTTGTTGGGTAATGTTTTTGTTGTCGATTTGTTAACCAAGCGAAAGGATTACCTGCGGTGAGAAAAGTTCGCGCGGCAGCGGGGGAAAAGGAAAGGGCTTGCTGGAAATACATCCAATCTAAGTCATGTCCTGAGTCACAGACTCAGGACAGCTGGGCTAATTTGTTAGATTTCTATAATAGGTATAGTAATTACTACGACACTTATGGATCGATTTCTGTTTATGTAACATATTCTAAATAATTTGTGATATGAAAATTATAATTTTATTCCTGTGTTTTCCATTTTTAGCTTGTTCCCAATCTCAGGAAAAAGATTGGGTAAAACAGCATCAAGAGGATTATAAGAATGTCGTTAAAAATTTTTATACCATAATTTATAGCAACCAAGCCTCTAGTCAAAAAATATCAGATGTGTATTGGGACGCTTCTCTTGATTCAGGAATGTTTTATAAAATAGAGCCATATTTGAAAGAGCTTACAGATGGATTGTCTGTAGAGGAAATATTTAAAATTATTGATAAAGCTGAGGCTTATGATGACGGATTACAGTTTGGTATTTATATCGAATTGCCTTTATCAGAAAAAAATAAAATTTATTTCGGATTAGGTTCAGATATTCCAACCATAATAGAATATATATGGCTAAGTGATGGAACTCTTTTGGGTAGTAAAGTACGTAATGAATCTCCTGTGCAAAAACTAATATTAGTAGGTACAATTAATGATAAAGATGGATATAGTAATGTAAGGAAAAATCCAGATAAAAACGCACAAATTATAACAAAGTTTACTAAGAATGAAATATTTTATTTTACACCAACTAAGAGTGATTGGTGGCCTGTATACAAAGAAGAAGGAGGTAAACAAATCGGGTTTATTAATAAAACCAGAATTTTAAGATACATTGATTTCCCGCCAAAACTTAGGGAGAAGGTTAAAAAACTTCGAGGGGGGTGTTAATCAAGTGCAAGCTACCTATAGTCTTCCAATAAAGAAATTAAAAGTTGATGTTAGTAACCGGTAAATTGTCAGAATCAGAATTTTCTCTAAGTCATGTCCTGAGTCACAGACTCAGGACAGCTGGGGTCCTGAGTCACAGACTCAGGACAGCTGGGGCTTGCTGGAAATACATCCAATCAAAGTCATGTCCTGAGTCACAGACTCAGGACAGCTGGGGGCAGGCATTGCAATTGGACTTGGAACCGTTGATGCTATATGGGGAGACCAAATTGAGGGTTGGATTCGAGAATAACGATTAATTTATAAGTCGATGAAAGTTTATTATTATTTATATTTTAGATTGTACAAGTTTGCCAAGAAGGTTGGTGCTGTTGATGCAACTTGGACGGCAATGTTGGTTATATCTGCTTTAATATTTTTAAATATTGCATCAATATTTTTATTGCTTTTTAAACAAGATGTGTTTTTTGTAAATCCAAGAATATTAGGAGGTATAACAACTATATTGGTTGGACTTATAAATTATTTGATATTTATTCGACATGACAATTGTTTAAAGATAATCCAGCAATTAGAAGGCGAGAATAAAAAACAAAAAAACTTAAGCACCATACTCACTTTGATTTATGTTTTGCTTACGCTTTTTTTATCTCATTTTTTTATATAGGAAAAAGCCGGAACAATCCGAATTTTCTGTTTATATAAACTTCAATAGTTCGTTAAGTTCTTTGCCTGAAATATCTTCTTTTTCGGACTTGTCGTAAATAGAAAGCAGGAATACTTTGTCAGATGTGATTTTAACCTTGCTGTCGGTAGTATTCCTAAAAAAAAACAATTGCTATCCTGAGTCTCCGACTCAGGATACTAAAAACATCAGAATCAGAATTTACAGCATAAGTGAATTTTCATAATTATGAGCTCCCTACGGCGAACCGGTTAACAGGCATTTTGTGAATTCGGACAGCGATTATTGTCGGAGGATAGTATTCTACCCAAACGCGCAAGCCGTAGGCTCCCGCTAAAATAAAAAAAGCCTGCCGCGGTATTGCATCCGGCGACAGGCTTTACAGTTTGGTTGGTTGAATAATTATTTTTCAGCAGGCAGCAAGTCCCTGGTTTTGGTTTCGGCGGGTTTAAAAATGCCAATAACACCATTTATCCCCACACTCATTACAATGTTGTAAAAGAAAGCAATGAATGCAAACAGCAGCAACGAACCTGCCAATGCTGCCAGGATCATATACACGTTAAATTCACCGTCGAGATACAAACTACGCCTTAGCATTCCCTTTAAACCTGCCATTCCCATAAAGGCACCCATACCTATACCGCCAAGCAGGTGCGCCCAAAAGTGGAAATTGGCCAGTTTCTGGCTGTAAAGTTTGGCGCCATTGGTAAGTATCGGGAAAAGGAAGTAGATGGCAGAATACAGCGTCATGGTTAAACCAACCAGTACTGCAACATGTACATGTGGCCCGATAATCCATTGGGTATTGTGAAGGATGCGGTTTAAACCCAGATCGGCCTGCATAATACCGGCCGGAACAGCCAAGGCAAAACCCAGCAAACCGCCAAGCAGGAATTTAAGCGGATTGGTCATGGTAAGCGGACGTGCACTCCACAACGTTACCAGCGTGATAAAAAATGCAAGTCCCTGGGTAATGAGTTCGAAAGCAGTTACCATTTCGCCCGAAACCAGCTTTAATATACCTGGCTGTGCCTGGTCCGACATCAGGTGATGCGACCATACTGTCCACGAAACAATAAGTTCCAGAAGCAACGCGGCACGAGCCCAGTTTTCCATGAAAAGCTTTTTGCCTGTAATCAGTGTTGCAAGCAGATACCAGGTACCGGCAACAAAAATGAGTACAAGCCCGTCGGCAACCAGGTCTAATCCCCACCAAAACCAGTTTTTATACAACAAGGCATCAATGGCTGTATTTTTCAGATCGTAACCCATTAAGTGCGCAACCATATACACCAGGATCAGAACGCCGGTAAAAAGTATTATTCCGGCATTCAACGCTACATCCACGGTACCACGGGCAATAGCGGCAACAGGCAGCGAAACCAGGTGTTCCTCTTTTTTCTTCGAAAACAGGTTCTTCAGTCCGCTGTAACCTAAGGCAGATGCAATAAGTTTTCCTGCCGGTTGTTTATCCCAGCCTTCGGGTGTGTATAATATGGTTTTAAAAATATTGATCACAAAAAACACAGTTCCGAGCATTACCAAAGCAATACCCAGTATAAAAAATGCCCCTCCCAACGCGCTGAACTGGGTAAAGTCGGCGGGCAATGGCCAGTACAACGTATAAAGCGGCGCATATTCCGAAAAGAAACCCGCGGTCCAGAAGGTGAGTGTTCCCACAGCAACCAGCACAAAAGTCCAGTTTCCGAGTTTAATGCTCCACAAGGGCTTTTTCATCAGGAAAGGAACCAGGAACAGAAAGGCTCCGAATACGATGGAATAGGTTGATCCGAAAATCCCTACCAACGGATGCGCCGTCATAATGGCAAAAAACTGTTTGGGCTCCATTCCCGGTATTGTATTTACCTCGTAAATACGCATCAGCATACCTTCAATAACGGCAAAACCGTAATAAATAAGTCCAACCACCACAAAACGCAGGGTAAGTTTCTGCATGGGAGTAAGGGTTTTCGGTTTGAAGGCGCCCTGCTCACTATTCAATAATGTTTGTATAAAGTTCATATTCAAGTTTTTTTAACTGTGTAAAATGAATTAATTGCTGCTTGTTTCACAACCTACCACTTCTACCACGTCCTTTTCAATCATGGCGTATCCCTCCGGACCAGAATACTCGGTTGAGCGGATAGAATAAACCCCGGGTTTATCAAATTGCCATAGGATATCGTTTACATGACCCGGTAAAACCTGCATCTGGAAAACCATGGTATTGTCCTTGCGGAACAATCCAAAACCATAGGTTAAATCGCCGGAAGTAACATTGAATAATACTTTTTCATGACATTGAATAATTAGCTTTTCTGACGGCAGATTAAATTTATGGTTAGCAACGCTAATATCGAAAACCCTGTCGGCTTTTATCTCGGCCCGGTGATAATCCATGGGTTTCCAGGGAATGGTGTTATAGGTAATAAAATGCAGGGATACGCCCAGAATCACCAGGAATGTGACCCACGAATAAAATAAGGCTGGTTTCACCGGGCTGCCCTTTCCCTGCCGGGTAATTTGAAAGGCAAACCAGCCCATAAGCGACATGATGGCCAGCACATAGAACGTGTAGGCCAGGGTTTGTCCGTTTAATACGGTGTTCGAGTCAATCATTGTTCCTCCTTTTTTAGGGTTAATTAATATTTGTCTACCTTTTTATAGCATTTTACAGTAAAAAAATGATCGGAGTTATTTAGTCTTTTTCAAATCACTGAGCCTGGTGTTATGAAGCATGGTTACCAGGGTGTTATGGGTATCGCACCAGATATCGTGCATGGCACAGGCATTATCGAAGGCACATGTGCCAAAGCCAAAAATACATTTCGGCTCCCAGTCGGCTCCTTCGGTTGCAGCTACTATTTGGGAAAGAAATATCTGATCCGGTGAGCGATCGAAACTAAATCCCCCGTTTCTCCCCCTGGTACTTTTCAGAAAACCAGCTTTCGAAAGATCAGTAAGCAGCCGTTGCAGGTATTTTTTAGGAACAGAAAGTTTTTCGCTTAACGCATCAGCCGAATGTAATTCGTTGGCGTGCAACGACATGTAGCCAAGTATCCGTAATGCGTATTCGGTAGTTTTACTAAAATTCATATAAATATGCTACCTTGATGTAGCATTTAACAAATATATAACATTTTGTTATTTTCTAACCATGGAACAATTAATATTTATCTGAAATAACAAAATAAAGTTATGATTTCCTTTATTTAAGTATCATGGACAGAAATCACCAAAACCGGAATATACTTATACAATCCGGATAAACCAGCTATGGATTGTAATGACAAAAAACCTGTCTTCGTACCGATAAACATGGTGTATCTCAAAAAAAATTAAATTAAATACATACTTTTATCCCAAATTTCAAAAAGCCTTTTATGCCCCTTACTGCACCAAGCAACTGTGCTTCTTTTATTTATGAGAATTCATGTTTCGATTTGCTTACGCCGGATGAAAAACAGCTGGTAGATTCCAAATCGGTATTGGTGAATTATAAAAAAGGAGAGATGATCTGCAAGCAGGGTTCGTTTGCTTCGCATATGATGTACCTCGAAAAAGGGCTTGTAAAAATTTACCTGGAAGGAAATCCCAAAGACCTGATCCTGACCCTTACGCCCCAGAAAAACCTGATGGGTTTGCAGGCTCTGTATGAAGGGAATAACACCTTCTTATACAGTATCAGCACATACACTGAGTCGGTGGTGCGGCTGATCGACATACAGATATTTAAACAACTCCTGAAGCAAAACCCAATTTTTGCTTACCGCATACTGAATATTGTAAACGAGAGCACATCCCAGTCGTATGTCCGTTTTTTCAGCCTCACCCAAAAACAGCTGCATGGGCGGCTGGCTGATATTTTATTATGCCTTTCGCGCAAAATATTCAAATCCGAAGCCTTCGACCTGCCCCTTTCGCGCAGCGACCTGAGCGATCTGACCAGTATGTCGACTGAAAGTGTTATCCGGATTATGAAGGATTTTAAGGACGATGGCATTATCGACATCAACAACAAATCCATTACCCTGCTTGATGTTGAAAGGCTCGATCGCATCAGCGAAAAAGGCTGAGAAATTTAAATACCGTTAGTTTTATTCCTGGGGACCAATACAGCCCGAAATATCGCTTAACCCGATCTGGTTATCGTATAGATCAAGCACATCCGAAGGTTCAAGAATGATTACCCTGTCAATTTTATTGTCGGCCTGCCGATACCATATTTCGGCATAAAACTCCGAAATAGCATAGAGGTGAACATTATAAAAAAGATATATGCGGCTGAGCACATGATGTCCTTTTTCGAACAACAGCTCAACCTGTCGAAAAATAGTAAGCTTGCTGAATTCGTAGCTTTTCACTGAATGATCATGTTATTACAATCGATATCAAAGTTATACATATTTTGAGGCAGAAGCAAGCCCGGATGCCAAAAAGAAAAGCTCCGGAGGCCAAATACGCAGGAAAAGGCGCCCAACAAACCTGAGCACAATTTTATTACTTTTACAGCCCCGGAAATTGTAAAAATTTAAGTCTTGAAAAAACATATCCCCAACTTCATCACTACGCTGAATCTTTTCAGTGGGTGCATCGGAATTATTATGGCATTGCAGTATCGTATTGATTATGCGGCATATTTTATAGCCATTGCGGCATTATTCGATTTTTTGGATGGCATGGTTGCGCGCTTGTTGCATGTTAAAAGCGAGATAGGCAAAGAACTGGATTCACTGGCCGATGTTGTTTCGTTCGGGGCGTTGCCGGGAATAATTATGTACCAGCTCATGACAGGTTGTGCAAATACACCTGCTTCGAATTCCAATATCAATATTTTTGCTTTGGTAGCGATGATTATCCCGGTGCTTTCGGCAGTAAGACTGGCAAAATTTAACCTCGACACACGCCAGACTACCTCATTTATTGGCTTACCGGTTCCTGCCAATGCACTTTTCCTGGGATCGCTCCCGCTGATGAAAATGCAGGCCGATTACGGCGATTCACTTTCATGGATTCCGGCCATTACCGGAAATTACTATGTGCTGGCGGTAATAGCGATAGGCATGAGCCTGTTGCTTGTATCCGAAATTCCGCTGATTTCGCTGAAACTGAAAAACTTCAGGTTCTCAGAAAACAAACCCCAGTTTATCCTGGTGGCTTTCGGGGTTGTTTCATTTGCGCTGCTTACATTTGCGGCCATCCCGCTGATTATACTGGCTTATATTTTGCTTTCGCTGATTTTTAAGCCACAGGCTGAAATACAAAAATAAACCGGCACGTTTTGAGCCGGTGTATCATGTCAGAAAGATTTAAGATGCCTTTTAAAAGGTACAAAAAAAGCAATTAAGCGCTTTTTACTTTCGCAGTTCGAAATTACTACCCAGGTAAACCTTACGTACCTGTTCATCGGCAGCCAGGTCTTCGGCTGTGCCTGATTTAAGGACTGATCCTTCGAAAAGCAGGTAAGCCCTGTCAGTAATATTTAATGTTTCATGCACATTGTGGTCGGTGATCAGTATTCCGATATTTTTTGCTTTCAGTTTTACCACGATATTCTGAATATCTTCGACCGCGATAGGATCGACACCGGCAAAAGGTTCGTCGAGAAGAATAAAATTAGGATCTGTTGCCAGTGCGCGGGCAATTTCGGTACGCCTGCGTTCGCCACCCGAAAGTTGAATACCCATGCTCTTCCGCACATGGTTTAAACCAAACTCATCGAGTAGTGATTCCAGCTTTTCCGACTGTTGTTTTTTATTCAGTTTTGTGAATTCCAGAACGGCCTTAATGTTATCCTCAACCGACAATTTACGGAAAACAGATGCTTCCTGTGCAAGGTACCCGATACCAATCTGGGCACGGCGATAAACCGGCTCATGGGTTATTTCGCGATCGTCGAGAAATACTTTGCCCTCTAACGGCTTTATGAGGCCGACAATAATATAAAATGAAGTGGTTTTACCGGCACCATTGGGACCGAGCAGCCCAACAATTTCGCCTTGCTCAACCGTTATTGAAACATGGTTTACAACGGTTCTCTGCCGGTATTTTTTAACTAAATCTTCGGTACGTAATATCATAATGATGAATTCACCCGGCAAAGGTAGTAAAATTTTTACTTGTCAGTTTTGTTGCTTGTTTCGCACTTTTCCGGAATCACAACAGCGCTGGTGTAGTTTGTAAATCAGGCTGAGCGTGTTTTTCGAATGATTATTTTTAATGTACAAAAGTGCGAGGGGGAGATGGGGCGAGGGGCGATGGGGAGATGTACTTGTTCCTGTCTTCCCTGCCTGCTGACGCAGTCAGGCAGGCGTCTTCTGTCTCTCCTGCCTGCTGACGCAGTCAGGCAGGGATCTTCGGTCATCTGACTTTTGCTCAACTAATTGTATTTATTGAGCCAACTAAAACCGTCTCTGAAATTTACACGTTAAAAGTCAAAATTCATCGAAAACATGATCCCGAAAGGTTTTATGTTCGGGTGGTCGTTGTAACTGAGACGCCACACTGCATCAATCCGGAATACCCTGAAAATATTTTCGATACCGGCACCTGCTTCCAGGTAAGGTTTGGAGAAAAAGTACGCACCTTCCGGCAGCTGGTTATACAGCCTGTTTTGCTCGGTAGTATGCCCTGCTACGCCTTTAAACTGCAACACCTCGCGCCATTTCAGCTTCCGGATGGCCGGTATCCGGTTCAGGAAAAGCCCTTCCATATGATAGATCAGGTGGTACGAAACATATTCGTCGGCAATAAATTCGTAGTAGTTCATCAGGTTGAAAGCATAGTCGTCGTGGTAAAAAGTTTCGTTACCCGGCATAATTTTCATCAAAGGAAATGGCAGTGTGCCCCATACTTTACCTGCTTCAACATTGTACTTAAGCCAACCTGCCGATAAAAAGCTAAACCATTGCGAAACATTGCAGGTGAGGCTGTGGTATTTATATTCGCCACCAAAAAGATCCTTCACGCCAAGTGCATACTTCAGATTTATAACCGGGTAAGGCGTGCTTACGATGACCCGTTCGAACTCACCAGCCAGTTGCTTTTCGCGAAAGCCATAATGCAGCCCTAACGACAATTCAGTGGTGGTGAGATGTTCGGTAAGCTTGTAATCCTCAGTAACCGGATCATACAGGTTTATGCCGGCGCCCTCAAGGGTGGAGATGAGGCGGTTGGTAACCGTGAAAGTGTTCGAAAAGCCTGTAAACCACTCATGTTTATACGAACCGGTATATTGCGAAACCATAGAGAGTTTGTCCTGAGGATTTCGCCTGAATATGGAATTCAGGATAAAATCCTGCCTGAAAGCATTTTCCGACATCCCAAGTTGTTCTACATCGTATTTATACGAAGCGCTTAAAACCCGGTCGGGCAATTTGCCCAGCATGTACATGAACCCGGCACTGTATTTGAATTTCTGATCGCGGGTTCCATAAGCCAGGTAACCGTCGAGCATCAGTTTGGTTGAGAAATCGTTGCTGGTACGTCCCCCGATCCTGAAGCGGCTTCCTTCCACCTGGTTGAAACTATAGGTTGACGAGTATGGTCCCCATTCGAAATTACCTTTCACATAATAACCGGTAACTATCATTTTAATAACATCAACATACGTTCTGAACAGCGGCATCTGTTTCAGGGTGTCGCTCAGGTGGTAAACCGAAGCTTCTCGGTGTGTAAGGGCTTCGGGTCGTGTTTTGTTCCAGAACTCCTCAGTCTTTCGGTTCGCATCATCCAGCACTATGATGTTATTGGGCATGGAATAAATCTTTTCGTCGCGAACCGGTGAAAAATCGTACCCTGAATACAACACCGTGCGGGTACCAAAAAAGCCCATCGTTATCTTCGAATCCACAATTACGTTGAAATCGGCAATGGTTTGCTCGCGGGTTAACATCCATCTGCCGTTATTGGCAATGCCGAATTCCTGCGAAATAACCATGTCATTCACAAAATTGAGATTGACATCGCCAGCCATTTTCATTTCGAGCTTTTTCACTGCATAGGTTGTATCGTGAATCCACATGTTGCCGGTAAAAGCGAGTTCCTGTTTCCGCCGGGGCTTAAACATAATATTGTAGCACCATTGGTTATCGAGCAAGGTGGAATCGACCAGGTAATACTTATAATACAATAACCCCATTGATGATATAGGGCTGACAAAATTTTTCTGAAAAAGGCTGATAAAATTATCGTACACTTTCACATCCTGGGCCATATTCCCTACAAACTGCGACATGGTTGGGTTCTCGACACCCGATATCTGGCTGGCTTTGATAATTTCCTTCCGCTCGCGTGGTGTCTTTCGGAAATACAAGTCAGAGAAAGCCTCTGAAATCATTACCGGCAGGTAAATTTTGCCGTTTACCACGCTGGTATCGATCTGGTTAAAAACAAATTTGAATGGTTCGAGTATGCGGCGGTTCTGGAACTTTTCGCTGAGGTTGTTTACGTCAAACTGCATTTTGGTGTAAGCCTGGCAATGGAATGATTCCACTTTATCGGGGTCGTTCTCCGGCTTATGATCAATAATTTTACGAAGCAGCACTTCTGCCGGGTTTTCGCCGGGACGAATTACAACACCGGAGAGTTCATAGCGCTCGGGCTGTAATTTAATATCAATAGTTTGAAAACGATTACGTTGTATCGGGATATAGGAAGTAACAAAACCAATGTAGGAAGCAACTACGGTATCTGTCGCTTTTTTCGATTCGAGTGCAAAACGCCCGTCGAACCCGGTGGTAGTACCGATCTGGGTATTCTTAAAATATACGCTAACAAAAGGGAGTGTATCCCCGGTTTGGGCATCGCGAACAATACCCATTATTTTAGTGGCATCCTGGGCGCTGCAAAACATGGAAGTCCCTAATGCTATAAGAAGCATTATGCCATAATGGCGGAATCCACTTTTCGACTT
>CALCJE010000333.1 GCA_937965665.1 uncultured Bacteroidales bacterium
AGTAGCGCTTTTTTTACTTCGGCCGACGCGGTTTGTGTAAAGGAAGTAAGTTTAATGTACCCGATTCCGCCTTCGAGCATGCCGAAATATGGCACCGGGTCAATAGTGATTTTTTCGCGCACCACTTCGAAAGTCAGTGGCTTTGGCTCACCATCGCGCTCAACCACTAGTTTGAAACTGGTACCAGGTTGTCCTTTAAGTATGGCGCTCACATCTTCCACCGATTTGCCTGCAGCGCTTTTATCATTTATTTTCAATATTTTATCACCTGCTTTCAAACCCGCTTTTTGTGCCGGCGAATTTTCGTATGGCTCCGAAATAATTACATAGTCACCCTGTTTGTGAATCAGCGATCCGATGCCACCATATTCACCGGTGGTCATAAATCGGTAATCCTCTATTTCCGATTCAGGGATATACACGGTGTAAGGATCCAGTTTATCAAGCATGGCATCAATACCGATTTTCATCAGGTCCGAAGGGTTTACCCCATCCACATAGTTGGTATTCAGTTCTTTATATAGAGTCGAAAGAATTTCAAGGTTCTTCGAAATTTCAAAATCAGGCGATGTTTGCGCTTTTAAGGTAAAGGCAGGAGCCAGCAACAGTACTGCTGCCAGCATCAAAATCTGAAGATTGGAGGTGATTTTATGTTTCATTACTTGTGTGATTATCATGTTGATTATTGCCTTCGGGGCCCATTTTAAACAGTTCAGGTACAACCTTTGTTCTGACCGGAATTGCCACTAATATTTTTATCAGAGGCTCACTCAGGGAACAGGATCGTAACCGCTTCCGCCCCAGGGGTGGCATGATGCTATTCTTTTAATGGTCAACCACCCACCTTTAAACGGACCGTATTTTTTGAGGGCTTCAATTCCATAAGCTGAACAACTTGGCGTATACCTGCATGACGGAGGCAAATAGGGCGAGATGGCATATTGGTAAAACCTTATGCCGCCTATCATTATCTTACTCAGGATTTTTTTCATGCGTTTTTATTAAACGATCCAATAACTCATTTATTGCGGTATGGGTTTCCTGCTGTGAGATACACTGCTGGCCTGTAAATACAATGGCTATATCGCAATGTTTGTTCCTGCTGCAAAAAAAATCAAGTACTTTTTGTTTGTGAAGCCGGTACGATTCGCGGATAAGCCTTTTCATCCGGTTCCTGGTAACGGCATGCCTGAGATTTCTTTTAGGCACGGCTATCAGCAATTGCACGGCAGGTGTCACCGCTGTGTCGGAAACCAGGTAATGCAAACGAAACATGCCTGAACGTATCGATTTTCCTTCGCTGAACAGATTGTCGATCTGCTTCTGATTACAGATTTTTTCAGCTTTTCGGAAGGTTTTTCTGGCTTCGGTACTTATCATCAGGTATGGTATTGGTGCAAAATTAATGATTTCTGGAAGCACCTGTTGAAGGGGTGGAAGTATAAACGTTAAATATCAATAAAAAACCCCGCTATTTTTACAATAACGGGGTTAAGGTTTTAATAAAATGCTTCTACACTTTTTTCTGGCATTTCGACAGGTATGCATCAATGGCCATGGTCATTGAAGGCGTGGTTGGATTTGGAGCCGAAAGATTTACACTCAACCCGGCTTCGGTTGCAGCCTGGGAAGTGGTTGTTCCAAATGTTCCGATCGCAATTTCCCCTTGTTTAAAATCGGGCCAGTTGTGAAAGAGTGAACGTATACCCTGCGGACTGAAAAAAACCAGCATATCGAATTTGTTAATGTCGACCAGTGATTTCATTTCGGCAGGAACAGTGCGGTATAAAACGGCTTCGCTGTAATTAATTTTCGCAGCATCCAGCAAATCAGGCAGTTCTTTACTGTGGTTGTCGGAGCAGGGCAGAAGGAAGCGTTCAGTTTTATGCTTTTTGATGAGATCCATCAGTTGTGACACGTCGTTCTCCGAAAAAAAGATTTTACGTTTGCGAAACTGCACATATTTCTGAAGGTAGAAAGCTACTGATTCGGAAATACAGAAATATTTCATGGTTTCCGGAATCTCAACTCTTACATCCTTGGCTATGCCAAAGAAATGATCGACAGCATGTTTGCTGTTAAAAATGATAGCAGTGTGTTCGTTAATATAAACTTTCTCATCACGAAATTCACGAACAGAAACACTTTCGATTTTGAAGAACTTGATAAACTCAATGTTTACGCCATACTTCTTAATCAAATCTCCATAAGGTGATTTTTCAAGATCTGCTGGAACAGGTTGCGACACCAGTATGTTCTTGACTTTTGACACGATTTCAAAAATTATTTAAAAGTTTAGAAAAAAAGAATCTAACCCTACATTTTACTGAATACCTTATACAAAAGTAAAAGGGGTAAAATTTCGAGGGTGCAAAGGTATAAAAATAAATAAAACAAATTGTAGCTCTTGTTGGTGAGCCCTGTTAAAATACCCCTGTACAGCCTGTAAACCAGCAGCAGCAATACAATTATAATTCCTGTTGTCAAAACAAAAATATTATCCCAATAGAAACAAACTACCGCCAACGGGAATAATATGATGCCTATTATATTGTTGAAAATCATTATGTTAAGCTGGTAAAGCCTGGCTGCCTCGCGTGTGTCGAAAATAATTCCCGATAAGTAAATAAGCGAAGATTTTACCAGTTGATAGGACATAAGACCTGCCATCATTATTGCCGCAAAAGTAAGGTTGTGTAAGCCGGGTGGAATTCCTGCAAATTCGCGTACAATCAGAAATCCAAAAATGGCGCTGATGCTATAAAAAATAAATCCAAGCCCGAGCGATATTCTTTCTTTAAACAGGTTTCCTTCGCGTTCGAGCTGGTTTATGTAATGTGCCTGCGCTACTGCCTGGAAAATTTGCCCAAGTCGTTTGGAATAAGAGTTTTGTACCCAGGCAAGTATAAACAGGCCGACTACAAAAACCATGGTAAACCAATCCGTCGATTGTTTTTCAATCGCCAGTGGACCTCTATGTTTTGGCACCAGGTTATGTGGCTCAAATACCGAAACGGTCTGCTTGAACTGCTTATGCGGAGGCAGTGGTGTTACATAGTCGTAGGCCCCGAAATTGTAATACTTTTTCAGCGAATCGGCAATGGGCGCCTGGCTTTCGTTGGTAAGCGGAATGCAATAGTCGAAGAAGCCTACCGTATCCGTAAGCATCGGGTTCAACTGGTATCGTACAATAGTGTCGTTCATAGCCGCAGCCTGCAAAAGTACAAAATTTGAATAGCCTTTTACCTCATTTTATGCGTTCTGCTTCTATAGTTTTCAACAGTCCGTAAACCTGAATATGTATCTTCAATTAAGTAGTGGTTCTGACAAGTAATATTGCTTCTGCTGAATTTTACCTGGCTTGCTGACTTCAAGTTATTGTCTTGCAAACGCAGTACGAAAATATTACAGGTTTTAGTGATATAACCGTTAAATAAATTTTACCTTTGCACCCGTAATAAGTACTTTGATAGTTAAGGTATTGACTTTTAACATGATGGGTCTTAGTGAGTCGCACATATTCATACACCAAAATATCCTACTAAAATGTCAGAAATAATCGGAAAACTGGAAGATTTCAGTCTTACCAAGAGTCCCAAACCGCATGGAGCCATCCACCAGATTGGAATAATCGGATTTGGCTCAATGGGCCAGGAAATTGCAAAAACAATCAGTCAGCATGGTTTTGATGTTGTTTGTCTTGATCTTGATGAAAAACGAGTAACCAGTGGGCTCGATGGCATTACCCGCATGCTCGATACGGAAATTCTTCGCTGGGGTATGACCAACAGCGAAAAACGCCTCATTATGTCGCGTATAAAAGGCACTGTTGAATACAAGGACCTGGCCGACTGTGATATTGTATTCGAAGCCATCAATTCGCGTAAACCCGGAACCAGCCTCGAGATCAGGAAGGAAATTTTACAGAATGCTGAAAAATATGTGCGTCGCGATGCCATTCTTGCTTCGAACACCGCCACGTTAATGATCTCCGACCTGGCTTCGGGACTCGAATATCCTGATCGCGCAGTTGGTCTGCATTTTATGTCGCCGGCTGATAACGTTAAAGTGCTCGAAGTTGTCCGGAGTGCGCGTACTTCCGAAGAGGCTTTCGAAATAGTGAGCCGTTTTGTACGTATGCTCGAGAAGAAACCGATCTCCCTCATGGAATCGCCCGGTAACGTTACAACTCGCATGATGTGCATCGTGATAAACCATGCCTGCGAAATGTTAATGGAAGGCATTGCTTCGGCTCAGGATATTGACGAGTTGATGAAAACCAGCCTCGGGCACCAGTTTGGCCCTTTCGAACTTGCCGACCGCATTGGGCTCGACAAAGTTCAAAAATGGATGGATAACCTGTATAACGAATTCGGCGAACACGGATATAAAACTTCGCCTGTGTTGAAACGCCTGGTGCGTGCCAATTTCCTGGGCAAGGCTTCCGGACAAGGCTTTTATAAATATGATGCCCATGGCAAAATAGTTGAAAGCACAATTACATGCCCCGAGTACAAGTAGAAGTTTATCCACTCAAAAAAAAATTAAAATGAAGATTATAGTATTGAACTGCGGAAGTTCATCCATTAAATACCAGCTCTTCGAAATGCCTTCGGCCGAAGTAATTGCAAAAGGACTGGTAGATAAAATTGGTTTAAAAGGTGCATCCATAAAGCATTACATGGCTAACGGTGATGTGCTCAAACTCGAAGGCGAAATTCTCGATCACCAGGCTGGTATTGAGTTTGTGCTGGGAATTCTCACACACAAGGAATATGGTTGTGTAAAAAATATGAATGAAATTGGCGCTGTTGGCCACAGGGTAGTTCATGCCGGCGAAAAATTTAACAGCAGCGTTGCAATTAATAAAGAAGTGATCGACGCCCTGGTTGAATGTATTGACCTGGCGCCACTGCACAATCCGCCGAACCTCGAAGGGATTTATGCCATTACCAAACTGCTGCCCGAAGTGCCACAGGTTGGCGTTTTCGATACAGCATTCCACCAGACCATGTCGGAACAGGCTTACCTTTACGGGATTCCGTATTCGCTTTATGAAAAATACAAAGTACGCCGTTATGGATTTCATGGCTCGAGCCACCGCTTCGTGGGTCAGCGTGCCGCCGATATCCTGGGTAAGAAAATTGAAGATCTCAGGATTATCAGCTGCCACCTGGGTAATGGTGCTTCCATTTGTGCAATACAGAATGGCAAATCAGTGGATACTTCCATGGGTATGACTCCTGTTGAAGGACTTGTTATGGGAACCCGCTGCGGCGATATTGATGCCGGCGCGCTTCTGTATATTGCTGATAAAGAGGAAACCAGTATTCCTTATACCAGCACACTTATCAATAAGCACAGCGGAATTCTCGGCCTTTCGGGTGTTTCGAGCGATATGCGCGATGTTGAAACCGCCGCTGCCGAAGGAAATCATCGTGCAAAGGTTTCACTAGATATTTACCATTACCGGATTAAAAAATACATCGGCTCCTATGCTGCTGCGATGGGTGGTGTTGATTTGGTGATTTTTACCGGCGGCGTTGGCGAAAATGGCTGGGAAACCCGTCAGCATGTTTGCGAAGGTCTGGAATTTATGGGCCTGGATTTCGATGTTCAGAAAAATACCAAATTAAGAGGTAAGGAAGCTGTGATCAGTAAACCTGACTCGAAAGTTACTGTTATGGTGGTTCCGACTAACGAAGAGTTGGTTATCGCTCAGGATACGTTTGAGATAGTGACCGCATAATAAACTTTGTGTTGTAAATTACATGCAAAAGGCAGCCATTGGCTGCCTTTTGTCATTTAATCTTTTGCTTATTGTTCCTGATTAATAAGCTTTGTGATTGGCTATTTAACAACCACCAATGATCTGGTATGCGTTTTTCCTCCGGCTTGAAGACAATAAGCGTAAATGCCGGCTGGTAAACCTGTAGCATCAAGGTCTACGGAGTAGCTTCCCGGGCTCATTACAGTTTTTACCAGTATTGTAACCTCTTTGCCTGTCATGTTGAATAATTTTAATGACACATATCCGGGTTCTGACACTTTAAATCGGATTTTTGTGCCCGATTTAACCGGATTGGGGTAATTCTGATCAAGCATTGACTGACGTGAAATTTCATTCAATCCGGTAATTACTCCAAGCGTACCAGAGGCTGAAATCTGCTGGGCATAGATATCGGTTGATTTTGTTGCATTATTTCTATCATCAGCCCATGCAATAATAGCGCCTCCATGACCATCGGTGGTTAATTGAGCAGAGTTTTGAGTTGCTGAATTGGTGCAAACACCAACCGCTTTTGAATTCCATAGCAAGGATCCGTTCCCGGTTATGCGCTGCGCATAAATATCACCGCTACCTGAACCGCGGCTATCGTACCAGGTTATAATTGCTCCTGTTGATCCGTCGGATATAATTTGCGGATAACTTGTAGATGAAGCGCCCAGATCCAGGCCGGAGCCTTGCCAGGCGTTGACTCCCGCAGAAGTTAATCGTTGTGCGGTAACAACGTTCGAATTGCTATACTGCCATGTTATAAATACCCCGCCACTGCCATCAGGTGCTACTTCATGATTTACCATGGATAATGAAACCGGCGGCACAACCGGAACACCATCTGCAGCCCATTGTATCGTTCCTGCTGAATTGACTTTTTGTGCATAGAGATTGCTTTTTGATAAGCTGGTCCGGTAATCTTCCCAAACAATAACAGCCCCATGGTTGCCATCTTCAGTCAGTTTAGGATGTAATTGGGGGCTTGTGAGTGAACAAACGGCAAGTCCGTCTGTTCCCCATTCCATGTTCCCGGCAGCGTTTACCTTCTGAGCAAAAATATCCTGATTCCCGTTTGGATAGGAACCGATATAAGAGTGCCAGGTAATAATAGCACCACCATTACCATCACTGATAATTTGTTGTGCTTCAACGCTGTTTTTTGAGGGTGTATTTAAAGGTATACCTTCAATGCCCCAAAGCGCGGTTCCATTTGCGCTGATCCGCTGCGCATATTCAGCATATATCCCATTATACAAATCTCCCCGCCAGTCAGCCCAGGCAATAATAGCTCCCTCGCTGCCATCGCTTACAATCACTGGCGTTGAATGCTGAAAATGAGTTTCAGCGGTACCTACCGGGACTCCTTCGGCATCCCATTGGACTATACCATCGGCGCTGATTTTCTGTGCCCTGGCTTCATTTTTACCATTTCTTGATTCATACCATGTTACAATGGCACCTCCTTTTCCATCACCCGCAATCTCAGAATGGTGTTGTTCGTTAGGACTTGTGCTGACAGCCACCCCGTCTTCGGCCCATAACTTTTTTCCGTCGGAACTGATTCGCTGTACAAAGACAAAATAATCATTTGTCACAACATTCCGGTCGGACCATGCAATAAGAGCCCCTCCACTTCCGTCGCTGGCTATATGTGCATCCAATAATTGTTGGTTAACCGTAGAACAAACAACATTGTTTACCGTTGCATCAGTTGACCATTGTGCCGACAAATAAAGGGGAAGGAAACAGGTGGCAATTACCACAAAAGCCATACTAAAGAAGGAACGTGAGGAAAGATGTTTCATAATCAGTTATTTTTTTTCGATAAATAAATAATATGCATAACACCGGATGATTCCAATCGGATATGAAATCGACCCACGAGGTAAATATAGTGAAAAAATGTCGGAAATCAAACTTTTACTAAAAACATATTTGGCAAGTTCTGTTAATGCCAATATAAAATTTGTAATAGCTCATTCTTAAGCGGTAATAAGATACTGACTGTTTTACGAAGCTTTTGATTATTTGAAACCGGGGTATAGTTTTGTTAATTTTCAGAAAGTACTAAGGATGAAAATTAGCATTAAAAAAAAGATTCGCACGCCTCAGGAATTTAGAAGCGTGCGAAAAAAAATCAAATAATCTGTAGTTGAATGTGATGTATCTGAGATGCTATAACTGATTTTGCTACAGGATTATACTCTTTTCTGAAGTGAAAGGACCGGATTGTAAAAGGTACAGTATTTATCCTTTTTAAGGATTATTCCAGATTCTGTTCCACGCCGCGTATATAATTCACTTTCTTTATTTTTCTTTGGTGTGAATCATAAAATACAAACTCCCCGTCCCAGCAAAAGCGCATTTCGTTGTTGGATGTCAGCCAGAGTGCTGATCCTTTATATTCGAGATTTCCTTCAAGGTTGTAACGTTTGATTCGCATCACGCTATCATTCACATACCGGAATGTTGCCCATTTTGCACCGTTATTGTAATACGTGCATCTTTTAGTTTCGTTCCCATGATTGTACCAACCTTTAAAGGTTTTTTTTGAAGGGTCCGATTTTAAATATTCAACCCAAAAGCCATGCTTTTTACAATTGGAGTCAAACTGGTTTTTCTTGTGCAGGCATATCTGCGGAAATAAATCTGTGTACAGATTTACCAGCAAGACCAACATGAAAGACCGGATCAGTTTTTGCATCTTATTTATTAACTCAGTTTAAACTGTATCGGCATATTAAACTGAACTCTAACGGGCTTCCCTTTATCCGTTCCCGGTTTCCATTTAGGCATAGCACTCACAACACGGAATGCTTCTGCATCTAAGGAGCTTTCAACTCCTTTTATGACTTTTGTATTGGTGATGCGGCCATCTTTCTCAACAACAAACGATACATAAACTGTCCCTTGCAAACCTTTATTTTTTGCTGTTTCAGGATACTTTAAATTTTCAATCATGTACGTAACGCGCGCTGCATCTCCTCCCGGAAATTGAGGCATTGTTTCAGCAATTTTGTAAACATCAGTATTCGATGCAGATTTTTGTGATGGTGACGGCGGCGGTGGAGGAGGTGGTGGCGGTGGAACAGGGATTGCTGAATCAGTGATAACTGTAGCCGTTCCAACCTCACGGCCAAGTGAATCCTTTACCAGCATTACTTTGTTCGAATTTACTTTCACCGAATCTTCATTTTCCGAAACAGGTTTCAGATTCGATTGCTGACATCCGATGGCATACATCATTACAACGATTACTGCAACCGGCAATACCACCATTGCCTTCAGCCTGGCAAACCGGGTATTTTTTTTGTAAAACATGGTTAACCTCCTTTTTATTAATGAGTAATTGAAATTATTTCCCAGCACAACAGCCAGGGCAGTTTTATCCTGTGCAAAGAGTATTTTGGTATAAGTTACGGGATCTGTACCGGCGTGTATGATCGCTTTATCTGCTTCAAATTCATGAATTTCGCGTAAGAATCTTTCAATCAGGGGGATAAAAGGATTTACCCAGCAAATGATTTGCATGATCTGTGCAAAAACAATATCAAAACTGTGTAGTGAATTGATATGAACCTGTTCGTGCCTTATAACTTCGTTTACATGAGGTGTATCTTTCAGGCTGGCAGGTAAATACATTTTGCGGAAAAATGAAAACGGCGGAATGTTGTCTTCGCTCCAAAGGATCAGACTATCTTCTCTTTCGTCGCGGTTAGCCTTTTTACTGAGATTGTAAATACTAAGGACTCTGAGGATTAGCCGGGCTGCAAAATAGACCATTCCTGCCAGGTAAATGTAAGCGAGAATAGCAGGAAGAGATGACATTTTTCCCGCTGTCGCAGTAATTACAACCGGCGACAGTGTAATTGCATTCATAAAACCGGCAGCCGTAGTTTTGTCCGAAATAAACAAAAAGGCATCAGGCAGCAATGTAATAAGCGGAATAAGGTAGGAGAGGATCAGGGCCGACAGCAAATATATCCTGTTGAACCTGAAAAGCGGTTCTTTGCGCAGTAAAGAAATGTATGCAGCGTAAAATACACCCAGTGAAACTACCGAAGCAACAATATAAATGATAAGTGCGTTCATTTTTTAGCCTCCTTATGATTAAGGATTTGTTTTTCAACAAGTACTTTTATTTCTTCCAGTTCTTTGATGCTCAGCGTTTCGCTTTGCGCGAAAAACGAAGCCAGGGCTTTGTACGAATTGCTGAAATAATTCTGGGTAAAATTATTCAGGTATTCGCGGGAGTAGTCTTCTTTCTGAACCAGCGGGTAGTACTCATGGGTACGGCCATAGGCTTTGTGAGCGATAAATCCTTTTTGCTCGAGAATGCGTACAATTGTGGATACGGTATTGTAGGCAGGTTTAGGTTCAGGTAATTGACTTACAATATCGTTTACAAATCCTTTCTGTAGTTCCCACAGTACCTGCATAATCTGTTCTTCGGCTTTGGTTAGTTTTTTCATTGTTTTTAAATTGCATAACAAAGATACAACTAAAAA
>CALCJE010000334.1 GCA_937965665.1 uncultured Bacteroidales bacterium
AGTTCAAAAGTATTTAAAGATTTTAAATGTTTCAACGAACACGCAAACCCGCATTTGCAATAGCGTTTGTTAGGGCTAGTTGTACTATTCTTTTATTTGATATAACTTGTTTTCCAATCTGTTTAAATAACTGGTTAAGTCGTATCTTTCTAGCTTTTTAATATCGTTTAGTACTTTTAATCCAATAGCTTTATTCTTTGTCTCAATGCACGACACCACAATATTTAATCCAGTCTTATAACCCTGTTTGTCTATGTTATATAAAGGGTAAATCATGGACATTACCTCTTCACTTCTTCCATGTTTACCTAAATCTCCAGAAATCTGCATCATTGCATCAGGCTCATTTGTAACTCTTGGCAAGATTTCGCGATATATCTTTATTGCATTCTCACTTTCTCCTTTGTCTAAATAGTCTCGTGCAATCCAAAGTTGGGCTCTCCAACTAGAAGGAATCTCGGAAATTTTCTTCATTATGTTGAGATATTCTTCTTTCCCTCCTTTCTCTTTATGAATCGCGCCTATCCATACAACTGCATTTTCGTTATTGGGATTTAGCTCAATTGATTCCCATAAAGTATTATAACTTTTTTCAGTATGTCCTTGTGCATCATAGACTTTAGCAAGATTTGTTTTTAAATACGATTTTTCAATACAAATTTTAATACCTAAGACTAAAGTCTGCTCTGCTTCTTCTAGTAGATTACTTTTCAAATAAATAATGCCTAATACATTATATGCTCTACTAGTATCGTAATCAATTGATATTAATCTTTGCCCCGCATCTATTAATTCTTTATTAAACCCATCATATAATGAAGTAATAATCACACCATACAAGTTGTCAGGGTTATCCCAAACCTTTTGTAGTTGATCGGGCAGGATCTTTTCACCATACTCTTTTCTAGGGTAGGAATACTCATTCCCATTATCATCATATAACTTTATGATTTCTTTTGTTTGCATGCTGTCAATAGTATTTAAGTCAGATTTGATTGATTGTGTAAATACAAATGTTGGAATCAATACGAAAATTATCAATAAAGTTTTTCTCATGGAATGCGTTTTTTTACAATTAGCCCTAACGATGGCGGTATGGCCAGTAAGGGATTGCGGAGCGACGTCCCTATCAACCGAGACGAAAGATTGATGCGGGTGATGCGCTTCGTATACCACTGAAACCCTTATTGGCTATACCGCATGTTGGCGTTTCGTGCATTTTAAAGTTCAGGCTTTATTAGTTTTATTTCTTTACAAAATTGATAATCAACCAGAACCGAGTCTATTTGATTGTCTCTTGAGTCGTAAATTTTTGTTTTAATCAGGTTACCAATACCATTGTATTCATATCGAAAATATGTTCCAAACTCCAAATCACCATTTTTGTCACGAAACTCATATTTAATCAGGTTTGAATTATCATCATATGAATAAAGATAGCTTTGAAACAATTCAATATCATCAGATTCATGATTTGAATATCGTAAACGTTCGATATTGTTGCCTCTACTATCATACTTGTAATACATTTTATCATAAACCGTCTTAAATTCATTAGATAAAACTGTAACAACACTATCCAGTAGTCCATTGTTATAGAAATAATTGGTGGACGTATCAAGTATATCATTGGCTGAGTACTTTTTCTTGTCAATGATAGTATTATCTGAATATTCGAAAGTGTTATATCCTGTTAGAATCATGTCCAAATCATAAAACTCTGTTTTTACTTTTTTACCTGCATCATAGTAATACTTTGAATATCCTTCATAACTCCTAAAATATTCAACAAGTCTGTTTTCAGAATCATATTTATAAGTCTCGTAGTAATTATTATTTGAATCGAAAAAATCAGTTTCCACTCTTGTTAGAAAACCATCTTTATTATAAAATTCAATCGTCGATTTTACTTGGTTGTCATATCCGGAAGATGCACTGGAAACCGTAGTTCCCGTACATTCTTCAGAATCATTTTTATCCTTATCACAGCTTAAGAGTAATGTAATTGTTAAAAATCCTAATAAAAAAATCTTAAAGTTTTTCACGGTTAATATGTATTTGTTTGGTCTTTTTGCATGAACGCCAACTTGCTAATATCATAATCAAGCTGGTACTTTTATATATTTCAATCAACCTGAATTTTCAACGGCACCTGTATATTTCAATCCACCAAATATACCATTTTTTCAAATATACGTAGCAGGAGCATATATTTAGTACTCAATGAATTTTAAATTATTACGGCACCTTATGTTTCCGTAAATAAAACCATGCATTACCGGGCCGGATTTCTTATATCTGCATGTATTTTGGTTAGTGATGGTTGATGGCAATCTGGCCTGAATAGAATAAATCCTTACAGGAATTATAAAAATTGTAATAATGAGCTGAAAAAATCCTTATTTCGCTACATGTGATATACTGTTTTCTATAAACGGCTCATAAATAATTAAAACCGAAGGAAATGAGGTAATCCACTTGTTATGTGATTCAAATAATTTTTTCCAGCTGGCAATGCTGATAATAACCAGGTCCTGGTTTTGCAAAAGGCTAACATCCATTTCCTGATCCATAAGCAGGCTGATATGGTTGGGGGCAATTTGCTCGATGGCACGTATGCTTTCCTTTATTTCCGAATCTTTTATACTTCCGTTAGCATCAAAAACTGTGACCTGTGAGTCGGAGTTTGAAATGAGTTTTTGCGCGTACCGGATCAGGAAAGCATCAGCTGTTTCGAAAACCGGAACGAATACTTTATCTGTTTTCGCCAGGTTCTTGTCGAGTAATATACCAACCGGAACTTCGCTTTTTGAAAGTACAATGCGGGTACTCTCTTCGAATGGCAGTTTTTCGAACCACTTATCCTGGGCTTTTTTTGCATGAACGCGCTCAGGACCAATAATGCGGGTGGTAAACCCAAGAACACGACCTAGCATACTTCCTTCGTAAATGGACTGCCCGATGCCCAGCAGCAGCAGATCGTAATCACCTTTGTTAGCTACTTCGGGTATATCACTCATAATATCATTCGAAACTTTGAAAAGGGAAGTGATTTTCTGGTCGAGCAGCCTGGCTTCGTTAACTACAGGTGTAAAACTATTGTGTTCGTATTCATCTACCTGTTCCTGGCTTTGTTCATTGTTTGGGGTAAGGTGCAGAACGGTTACCAGCGAATTATCTTTCATGTTTTTTACAAAACTATGTGCCAGGCGTAATAAGGTTACTCCTTTTTCGGGTTTGGCAAAGGCTACCAGGACTTTGTATTTGCTCATAAGCCTGATTTCGGTAGGTGCCTCGTGTTGATTTTTTGAAAACAACCTTGTAATCAGGTTCAATGCCGGTCCGGTCATAAATGTGGTAAGCAGGGCCATGATCACCATCATGGAGAAGATTTCGGGTGTGAGTATTCCAAGATCGTAACCGATATTTAAAACAACAAGTTCCATCAGTCCACGTGTATTCATCAGTGCGCCAATGGATAAACTATTCTGCCAGTTTTGGCCCACGAACCTTGCTGCCAGCGCCCCACCGACAAATTTACCGGTAACGGCTACCAGTATGATCAGGCCGGTTACTCCCAAAAGGTTCATGTCGTTTATCAATCCGATCTGAGTACGCAGACCGGTAAAAACAAAAAACAAGGGAAGCAGAAGAATAACAGCCACATCCTCAATTTTTTCAATCAACAGGTTTTTAAACCTGGCATTATCGGGCATAATGGTTCCGGCCACAAAAGCGCCGAATAAAGCGTGCAACCCTATAATTTCAGTAAAATAAGCAGAGATGATAAGTGTACAGAGGAAAATGGCAACCACTGGTTTGCTCAGGTTTTCGCGTGAAGAATGCAGATCGCCGACCCTGTTGAGAAAAGGCTTAATTATTTTGAGCATCACAAGTATGTATAACAACGCCAGCAACAGGGTAAACACAGTACTAAGCAGCGATCCGGCTTTGGCAACAGCCACAACAGCTGCCAGCAGGCTCCATGCGGTTACATCATCAACTGCAGCGCAGGTAATGGAAATTACTCCCAGTGGGGTTTTCTGAATGCCCCGGTCGTGAACAATACGCGCAAGAACCGGAAATGCAGTAATACTCATCGCGACGCCCATAAATAACCCGAACGAAAGGAACGGAATTCCGGGGGGAGCAAATGAAGTGTAGATGAAAAAGGCCAGCCCCAGGCCAAGGGTAAAAGGTAAAATGATACTGGCATGGCTGATCAGCACAGCATCTTCGGCCCTGTTTTTTAAGGTTTTAATATCAAGTTCCATCCCTACGATAAACATAAAGAGGATTAAGCCGATCTGGCTCAGAAATTGCAGGTTTCCAAGACTCTGAACCGGGAAGAGTGCAGTGGAAAAAGCCGGCAGAAAGGCACCTGCAAACGATGGTCCCAGCAATATCCCGGCAACAATTTCACCTATAACTGCCGGCTGCCCGATTTTTAGAGAGAGCCAGCCTAGTATGCGGGCAACAATAATGATGGTAATGATCTGTGCCAGTAAAAGAGCCAGCGGACTCTGGATATTATGCCACAAACCCAGGAGAAATTGGGACTGCGGGTTTGTTTCGAGGGCTGTTTTAGTAAGTATGCGGCCCGATTCCAAACCTTTGCCTAGGAGAAAAATGCCATACATCAGTGCAACAAAGGCGCTTATGGTGACGAAATAAGCTAATAATATTTTTAATTTCTTCACAATTCGAGGGTAAGAAGGTTTGCATTTTTACAAAAACTGAAAGCCACAGTGTTACGTGTATAAGAGATTTTAATTTAAACAGATGGTTAGCCGGTTAATAGCCAATACAAAGTTGAAAAGTTTTACCGGATAATAAACCTGAGATTGCGGTAACGGGATCGTTTTTGTAATGAGCCGGCTAAAAAATGTAATAAAATGTTTTAAATCTGTATATTCTGCAATATCAATAGTGAAATACAACTTTTATCTGATCAGAAATCTCACTCTAAATTAATATGCTGAATCAAATTCTTCCGGTACGTTTCGCTCAGCGTAACGACCAAAGGTTGTCCGTTCTCACCTGGTATACGCAGGGTTATTTCGTTGTGCGAAAAAAAGTGAATGGATTTCAAAGCTACTATCTCCTTTTTATTGATTTGGCAGAACTGGCCTTCAGGCAATAATGTCATTAGTCTTTCGAAAGTAATGTTTTTAAAAACCAAGGAGGAACCATCGTGCATACGTGCAACTTTATCACGGCTGTCGGTTTCGGACGTTTTTATATGAACCAGCTGATCAAAGTAAATCAGCGCCCTGCCTTTGTCAGTTAAAAGTTGTATAAATTTAGGCGCGGGATAAATACCTTCGAGGCGTTTAACAGCCTTTTGCACCGCTGTTCGAAGCCGTTCGGGTTGAACAGGTTTCTGCAGGTAATCAACAGCATCAAGTTCAAATGCGTCAATCGCGTACTCTTTGTAAGCAGTAACAAAAATTACCGGTTTTTCACTAAGCAGGCGGGTAACCTGTAGACCGTTCAGGCCGGGCATTTCAATATCAAGGATACATAAATCACACTCAATGTCCTGAAATTCTTTCATGAAAGCATTTGGATTATTAAATGCCCGCACTACTTCGAGTTCAGGGATTTGTTCGCAGAGTAACTTCAGGTATGTTAATCCCTGCAGTTCATCATCCAATAGCAAGCACTTTAGCTTTGTGTTCAAGCAGGTTTATTTTTAAATGAGCGATATATACATTGTCCTCAACAAACTTATCAAGGGTATAATTCTCTTTGTAAATGATTTTTAAGCGTTGTTCCATAATTTCATCGCCAATGCCGCTTTTTTCCTTTTTCATAGGCTCTTTGCCGGAAATTCTATTAGCCACTGTCAGCGAAAAAATTCCGTCGTATAGCGAAACTGTAACAGAAATAAAAGATTCAGGGCTCTGCAAATCGGCATGTTTGAATGCATTTTCAATAAGTTCAACCGATATTAACGGAACAAGATAACGCTGCATGTATATGTGTTCATTTTCATGAATCTTCAGTTTTACTTTCAGGTCGAAAAGCGGGCTCAGTTTTATTTTGTTGATCTCAATGAGGCTTACAATAAAATCGATTTCCTCCTTGGGTGTAACATACTGTTTGTGGCTGTCGTACAAAATATAATCGAGTACATTCGATAATTTATCGATGGCGTAATACGATTGATATACATGCGATTGTACAGAGTTCAGGATATTTTTAAGCAGGTGGGGGTTAAGCCTGGTTTGGGCAACTTCAAGCTGATTACTGTTATATTGTTGTTCAATATCTTCATATTTACTGATCGTATCCGCGTTTTTCTGCTGTTCACGACGCAGCCGGATCAGCAAATATAAAACCCAACCGCCCAGCAATACCAGGATTGCGATTAGCCAAAAAAGCATTTACACTTAAAGTTAATGTCGAGTCATTCATATATGAACAAAAGTACAATTTATTGACATTTATTGCAATTGTATGCTAAGTATGGATTTTTTTTTACAAAAAAATGATACTTTTAATGTTTAGTTTAGTCGCTCTCAAAAAAGCTGTGAACAGTCACATTATCAAACTGTTTGTATAAAACAAAAGCAAATGCGACGCGTTTTTTTGAATTAAAGAATAACAGAGATATGAGTTTATTAAAAGCCAGCATACTGGTTATTGACGATGATGTGGATGTGCTTACCGCCGTGCGCCTTTTGCTGAAAACCGAAGTGCAGGAGGTGGTTACCGAAAAGAACCCGGAAAATATTCCGTCGCTGCTGGGTGCGCGAACCTTCGACCTGGTGTTGCTCGATATGAATTTTAACGCGTCCATCAATACCGGCAACGAGGGTTTATACTGGCTGAACCGCATCCGCGAAATGAAACCCGGCATTTCGGTTATTATGATTACTGCTTATGGCGATATCGACCTGGCCGTGCGTTCGCTGAAGGAAGGGGCTGCTGATTTTATTGTAAAGCCCTGGCATAATGAGAAGTTGCTATCGACCATCACGGCGATATTGAAGAAAAATCCGCAGCAGTCGCCCACAGCCAGCCAGTCGTCGCCGGCCAAAAATACCTACCCGGACCTGTTGGGCAACAGCGATGTGATGCTCGATATTTTTTCGAAAATCGATAAAATTGCACCTACCGATGCCAATATTTTGATACTGGGCGAAAACGGCACCGGCAAGGACCTGATCGCGAAAGCCATTCACGAAAAATCGCTGCGCCGCAAACAGCCTTTTGTAAAAGTAGATATTGGAGCGCTTACCGAAAGCTTATTTGAGAGTGAGTTGTTCGGGCATAAAAAAGGCGCTTTTACCGATGCGAAGGAGGATCGCATGGGCCGTTTCGAAATGGCTAATGGCGGAACCCTTTTTCTCGACGAAATCGGGAATATTTCGCTGCAACAGCAGGCAAAGCTGCTTTCGGTGCTGCAAAACAGGCAGGTTACCCGCCTGGGATCGAACCAGGCCATAACGGTTGATATACGACTTATATGCGCCACCAACCTGCCGATGAGCGACCTGGCGAACGAATCAAGGTTTCGTAAAGATTTGATTTACCGGATTAATACCGTAGAAATTGTGGTGCCACCACTTCGTAAACGGAAGGAGGACATACGGCTGCTCACCGAACATTTTGTAAAAATATATTCGGCGAAATACTTCAAAACTAATATCCGTTTCTCCGACGCCGCCATTCAGAAACTGGAGCAATATCGTTTCCCGGGGAATGTTCGTGAACTGCAGTATATTATTGAGCGGGTGATTATTATGTCCGAAGGCCATGATATTAAACCTGAGGAGATTATTTTTTCACCCATTGAATCGAATCACCAGGAATCGCTGGCCGAAACTGACGAAACCCGGCTGAGCAATATCGAAAAAAACACCATCCTCAGGGTGATTGAAAAAAACAATGGCAACATTTCGAAAGCTGCCCGCGAACTGGGAATTACACGTACCGCCTTATACCGCCGACTGAGCAAATATGAAATTTAACAAAAACGAACTTGGCCTTTTATTGCGGGTTATATTATTGTTTATCACCCTGCTGGCATTTGCATTTACCATACTGCAAAAGCAATATGTTTACGATTTGGTGATTGTGCCGGTAATCCTGGTGCAGCTTATCGACTTTTACCGCCTGTATAAAAAAGCACAGGATGAGGTGGAGCAGTTTGTTGAATCCATTCATTACCGCGATTTTTCAAAATACTTTAATGTGAAGCAAGCCCCTGTAGAGGTGCAGTCGCTACGGAAAGGATTTAACGAGATAAACGACACATTCAGGGTGGTAAGCAAGGAAAAGGAAATGCAATACCAGTACCTGCAAAAAGTGCTTGAGCTGGTCGATACAGGTATACTTTCGTACGAAACTGCCAGCGGCGAAATAAAATGGATGAATGAGTCGCTGAAAAAAATCCTTGAGGTACCTTACCTGAAAAGCATTCACTCGCTCGAAAAACGCGATCATATGCTGTATTCACAGGTTATGGAACTTGAGCCTGGCGAGCGGGTAATCAGCACCATACACCGCGAGAAAAATAACCTGAAAGTGGTATTGTCGGCTACCGCATTTCAAACGGAAGGGGTTCATTTTAAGCTTATTGCGTTTCAAAATGTTAATGAAGCTTTAGAGGAAACCGAATCGAAGGCATGGAAAAAACTGCTGAGCGTAATGACCCACGAAATTATGAATTCTGTGGCTCCCATATCGTCGCTTGCCCATACGCTGCAGGGCATGCTCAAGCAGTTTAATATTCTTCATCCGGATCCATCGGGCGTTGCCGGCGACCTGGAACTGGGTATCGATACCATCCGTAAGCGAAGTGAAGGACTGCTCAAGTTTACCGAAACCTACCGTAACCTGAATAAAATCACGAAAGCTGAATTAGCCAGGGTTTTTATCAGCGGTTTGTTCGATAATATTCAACGGCTGATGCAGCCCACGCTCGATCAGAAAAATATTGAAATAACCGTGATCCTGAAAGATCCGCTGGTTTCGGTTGAAATGGATGCCGGGCTAATAGAGCAGGTGCTTATAAACCTGGTGCTGAATGCCATTGATGCGGTTAAAAACCAGGAGGAACCGAAAATTGTGCTTTCGGATTATACCGACAACGATAGCAAGGTAATTATAAAAGTTGCCGATAATGGAACCGGGATGTCCGAAGATGTTCTGGAACAGATATTTATACCGTTTTTCAGCACCAAGAAAAACGGCAATGGCATCGGCCTGAGCCTGTGCAAGCAGATTATGATGGTGCATAAAGGCTCCATAACCGTTCAATCAAAAGTAAATGAAGGAACGGCGTTTTATCTGAGGTTTTGATAGGAAGGAAATAACTGACAGGTTTCAAGTGTAAGTATTTTTTTTTTTACCCACCCCTGTCTGCAAAAGGCAGGCCAGCCCTCCCTGAAAAACAGGGTGGGAGTGGATT
>CALCJE010000335.1 GCA_937965665.1 uncultured Bacteroidales bacterium
CGAATCCTCCATGGTGAGCACGGCATGGCGGTGCGAAAAAGTTCCGCGTTCCGAATCCTGCCCGCTTACCCGTACCGGTATTCCTTCTCCGAGTAGCGAAGCATATGCCAGCATTTCGCCCATCGCCCAGTCGACAGTCCCGTTTTCAACAAACATGGTTTTGCGCTCTTCCATCAGGCGAACCAGCTTCTTGAAGAAAGGCTTGCCATGGGGCAGGGTGGTAATTTTCTGTGTGAGCTCGAGCAGCAGATCGAAAGGTACGCTGGTGTCAACCGGTTTCAGGAAATCCTCATCGGTAGCCGGATGCAGGTTGTGCCACGAATCTTCCAGGAAAGTGATGACACGCGCTTTTTCATCCTCTTTCGATTCGAGTAATTCCTGCTCCAGTTCATCGAGGAAACTTTTTTCGATAGCAGCAGCTTCCTCGGCGGTGATAGCACCTTGTTCGAGGAGTTTATTGATATAAATTGTCCTGGGATCATCGTGCTTTTCAATAATCTTGTACAGGATAGGTTGTGTAAAACGGGGTTCGTCGCCTTCGTTGTGGCCATATTTGCGGTAACCCAGCAAATCGATAAACACATCGCGGTGAAAGCGTTGCCGGTATTCAACGGCCAGTTCAACTGTATACACCACGGCTTCTACATCGTCAGCATTTACATGAAAAATGGGGCATTGGGTGGTTTTGGCCACATCGGTGCAATAAACGGAACTACGTGCATCCAGGTAATTGGTTGTAAATCCAATCTGGTTGTTTACTACCAGGTGAATGGTTCCCCCTGTGGAATAGCCTTTAAGTTCCGACATCTGCAATGTTTCGTACACCACCCCCTGGCCTGCAATGGAGGCATCACCATGAATTACAATTGGTACAATGTGGTGGTTTTCACCCTGGTATTCGGTATCTATTTTGCTGCGGGTAATGCCTTCAACCACGGGGCCAACGGTTTCGAGGTGCGACGGATTGGGTGCCAGCGAAAGATGCAGCGTTTTTCCATCAGTGGTAGTTCGTTCCGAAGAGAAACCCAGGTGGTACTTTACATCGCCCAGCATCGATTCATCTTCAAGTAGCTTACCCTCAAATTCATTAAATATGTCCTGGTAAGCTTTACCCAGTGTATTGGCAAGAACATTGAGCCTGCCACGGTGCGGCATGCCAATGATAAATTCGCCAATACCTGTTTCTGCTCCTTTATTTATAATGGCATCCAGGGCCGGGATCAGGGCTTCGCAACCTTCGAGCGAGAAACGCTTCTGCCCGATGTATTTTTTATGAAGGAATTTTTCGAAAAGAACAGCCTTACTCAGTTGCTGAAGGATATGCAATTTTTTTTCGCGGCTGAAAACAGGCTCGTTGCGGGTATGTTCCATCCGTGCCATCAGCCACTCATGAATTTCGGGCCTGCGGATGTAAGCATATTCAACACCAATACTCTGACAATATGTTTTTTCGAGATGCTCAATAATGGCATTAAGCGTAGCATCGCCAATTCCTATTTCACCGCCGGCTTTAAACACCACTTCGCGATCGGGCTCAGTAAGGCCGAAGTTATCGATATGAAGGGTAGGGGAGTAAGTTCGGCGTGTACGTACCGGGTTCGTTTTGGTAAATAAATGCCCGCGTTTGCGGTATTCATTAATCAGGTCGATGACCTTAAATTCATCGGGTTTCATATCCGATTGCGGTACAATTTTACCGCTGAACTCGAAACCCTGGAAAAATCTGCGCCAGCCTATATCAATACTTTCAGGATCCTGTTTGTACTGCCGGTATAATTCTTCAATTGCATCGCTGCCGGCATTACTCAGAAAGGACAACTCATCCATAAATCTTTTTTATCAGAAACGTTTTCAAATTGGTTATGTTCAGTCAAAATTAGCAAAATATTAACATAAAAAGCAGTATTTCGAAGATAAAGCTAAAATTGATTTCCCGGCTGAAACCTGGTTCTGTTTTTGCCTTTTGCCAACGCTTGCTTCCCGGCAATATATCTTTACTTTTGTTACCTTTGTGTGTAATATTGAGCAGTAAGTCAATTGGCTCATCGAGTATCTTAAATTCCGGTGGTCAGTCCTTTGCAAAGGTTCTGATGGTTAGTAAATGAATAAAATAACGAATAATGGATAAAAGTCGCGTATTTATATTGATGTTTCTGATCATCTGTGGCTGCTGCTCAGCCCAAAAAAAGGAATTTGTAACTGTGAAGGCAGGCACACGTTTGCTGGATGTGGTGCCATATGCCGAAAGGTATCGTTTCCCGGGTTTTATAAAGGGTAAAGTTTATTACAAGTCGGGTACATTTTCCGATGCCAGGCTCAATTACAACCTGCTTTCGGGTGAAATGGAATATCTTCAGGCAGCAGATACCCTTTCAATAGCCAATCCTGACGATATAAGGATGATCGCATTTGCAGCGGATACTTTTTTTGTCGACAAGGGATATCTCGAATTAATATTGGATGGGAATGTGCAGGTTGCGCTCAAAAGGTTTTACCAGTTAAAGGATGTGCTGAAAAAGGACAGCTATGGGACAGCCAGCCCGGCTTCAGCTACCGAATCGTATGGTTGGCTGCAAACACAGGGGCAGGTAGTGAAACTTATTTCGAGCGAGGACCGGGTTTTTGAAAAGATAAATAAGTACTACTTAAGCACCGCAGGAAGCGGTTTTATGCTCTTCAACAAAAAGAAAGTGATGCAGCTTTTTCCGCAACAGGAAGCAGTAATAAAGGATTACCTGAAAAAAAATAAAGTCGACTTTGATTCGGGCAACGACCTGCTGCGGTTTGCCGAATTTTTGCAGACACTTTAGCTAGCTGTAATAAAACAAAAAAGCCTGTTCCGGAGAGCAGGCTTTTTTAATTCCGCTTTTATCTGGTAATATTATGCTGGAGAAATTGCTTCTACAGGACAAACATCAGCGCAGGAACCACAATCGGTACAAATATCAGCGTCGATTTTGTAGATATCACCTTCAGAGATAGCTTCAACCGGACACTCGTCAATGCAAGTTCCGCAAGCGGTGCAGTCGTCAGAAATAACGTAAGCCATTTTTTTAAGTTTTAAAATTGAGATGCAAATATAAGTAGTATTCTTTATATCATCGAAATTAAAAAATTATTAGCCGGTTTTTATCCGCGAATTTTTACCCTTCAATAGCTTTTACCTGGAGCTAAGGATTTTCATTATTATGTTAAAGTAAAGATAAACAGGCATATATGGTTTTTCCTTAAATCCTTTTTAGAATTCATATAAATAAGATTTTAAAACCATGCTTGATCAAAAACTTATACCTTTGCAGCCATATTCACTCAAAAAAAACATAAGCATGAGCGACCAAGCAAACTTCATCGAGAAAGAAGATGTTGTTGTAAAATTCTGTGGCGATTCAGGCGACGGTATGCAACTTGCAGGAACACTTTTTAGTGATGCTGCAGCGCTCCAGGGCCTCGACCTGGCTACTTTCCCCGATTATCCTGCCGAAATCCGTGCCCCGCACAACACCGTCGCCGGTGTTTCCGGGTTCCAGGTACACGTAGGAAGAAAAAAAATTGACACTTCAGGCGATTTTGTCGATATTCTTGTTGCCATGAACCCGGCTTCCCTGAAATCGAACCTGAAATGGACCCGCCCGGGGGCTACTATTATAGTGGATGCCGATGCCTTCGACGAAGCCGCCTGTAAAAAAGCAGGTTACGAAACCAGCCCACTCGAAGACGACAGCCTGAATGGCTACAACCTGGTGAAAGCCCCGGTAACTATGCTCACCCGCAATGCCCTGCAACCCCTGGGCATCGACAATAAAAAC
>CALCJE010000336.1 GCA_937965665.1 uncultured Bacteroidales bacterium
ACACGACAATGTTTATTTCGTACATAGCTATTATGCCGAACTCTGTCAGGAAACCATTGCCACCTGCAATTATATTCTGCCTTTCGGCGCAGCCATGCAGAAAAATAATTTTTACGCCACCCAGTTTCACCCCGAAAAATCGGCAGCTGTTGGCGAACGGATTTTGAAAAACTTTTTGGAATTATGAGAATTATTCCTGCAATCGATATCATAGGTGGCAAATGCGTGCGGCTCAGCAAAGGCGACTATTCCACCAAAAAAATTTACAACGAAAGCCCCTTGGAAGTAGCCAAAGAATTTGAGGCCAATGGAATCCGTTATCTTCACCTGGTGGACCTGGACGGAGCCAAATCGAGCCATATCGTAAACTATAAGGTGCTGTACGAGATTGCATCAAAAACCGGATTAAAGGTGGACTTTGGTGGTGGACTAAAAACCAACGAAGACCTTAAAATCGCCTTCGAGAACGGAGCTTCGCAAATTACCGGCGGAAGCATTGCCGTTAAAAATCCGGGCATTTTCCTGGAATGGCTCAACACTTACGGTGCAGGAAAGATCATTCTTGGCGCCGACTGCATTGATCGCAAAATAGCAACCCACGGCTGGCTCGATACGTCGGAATTGGATGTGGTTGATTTTATTCAGGAATATGAAGGCAAAGGTGTGGAGTATGTGATTTGTACCGATATTTCGAAAGACGGAATGTTAGAGGGAACATCGAACGAACTGTATGCCGAAATAATTACCAAAACCAGGGTAAAACTGATTGCCAGCGGTGGCGTTTCCACCTATGCAGATGTAGAAAAACTAATTGAAATCGGTTGCGAAGGAGCCATTATCGGCAAAGCCATTTATGAAAACCGGATTACATTGAAAGACCTGAGAAAATTATGCTGAAAAAACGAATCATTCCCTGCCTCGATATCCGCGACGGGCGCACCGTGAAAGGAGTTAACTTTGTGGATATACGCGATGCCGGCGATGCGGTTGAACTGGCCAAACGCTATGTGCTGGAAGGCGCCGACGAACTGGTTTTCCTCGATATCACCGCCACGCACGAAAAAAGAAAGACCCTTTCGGAGCTGGTCGAACGGATTTCGCGCGAAATAAATATCCCTTTTACCGTGGGCGGCGGCATCAATTCGCTCGAAGATGTTTCAGTAATCATAAAGGCCGGGGCCGATAAAGTGAGCATCAATTCATCAGCCGTAAAGCATCCTGAACTTATCACCGCTATTGCCGAGCAGTTTGGCAGCCAGTGCGTGGTGGTGGCTGTGGACACCAAATTTGTGAACAACGAATGGATAGTTTACGTAAACGGCGGTCGCATCCCTACAGAACTGAAAACGATGGATTGGGTGAAACGTGCTGAACAACTGGGCGCAGGCGAAATCCTGCTCACTTCGATGAACCACGACGGGATGAAAACCGGCTTTGCCCTCGAACTTACCAACGCGGTGAGTTGCGCCGTAAATATCCCGGTAATTGCTTCGGGCGGAGCCGGAACAAAGGCGCATTTTAAAGATGTATTTCAACAAACCAAAGCCAGCGCAGCCCTGGCTGCCAGCATTTTCCACTTTGGTGAAATACCGATTCCCGATTTAAAAAACTATCTGAAAACCGAAAAAATCCCCGTACGATGACCATAGATTTCAATAAAACTGGCGGACTTGTTCCCGTAATTATTCAAAATGCGGTTAACCTGCAGGTGCTTATGCTTGGCTATATGAACGAGGAAGCCTTCGCCAAAACTAAAGCCGAAGGAAAAGTAACTTTTTTCAGCCGCAGCAAAAATCGCTTATGGACCAAAGGCGAAACCTCGGGCAACTACCTGTATGTGAAAGATATCCTTGTTGATTGCGACAACGACACCATTCTCATTAAAGCCGATCCCGTGGGCCCGACCTGTCACACCGGATCAACCACCTGCTTCAAAGAAGAGTCGGCAAAAGGCTTTTTGTACGAACTCCAGCGAACCATTGCCCAGCGCATTGATGATAATGATGTAGAATCTTACACCAACAAGCTTTTCCGTAAAGGCATCAATAAAGTAGCGCAGAAGGTGGGCGAAGAAGCCGTTGAACTTGTTATTGAAGCAAAAGATAACAACGCCGAACTTTTTAAGGATGAAGCGGCTGATTTGCTGTACCACCTTCTGATTTTGCTGAAAACCAAAGGGTTTAAACTGGAGGATATTGAGTTGGTTTTGAAAAATCGGGTGAATAAGCCGAGGAGAGAATAGGTTTGAATATAAGCTTATTAGCTTGAATTTCAACATTAAAACAGGATCCAGAAGCTGGTTTTTTGTAAATAAAGCAATAAAAACATCTCATTATCAATAACTTTGAGTTTAGTATTATTTAATAAACTACCTTTGCCGCCATTACTGACATTCGCATTTTAAGACACGCGAACAGGGGATCAACCCTTTACAAATTGCCGCTAAAACCAAAACCGGGCAATTACTTTGGGAATATCATTCCCACATCGATTAAAACCTTTATGTTGCGAAAAATTCTGGGGGCCTATGTCTGCCCTCTACACTCATATTTAGTACAAAATAAAAATGCAATTCGAATCATTAAACCTTATTGAACCCATTTTAAAAGCTGTTAAAGAAGAAGGTTACACTACCCCAACACCCATACAAGCCGAAACCATCCCTATTATTTTACAAGGCACCGACCTGATCGGCTGCGCCCAGACCGGCACAGGAAAAACGGCTGCCTTTGCCATTCCTATACTGCAACTGTTAAGTGCAAACAGAGTTAGCGACCGCAAGCGGAAAATCCGAAGTCTGATTGTTACACCTACCCGCGAACTGGCCATACAAATCGGCGAAAGCTTTGATGCTTACGGCCGCCACACCGGCCTGACCAATACCGTAATTTTCGGCGGGGTGAATCAAAACCCGCAAACGGCTACCCTGTTACGTGGTGTGGATATTCTGGTAGCCACACCCGGCCGCCTGCTCGACCTGATAAACCAGGGTTTCCTGAACCTCCGCGATGTGGAAATACTGGTACTCGACGAAGCCGACCGCATGCTCGACATGGGTTTTATACATGATGTAAAACGCATACTTGCCCTGGTACCAAAGAAGAAACAATCGCTTTTGTTTTCGGCCACCATGCCCGACGAAATTGTGAAACTGGCAGCCAGCATGCTGAACAATCCTTCGCGGGTTTCGGTTACACCGCAATCGTCAACGGTTGACATTATTAAGCAGTACGTATATTTTGTGGATAAAGGGAATAAAAACTCCTTGCTGGTTAATATCCTGAAAGAGCAGGACATTAAAACTGCCCTGGTTTTTACCCGCACCAAGCATGGCGCCGATAAAGTGGTGAAAATACTGCTCAAAAATAATATCACTGCCGAGGCCATTCACGGCAACAAGGCACAAAATGCCAGGCAACGTGCGCTTAATAATTTTAAGGCACAAACAACCCGTGTGCTGGTTGCAACCGATATTGCCGCACGCGGCATTGATGTGGATGAACTGGAATACGTGATTAATTACGAAATGTCGAACATTGCCGAAACTTACGTTCACCGTATAGGCCGTACCGGCAGGGCCGGCGCCAAAGGAACCGCTTATTCATTCTGCGATGCCGAGGAAAAGGAATTTCTGCGCGACGTGGAAAAACTAATTAACAAGAGGATTCCGGTTATTGATAACCATCCGTTTCCGTTGATGGACCATAACCCGGTAAAGGAAAAGAAACAACAGGGAAGAGGTAATTCGGGACACCGCGCACCAAAACCGGCTGTAACTACCAGCACCAGGAGGTGGGCCGGGAGATCGAATACGGGTAGGTAAGATTTTACTGGCCTATGGGTTCAGATTATTACTGATTCTCCTCACAAAACCTGATATCTTTAATATTCAACTGAATACTCTTCACCCCGTTCCATTCGTTTTCCTCTATATGGAAGCAGATATTCATGCTCTGGCCTTTTGAAATGGCATCGAATTTTTCGCCTTGCTGAAAGGCAATTCCCGAATAGGGCGCCGAGCGGACCGATTCCTGAAAAACGGTCAGTTTAACATGGTTTTTGCCAACAATGCGGGCGTGGCCGGTGTCGACCGTTCCACGGGTCATAAACACTGGCGACATATTCCCTGGCCCGAAGGGAGCAAACTGCTTGAGGATACGCAGGAATTTTGGTGTAATCTGGTTCAGGTTCAGCTCGAGGTCAACTTCCACTTCAGGTATCAGCATCTCGTCGGTAATGCTGGCCGCGACAATGGAATTGAACCTGTCGCGGAATGGTTTCAGGTTTTCGGGCTTCAGCGAAAGACCCGCCGCATACATATGCCCGCCGAAATGCTCAAGCAGATCGCTGCATGCATCAATGGCATCGTACACATCAAAATCCTTTACTGAACGGGCCGAACCGGTTATCAATCCATTGGATTGGGTAAGTACAACGGTGGGGCGGTAATACGATTCAGTGAGGCGCGAAGCCACAATACCGATAACTCCTTTGTGCCATTCGGGATTAAAAACCACGGTTGCCTTTGCTTTCCGAAGCCATTCATCTTTCTCAATAATATCAAGTGCTTCCTGTGTAATCTGCGTATCGAGGGTGCGGCGTTCGGTATTAAAATCGTTAATGGTATGGGCGATGCTGGCAGCGGCTTCCATATCGGGCGAAATCAGGAGTTTTACCGAGTTGCGGCCGCTTTCGATGCGCCCGGCGGCGTTAATGCGTGGCCCGACCACAAAAACCATGTCGCTGATGGTAAGTTCGCGGTTGAAAAGCAGCCCAGGTTCCTCACCATTTTTCTCAATGTCACTTTCTGACTTGCGGATAATGTTAGCAACCCGCAGTATGGATTCGATGCCCGGCCGTGGATTGGTATTGATCAGCTTTAATCCGAAATGCGCCAGTATGCGGTTTTCGCCAATTATCGGAACAATATCCGAAGCAATACTGATGGTAACCAGGTCGAGGTATTTATAGAGGCTTTCGAATGGAATGCCATACGTTTTAGCGTATGCCTGTATGAGTTTGAAACCAACACCGCAGCCAGATAATTCGTCGAAAGGATAGGATGAATCAGCACGTTTGGCATCAAGCACTGCCACTGCAGGCGGAAGTTCATCGCCAGGCCGGTGATGATCGCAGATGATAAAATCGATGCCACGCTCTTGGGCATATTTTACCTTATCCACAGATTTAATACCGCAATCGAGGGCTATAATAAGTGCGAAATTATTTTCATGGGCTACATCAATGCCTTTGAAAGAAATGCCATACCCCTCGCTGTAGCGGTCGGGGATATAATAATCGAGGTGCTCGAAACCGTTTTCTTTCAGGAAGGAATATACCAACGAAACAGCGGTGGTGCCATCCACATCGTAATCGCCGTAAACCATGATTTTTTCATTCTTTTGCCTGGCCCTGGCAATCCGCTCAATGGCTTTATCCATGTCATTCAACAGGAAAGGGTCGTGCAATTGTGACAGGTCGGGCCTGAAAAAAGCTTTTGCTTCGTCGAAAGTGGAAACCCCGCGTTGTACCAACAATTCGGCCAATGCATTTTCAATCCCCAATGCGGTAGCTATATCCGAAACCAGGGATGCATCACCTCTTTGTTTAAGTACCCAGCGTTTTTCCATTCGTGAAGCCTTTCGGCAAAAATAACTTTAATATTGAAGATTGTTACCACAAAACTGATAATTCAGCAAATTAAGTCACCCGGTGCCGGTGTTTCAAGTGCAAGCGCAATATGCATTAAAAGTTCGAACGCATGGCCTCTACGGGATCGAGGCGTGAGGCACGCCAGGCCGGGAATAAACCGGAAATGAGCCCGATAATGGCCGATACCGACATACCGATAATGATATTTTTTGCGCTCAACACCAGTTCCATACCGCCAAACTTGCTTACTGCCACGGTGCCCAGGTATATAATCAGTAACCCGACAAATCCTCCGAGCATAGATAAAAATACAGCTTCGAAAAGGAATTGCTGCAAAATAAATGCATTGCGGGCCCCCAGCGATTTCTGTATCCCGATTTGCGGTGTGCGCTCTTTAACCGAAACAAACATGATATTGGCAATACCAAAACCACCTACCAGCAACGAGAATCCACCAATGATCCATCCTACAATGGCGATCACGCCAAAAATCTTGTCGAATCCCTGGGTGATGATGCTGGTTTCATTAATGGAAAAGTTGTCTTTGGAAGCGGGTTTAACTTTTCTGACAGATCTCATAATCCCGGTGAGTTCGTCGCGCAGGTCATCGTTACTGACATTCTTTCTAGCCCTTACCATGATTGATGATCCAATATTATCGCTGTTCAGATCGATAAAATTGCGGGCAAAATTTACGGGAACCATCACCCAATCATCTTTTGAGCCTCCGAAGTTATCCTCGCCTTCTTTTTTAAATACGCCTATAATCTGAACTTTTCGCCCGAAAACAAGTAACTGCTTTCCGAGCGGGTCAGGTGTGTTGTCGAACAGTTCTTCTATAATTTTTGAACCCACCACGGCTACCGGGGTGCCACTCTGCGACTCCGAGTACGAAAAATAACGCCCCTGGCCGTAATTGAGTACATCTACTTTTTCATAATCCTGCGATACCCCGATAATGGTTGCATTCTCCAGAGTGATGCCATTGTTTTTTATGTTGCGGTTAGTACCCACATAGTAAGCTACTGCATCGGCCAGGTGGGTGCGCTTTTGAATTTCCTCCATTTCCTGCAAGCGCATTTCGGGTCTTTTCATGTATTCCCACCATGCGTAATTGGCATCGCCCATCGCCCAGGGCCATTTCTGAATAAACAACACATTGCTGCCCAGTTCTTCGATGTTCTTGCGTAATTTCATTTCGATACTATCGAAAACAGTAAGCACCGAGATAACCGAAAATATACCTATAGTAATACCCAGCAACGACAAAAATGTACGCACCTTGTTGGCAACTATAGCCTGCATGGCAAATGCAAACGACTCACGGATCAACCTTAAATAAAGCATGATTATATTTTGATTTTAATTGGGGTTTAATGTTTATACAGATTCAGGTTGTCCGGATGAAATCAACTTATTTTACCTTTCGGCCTGCCTGTATACCCGAACGCGGAATAAGCAAATGAAATACTTTGTTCGCGATAGCCGGGTGCTTACAACTTAATAAAGGCCGTTGAATCCTTTCACCTATTGTACGGTAAAATTACATACAATTTTATTCCTATTCACTATTTAGAATTACTTTCAATAATTAATACTTCTTTTTCGCACTGATCTATAAAACATGCCTCAAAATTTCGTAAACTTGCAAACCATTTGAGAAATCCTAAAACCCTTATGAATACTACAAAACAGATACGATCAGCACTTATTTCGGTATTCCATAAGGACCATATCGACGAAATTGCACACAAACTTAATGCCCTTGGAGTTACCATTTACTCAACCGGGGGTACTTACGATTTCATTCGTGGGCTGGGAATTGAGGCAGTTACTGTTGAAAGTCTTACTTCATATCCTTCCATTTTCGGCGGGCGGGTAAAAACGCTTCACCCTAAAGTATTCGGGGGTATTTTGTATCGCCGCGAGGAAGAGGAAGACCTGAAACAAGCTGCCGAATTCGCGATACCGCCTATCGACCTGGTAATTGTCGACCTTTACCCTTTCGAAGAAACCGTTGCCTCGGGCGCAGGTGAAGATGATATCATTGAAAAGATTGATATCGGCGGCATTTCGCTCATCAGGGCGGCAGCTAAAAACCATAACGATGTTATTATTGTTACCTCGGCTGCCCAATACACCGACCTGATAACATTACTCGATGAAAAGCAAGGATACAGCGACCTGGATGACCGTTATTATTTTGCTGCACAGGCTTTTAATGTCTCTTCGCACTACGATTCAGCCATTTTCAATTATTTCAACCGCAAGGCATCCATACCGGCTTTCAAACAAAGCCTGAATAAAAGCGAGGTGCTGCGCTATGGCGAAAATCCACACCAGGAAGGCATTTACTACGGCGATCTTTCAGCACTTTTTGAACAGCATAATGGCAAAGCCATATCGTACAACAACCTGGTTGACCTCGAAGCTGCGCTGGCTCTGATACACGAATTTACAGAACCTACTTTTGTCATCATAAAACACACCAATGCCTGTGGGGTTGAAAGCCGGCCAACGCTGAAACAAGCCTGGCTCGATGCACTGGCAGGTGATCCGGTGTCGGCCTTTGGCGGAGTGGTAGTTACCAACAAAACTGTGGATGCTGACACTGCTGCTGAAGTAAATAAATTGTTTTTCGAAATAATAATTGCACCCGATTACGAAAAAAATGCGCTCGAACTCCTGAAGTCAAAGAAAAATAGAATAATTTTGCAGGCTAAACCGGTTGATTTTCAGGCAAAACAATTTAAGTCAGTACTTAACGGGGTTATAGAACAAGGCAAAGATACACGAACCGAAACGGCAGATGACCTGCGCACTGTTACCAACACCCACCCTGATCAACAACAGGTTAAGGATTTGCTTTTTGCAAATATCATTGTTAAGCATTTGAAAAGCAACGCTATTGTGCTTGCAAAAAACGGTCAGCTCCTGGGTGCAGGCTGTGGTATGACATCGAGGGTTGATGCCCTGAAACATGCCATATCGAAAGCAGCGGAATTTGGCCTCGATTTAAAAGGTGCAGTGATGGCTTCGGATGCATTTTTCCCTTTTGCCGATTCGGTTGAGCTGGCATACAATGAGGGAATTACCGCTGTGGTTCAACCCGGTGGTTCGGTTCGCGATGAAGACTCAATAACCTTCTGCAACCACAAAGGCATGGCAATGGTATTTACAGGTGTAAGGCATTTCAAACATTAAGATACTTCCGGTGTAATTACCGGAATTTATTTGTGAACTAAATACATTTAATAGGAAGAATACACACACATGGGACTTTTTTCATTTCTTACCAAAGAAATTGCGATGGACCTTGGCACTGCCAATACCATCATCATATATAACGATAAGGTAGTTGTAGATGAGCCTTCGATTATTGCTATCGAACGCAATACGGGCAAGGTACTTGCCGTGGGCAAACGGGCACAGATGATGCACGGTAAAACCCACGAAAATATCAAAACCATACGTCCGCTGCGCGATGGTGTAATCGCCGATTTCCAGTCGGCCGAGTATATGATCCGTGAGTTTATAAAAATGATTGGCCCGGGCCGCAGCCTTTTTCCACCTGCATTGCGTATGGTTATCTGTATTCCATCAGGTATTACCGAAGTAGAAGAACGTGCCGTGAAAGACTCAGCCGAACAGGCCGGAGCCAAAGAAGTACGCCTTATACACGAACCTATGGCAGCAGCTATCGGTATTGGTATTGATGTGCTCGAACCTACCGGAAACATGGTAATTGACATAGGCGGTGGTACCAGCGAAATTGCGGTTATTGCCCTTGGCGGAATTGTAAATAACAAATCCATCCGTATTGCCGGCGACGATTTTAATGCCGACATCGAAGAGTACATGCGCAAACAGCACAATATCAATATCGGCGAACGCACTTCCGAAATTATTAAAATAGAAGTGGGATCGGCACTTACCGAAATTGACAACCCGCCACCTGACTATGCTGTACACGGCCGCGATATGCTTACCGGTATTCCGAAAGAAGTATATGTAAACTATGCCGAAATTGCACATGCACTGGATAAATCGATTTCGAAAATTGAAGCTGCCGTGCTGAATGCACTCGAAATGACACCGCCAGAACTGGCTGCCGATATTTTTAAAACAGGTATTTACCTGGCCGGTGGCGGATCACTGTTGCGCGGGCTCGACAAACGTATACACATGAAAACCAAGTTGCCGGTTCATGTTGCCGACGATCCTTTGCATGCAGTAGCACGTGGCACAGGTATAGCTTTAAAGAATTTTGATAAGTTTACCTTCCTGATTAAATAAAAAGTGCCATGTTCAAGATTCCAGGTTCCAGTGCTAACCGGTACCTGGCTCCCTGAACATGGCACTTTGCAATTGCCTTCAGGTTTTTGCAAGCACTTTAATAAAAACATTTACACCCGATACCGTAGCATACTATGCGCAATATCCTGGTTTTCATTATCCGGTATCATTTCCTGCTGATATTCCTGCTGCTTGAGTTTATTTCAGTGACCCTGCTGGTAAATTCGACGTATTACCAAAGTTCTGCAATACTGAAAGCGGGAAGCCGGGTAACCGGCCGTTTCTATACCACGGTAAGTGATGCAACCGATTATCTGAAACTACGTACCACCAACGAGCACCTTGCCCAGGAAAATGCCATGCTCAGGCAGATGAAAAGTGTTTCGTACCTGAGGAACGATACCAATACATTCTGGGTTAACGATACCCTTTACAAACAGCAATACAAATATATTGTAGCCAAGGTGGTACTGAATACCGTTGGCAAACGGAACAATTACATCATGCTCGATAAGGGCAGCCGGAGTGGCATCCAGAAGGATATGGCCGTAATTACCCCTACAGGTATTGCCGGAACAGTGGTAAATGTATCGGAAAATTTCAGCTGGGTAATGAGTATGCTCAACAAGCATACCCGCCTTAGCGGCAAAATATTGAAAAACGGTCAAATGGGTACAGTAGTATGGAATGGCGTTGATCACCTGTATGGCACCCTTACCGATATACCTGCCCATGTAAAAATAGCAAGGGGCGATACCATTGTGAGCAGCGGATTCTCCTATATTTTCCCCGCAGGGCTGATGATCGGAACCATAACCGATTTCAGGGTTGAGCAAGGCGAGCATTTTTATACCATACCTTTTAAATTCAGTGTCGATTTCAATTCGCTGCAATATGTGTATGTTGTAAAAAACCTGATGAAAGAAGAGCAGGAATCACTCGAAAAAAGTACGGAAGGGCTCAAAGATGAATAGACTGGTATTTACAAATATTTTCAGGTTTGTGGCTTTGTTACTGATACAGGTTCTGATCATGAACAAAGTCGATTTCTATGGGTTCCTGAATCCATATGTTTACCTGTTATTTATCCTGTTACTTCCGTTCGAAACCCCGGGCTGGCTTTTACTTTTGCTGGCATTTGGCACAGGTCTAACGGTGGATATCTTCAGTGGTACACTGGGCTTACATGCTGCAAGCAGTGTTTTTGCAGCTTTTATGCGGCCGCTGATTATTAAATTGGTGGGTGAAAAACCCGAGTACGATATAACAACCCAGCCCAAACTACAGCAAATGGGTCTTAAATGGTTTATGACTTACGCGCTGCTGGTTACTTTTGCGCACCAGCTTTTTATCAATCTGCTCGATGTGATGAGCCTCGACGAATTCTGGCAAACCATGCTGCGTGTAATTGTGAGCACCCTGTTCACCTTCCTTTTTATCATGTTGTTCGAATATATTTTCGCACCCACCAAAGCAAAATCCTGATTCCCTTGTTAATTAACTGTTTTTTTGTGTTTTGCTGATCATTTGGCTGATAACAAAAAAAACATACATTTGCACCAAACAAACCTCTAAACAAAACAATATGAAAAGATTACTTGCAGGCAGCCTGATGATCGCTGTTCTAATTTCTGTATTTTCATGCAGCAAAAAAACAACAGGTGGATACACCATCGAAGGTACCATTACCGGAGCCGACAGCGCATGGGTATTGCTTAAAAAACGTGATGAAGGCAAAATGATTACAGCCGACTCCGTTCAGGTGAAAGAAGGCAAATTTTCTTTTACCGGTAAGGTTGAAATGCCCGAAGTATATTACCTGAAAGTGCAGGACAAAGATGGTGCCTTGCCATTTTTCATCGAAAACTCAGCCATTACCATGAAAGTATATGCTGACAGCATCAATAAATCAGAAGTTACAGGCTCCACTACCCATGATGCACTGGTAGCATACCAGAAAGACGAAAAAGTATACAACGATAAAATGGAAGCTTTGTATGGCGACTATATGAAAGCCAAAGAAGCCAAAGATACAGTTACAACCAAAAAAATCGACGCTGCCTTCGACTCCATTCAGAAAAAACAGTCGGAATTTACCAAGGATTATATCCTGAAAAACGGGAAAAGCGTTGTAGCTGCTTACCTGGCTATCAGCAATGCCTATGCTTATAACCTCGACGATCTGAAAGCCATTAACAAAGCCATGGATCCTTCCATAGCCAACTCAGCTTATGTTAAAAAACTGGCCGAACGCGAAACCATACTCACCAAAGTTCAGCCCGGGCAGCCGGCACCTGAATTTACCATGAACGATTCAACCGGAAAACCTGTTAGCCTGAACAGCCTGAAAGGTAAAGTAGTCCTGGTTGATTTCTGGGCATCGTGGTGTGGCCCCTGCCGTGCCGAAAACCCGAACGTGGTTGCCGCTTATAAGAAATTTAACAGCAAAGGATTTACCGTGTTAGGCGTATCACTCGATACAGATAAAGCTAAATGGACTGCTGCCGTTGCAAAAGACGGTTTAACCTGGACCCATGTAAGCGACCTGGTTGGCTGGGACAACGCTGCTGCCAAACAATACGGAGTTATGTCAATTCCGGCTAACTTCCTGTTGGATAAAGAAGGAAAAATTCTTGCTGCCGGACTTCGTGGCGAGGAATTGGTTAAAAAACTGGAAGAAGTTTTAGGGAAATAATTAGCCTTTCCTTAAAAGTAAATAGCCCGGAACCAGTGATGGTTCCGGGCTATTCGTTTTTTATCGCCTGATTCTGAAAAATTATTTTTCTTTTCCTTCTTTGATGATAATTACTTTTTTCTCAGTTTTTACAGGCTGTTCATTACCATTATTCTCCTGTATAATTACCCGCTCATCACCAGGTGAAATCATCCCCTGCCCGCCATCGTTAAAGTAATATACTTTCTCTTCTTTTTTATTGCGGTGGCTTTTGCCGGACTGCTTATCTTCCCTGTCTTCGAAAGTGATGATTACCTTTTTGCCATTGCGTTTCTTTTTCACCACAGCCTGCTTCATTTCGCCCAGGGGCATCATATCATCCAGCCCGTACGAGCGGAGCATACCTTCGAGCATATGGTCAAAATCAGGCCCGGGCATGGGTGCAAAATCATTCGGCATCCGGAAGTGAAAGTATTGTTGCTTTCCAGGTTCGCCGGAATACGGGAACGGCCGGTCGAATTTATCACTGAAAATAATCTCCTGGTCGTCGCCAAATTTCAGCGTATCGGTAAAAGTCCCTTCCGAATCACTCCAGTTGAAATCTTTTTCACGCGGGTGGCGGATCACAATTCTGCGTTCCATGCGCCGCTCATCTTCCGGGATATTGTTCAGCACA
>CALCJE010000337.1 GCA_937965665.1 uncultured Bacteroidales bacterium
GGTTTTGGAACCCTCGACGAGCTTTTTGAGGCTATCACCCTGATACAGACGCACAAACTGGTTCGTTTCCCCATTGTGCTGGTGGGCACTGCTTACTGGGGCGGGCTGGTGGACTGGATTAAAGCACAGGTAATGGCCAGCAACAATATCGACCCGGCCGATCTCGACATTTTTACCCTGGTTGATGATGCCGGCAGCGCGGTTGAAGTAATTGAAGACTACTACAACAAATACGCACTGAAACCTAATTTCTAAAAGCGAATGCAAGTTTGATCATTCCATTTCCTACAAATTCGTCAGGAAAAAGAACATAATTAGCATGAATTCGAAATAAAAAAACCAAACGTGATTGAAAATAAAGGAATAAGGCTCGATTTAATTGTATTCTTCTTGTTATTAAGCTTATAAAAGTAAAAATAAGGTAAATATTTGCTTCAACCTTATTGTATTGTTTTAACCTTAGTAGATGGAAACAGAAAGATAGAAATCAACCTTATTAACTTATTTATTTTGAACTTCATACAGAATTTGCCCAATCAGTTTTATATCGAAATCACTTTAATTAATGTCTGAGTAAGCGGAGAAAGTTTCTAAATGTCAGGCAGATAAAATCAGCGGCAAATAACCAGTTTGCCACGTGCCTTGTCGTTTCCGATAATAGCAAACAAAATATAAACGCCGTTTGGCAAATCACTGATATCAAGCGGAGCCGAAACAGCTACCTGCCTGAAATTCTTTACCAGGCTACCATCCATAGCATAAATTTGAATATCAGCCGGTTTGGTTATTTTATGGTTACCTGTTGCCAGTGTTATAAATGTTGCAGCGGGGTTTGGACTGACCAGCAGCTGCGTATACGCACTCACCTGCTGCCCGGTGCCGAAAATCTTATCAGGCTTACCAAAAAACAAACCCAGCCCACCCGAATAATTACCCACCAGCATATCGGTGAGGGTGTCGTTATTCAGGTTCCCTAAGGCAATAGCGCTGCGCCATCCATCGCGAATGCCGGGCAATACTCCCTGTAAATGAAAATCGCCCTGAAGATTTCCATCAATATGATCGTAAACAAAAACATCACCAAATTCGCTTCCTGTAAAAAGCCTGGTTTCGCCCTGTTTGTCGCGGTAAAAACACGGAGCACTATACCCATAGTACGACCTGAGGGTATCTGTAATATCTACCCCACCAAGTTTACCAGTAACAAAAGTAAGCTGAGGTGAATTTTTGGTACCTGTATTGCGGTAGTAACTCAAGGTGCCATCAAGTTTGCCGCAAACCAGGTCAGTAAGTCCGTCGTTGTCCACATCAAAAAGCTGTGGAGCCGAATAATCGCCTTCGTCAATCGCAAACCAGGCCGGATCAGTAAGCCTGAAATCGGCAGGCTGGCCAGGCTGCGCCACATTTTCGCAATATACCAGTTTCCCTTTGGCATTGCCGCAAACCAGGTCAGGGTCACTATCGCCATCCATATCGGCTACTGACGGAATGAGCGACTGCATCTGCAATGCATCAAGCCCGGCAATATTCCTGTCGGCAAGCCTGAATTTCGCGCTGTTCGTGGTTCCGATGTTCAGAAGCAAGGCAAGTTTTGATGTAAAAGAACATTTGAGGCCGGTGGCAGGTGTAAAAATGCAGGTATCGGAATAGCCATAATTTCCTACCAATACATCCATAAGCCCGTCGTTATTATAATCAATAAACACCGGGTATGCCCCTGATCCAAAATCGAGCATTTCGTCCTGCAGAAAACTTTTGGATGCCAGTTGAAAAACAGGCTTGAGGTTTGTGCCGGAATTTAAGTATAACCAGTTACCCGCAAAATTTTCGCCCTTGGTGAGCGATGGATCAAACGGTGAAACCAGCAGGTCTTTCAACCCGTCGTTATTCACGTCGGTTAGCATTGCGGCCGGAAATGTATTCAGATTGACCGGGTTTGAGGCATCGGGAAAATTTGCGGTCTGCAAAACCATGCGGGCATCAGTAACAGTGCCTCCGTTTACCAGGCTAACCAGCGCGCTGAAATCCACATCGCCTAAGGCCAGGTCAGGCAATCCGTCCCCGTTAAAATCGTTGACTAGCAGGGTCGAGCCGGTATGTTTCGGATCATCGGAAACAATTCCCGAAAGTGCGGTCGATTTTTTAACACCAGGACATGTATCAAGCACAATTACATTACTTTCATTTCCTTCGGCAAAATGCCCCCAGCATGCCGATTCCTTTTCGAAGGTAAGTGAATCGGCCATACCAAAACGCTCCATGGAAGTATTCCTGTGATATTCAACAAAAGAACCTAATCCCCAGAAAGTGAGTATGTCCATATCACCGTCTCCATCCAAATCGGCAATACCCGGGTAATCGGCATAGGTTACCAGGATGTTGGTGAGCGCCGTTCCTTGTTTCGACCGCAGGAAAGGATGTGTAACCTGTGTAAACTTCAGGGTATTTTGCGATTCATTCCTGAACACTTTTATACCTGCCGTGGTATAGGTAAAAAGATCTTTTTTCCCGTCGTGGTTATAATCTACAGCTTGTACCCAATGCTCCAGGCCTGGAAAAAGCGACGCAAGTTCGGGCGCATATTTCAGGGTTGATGGCGATGAAGGCACAACCAGGAAAGGCAAAATCCTGTAACCATGGCGATCGAAAACCAGCAGGTCATCGGTACCATCCAGATTGATGTCGATATTAACAAACTGGCAACTGTTCAAACCTCCGGCAAAAGGGAATTTCAGCGTATCGTTACTCCCGTTCATTACCAAAACACTATCTACACGCCGGTAATCGTGAATAGCCGACAACTGCGCCCATGCAGACCGGCTTACCAGCGTTGAAAGAGCAATAATGACGATGTATGTCCAGCCGTATCTGAAAGTATTTTGCATAAGGAAATGACGGTAAACCAGGTTAGCAGTGTTAAAAAATTGAACATTACCGGAAGCGGCACCGGCGCAGGAATTTGCACCTAATACAACCTGAGTGAGGCGCTCACCGGCAGGTGATCAGAAGGATAATATTCGCCGGAATGCGTTTCTAAAACTTTATAGGAAAGTGCCTGCACATTATTTTTGATAAATATATAATCGATCCGTATGCCGGGCTGGCCTCCAACTTTAAACCCGGTAAAGGTGTAGTCGGGCCCGGTAACCGTCTGGCAAATCTGCTTTGCATCCACCAGGTGATGCCGATCCGAAAAATCAGTGAGTATGCTGTAGGGCTCCGAATCAGTTTCGGCGTTAAAATCACCAAGAACAATTACCGGTTTAAAACCAGCCAGTGAGTCGACGGCATGCAACAGCAGTTTTGACGAATTGCGCCTGGCTGTTTCGCCCATATGATCGAAATGGGTACAAAAAACAAGAAAAACAGCCGATGACTTTTTATCTTTCAGCTGAACCCAGCTTACTACCCGGTTGCAGGCTGCATCCCAGCCACGGCTACCGGCAACCGAGGGTGTTTGCGAAAGCCAGAAAGTACCCGACGAGAGCATCGAAAACCGTTTTGTATTGAAAAATACGGGTGAAAATTCCCCGGCAGCCTTGCCATCGTCGCGGCCCACCCCAATGCGGGTGTAACCCGGAAAAGCGGCTTCAAGGTCAGCAAGCTGTGATGAAAGTACTTCCTGCAACCCGAACACATCAGGAGCTGCGGAACGGATTACCGAAAAAACATTTTCCCTGCGGTTGTCCCATGTATTTGGGGCGTCGTCGGGTGTAGCCAACCTGATATTATAGGTGAGCACGTCAACCACGGCTTTTTGAGCCGTTGAATACCAGGGACGAAAAACAAATAAAACCACCAGGATAAGCAGTAAATTTTTGACTGATCGTGACAAATTAAATCTGGGCATGGCATTAAAAATTTCAGGGTAAAGCAATATAGGTTTAACCAGATGCAAAGATCGGAATATTGTGGCAGCTTTATTTCGGCATTCAAAAAGATTTAAAACTGAATCTCCAGGTTGGGTACAAGCCTTTAAAAACGCCCCATTGTTCATAACTAGCCGAAAATCATTTCATTTCTTTCGCCGGCTGCATTTGTTATTTGACAATAGATTTCTATCTTTGCAGGCTCAAAAAATAAAGTTTATCTAACTACCTAAATTCTAATCACATGCAGAATAAAGGCGCAATACGTTTCTTTGCAATAGCATTTGCCGTAGTATGTCTTTTCCAGCTTTCGTTCACTGTAGTTACCAGTATTACCGAAAACAAAGCGAAGAATTACGCTACCAACGAACAGGCAATGGCCCTGGCTAAACAATTAGCAAAAAACGATGCCAAACTTGAAGCCACGCTGGCCGATTCCATTCAAAAAGCCCGCACGCGTTACTACCTCGATTCAGTAGCTAACCAACCTGTTTATAACATACTTGTGCGCAAGTATACTTATAAAGAGTGTCTCGACCGCGAAATAAACCTTGGTCTGGACTTAAAAGGCGGTATGAACGTAACCATGGAAGTATCCGTTGCTGACGTGGTAAGAGGAATGTCGGGCAACAGCACCAACCCTGTTTTCACCAAGGCTATGGCCATGGCAAACGAAAAACAGAAAAACAGCGACAAAGACTTCGTTACTTTATTCGGCGAATCATTTGCACAGATTGATCCAAACGCCAAGCTTTCGGCTATTTTCGGGCGTATGGAGCTTCGTGAAAAAATAAGGCCCAACTCCACCAACGAAGAAGTTCTGAAAGTGGTGCGCCAGGAATGTACCGATGCTTTCGACCGTACTTTTAATATTCTGCGTAACCGTATCGACCGTTTCGGTGTTACCCAGCCTAACATTACCAAACTGGCTACCAGCGACCGTATATTAATCGAGCTGCCGGGTATTAAAGAACCCGAGCGTGTTCGTAAACTGCTGCAGGGATCCGCAAAACTAGAATTCTGGGAAACCTACAAATTCAGCGAACTGGCTGGTATTTTCAACGAAGCCAACAAACGCCTGGCCGGTGTTGACCTGACTGCTGATACAACCGCCGCTGCTGCTGATTCACTGGCTCCTAAGGCTGATTCAGCAAAAGCTGTAAAAACTGCTGCTGTTGCCAAAACCGATACTGCAAAAAAATCGAGCCTGGCTGAAAAACTGAAACAGGACACCACTGCTGCCGGTAAAGACCAGCAGATCGAAAAATACAAAAAAGAAAACCCGCTGTACGCTTACCTGCAGCCTGCTTATGTTCAGCAGAACGGGCAAACTTTTGCCACCAACCGCGCTACCGTTGGCTATGCTGCCATCAAGGACACTGCACGAATCAACGCCATGCTTCGCAAGGTAAAAGGAATGTTCCCGCGTAATTGCCAGTTTGCCTGGACAATTAAACCCGAAAAGGAAGCTCCCGGAATCCTGGAACTGATGGCATTAAAATCGACTAACCGCGAAAACACTGCCGCTCTCTTTGGAGATGTTATTGTTGAAGCCCGCCAGGATTATGATCAGAATGGCCGCGTTGAAGTATCGATGGGCATGAATTCGGCCGGTGCCAAGGTTTGGAAAAACCTTACCCGCGACAATGTTGGCAAACAGGTAGCCATTGTTTTGGATGGATATGTGTATTCAGCACCGAATGTTAATGACGAAATTCCAAATGGTCGTTCATCCATTTCAGGAAGTTACAGTGTTGAAGAAGCACAGGACCTTGCAAACGTGCTGAAATCGGGTAAACTGCCTGCACCAGCACGTATTGTACAGGAAGAAATTGTAGGACCTTCACTCGGTAAGGAATCAATCAACGCAGGATTGCTTTCATTTGTTATTGCATTTATCCTGGTACTGCTTTACATGCAGTTCTACTATGCAAAAGCCGGATTGGTTGCCAATGTTGCCTTGTTAACCAACGTATTCTTCTTAATCGGGGTTCTTGCCAGTGTTGGAGCCGTATTAACACTTCCGGGTATTGCCGGTATTGTACTTACCTTAGGTATGGCGGTTGATGCCAACGTAATTATTTACGAGCGTATCAAAGAAGAAGTCAGGGCCGGGAAAGGTCTGCGTCTGGCCATCACCGATGGTTTCCACCATGCTTACTCAGCTATTATCGACGGTAACGTAACCACCATCATCACAGGTATTGTACTGTATGTGTTCGGTTCAGGTCCTATCCAGGGATTTGCTACCACCCTTATCATCGGTATCTGTACTTCACTGTTTACCGCCATATTTATTTCGCGACTGGTATTCGAATCGATGCTTAACCGTAACGTGGACATTACCTTCGGAAATAAATACACCATCAATGCCTTTACCAATATCAATATCAACTTTATCGGCATCCGCAAAAAACTGTATATTGTATCAGGTGTTGTGATTCTGATCGGTATGATTTCGCTGGCTACCAAAGGCCTGAACTATGGTGTTGACTTTGCCGGAGGACGTTCCTATATCGTGAAATTCGATAAGGAAGTAAGCACAAAAGATATCCGTCAGTCGCTCAGTAAAGAATTTGGTGGCGAAGCCCCTGAAGTTAAAACCATTGGTGTAAGCAAAAACAGGGTGAAAATCACAACCAAATTTATGGTTGATGACAAATCGGAAAAAGCAGACTCAATCGTTGAAAATAAATTATACAGCGGGTTGAAAAGTTTTTATGCTACTCCTCTTGCTGCAGTTGATTTCAGCACCCAGAATGAGACCATTGGTATACAAAACTCGCAGAAAGTTGACCCGGCTATTTCCGACGACATCAAACGTTCGGCCATGTATGCACTGTTCTTTGCACTGGTTGCCATCTTTATTTACGTGGCTATCCGCTTCCGCAAATGGCAATATGGTTTGGGCGGTGTTACTTCGCTGATGCACGACTCACTGATTACGGTATCGCTTTATTCGATTGCATATGGTGTTGTTCCATGGAATATGGAAGTTGACCAGGCAGCCATTGCAGCCGTACTTACCATTATTGGTTACTCCATCAACGACTCTGTAATTATTTTCGACCGGTTACGCGAGTGGATCACACTGTACCCGAAACGCGACCTGGCAACCAATATGAACGGCGGTATGAACAGTACCCTCGGCCGTACCATCAACACTTCAGGTACCACCCTGGTTACCTTGCTGGCGATATTCCTGTTTGGCGGTGATGTTATCCGTGGATTTATCTTCGCCTTACTCGTGGGTATTGGCGTAGGTACTTATTCGTCCATCTTCAATGCTACTCCGGTTGCTTACGACTTCATCATGATGTCGAACCGTCGGAAAGAGAAAAAACTGAAAGAAGCTGAAAAGAAAAAATAAGCTTTTTAATTTGAAAGAAAAGCCCTGGTGATGCCGGGGCTTTTTTTTTGTCTGAATTTTACCTGGCAAGCTGTTACAAACTGTTACCCGGTAATGCTAATAATCGTTAAAATTCTGACCAACTCATTTTCTTTTGTAAGTTTGTATTTCAGTAACCATGAAAGAAATTTTGAAAGAAACCGGCAGCATACGCACATCACTCGACGATATGGTTTTTGAAGGCAGGAACCAGTCCTATGGTGCCTATACCCTTCGGAAAAGCAATAAGCGCAGGTTAATCCGGAGTTTTGTTTATGCGTTCGGTCTTTTTATAGCCATCATTTCTATTTATCCGCTTTCGAAGCTCATATCTCCCACCATTTACGACTCGGGCTTATATAATTACCAGGTGGTGAATATTGATATGACATACGATCCATCAACGCGGATGAAAATAGAAACCAGTGCAGGGTCTGCATCCGCGAATTCGGCAGTTCCCGAAAAAATTGTGGACGATAACCTGGTTCCTCAGCAACAGCAGGATTTAAAACAGCCATCAACCGGTAATTCGGACTCAACCAATACCAGCAATAACGGAACCGGTACGCAGGGAACCGGCACTTCGAATGCCAATGGCGAAGGTACCGGCGGCGAAGTGTACGGATCGGCCGATATCAACCCGCAATTTCCGGGCGGACCAAGAGCCATGCAGGATTTCATCAATTCGAATATCCGTTACCCCGAAATTGCCCTGAATATGAATGTGCGGGGCACCATACTGGTTTACGTGGTAATTATGAGCGACGGCAGCCTGCGCGACTTTAAAGTGGTGCGCGGACTCCAACCCGACCTCGATGCAGAAGTATTAAGGCTGGTAAAATCAATGCCCCTGTGGATCCCCGCTAAAAGAGGAGGCGTGCCGGTAAATGTGCGCTGCACCCTGCCCATCACGGTTTCATCGAAAATGGGGAAGATGTGAGAATATAAGTTGGTTATGCTACTATTAAAGAAATTAATGAGGTACTTCAGATACATACAAATTGCAATTCTGACACCCAGGCTCGCGCGCGCTTCAAGCGCGCGCATCAGTAAACTATTTATATATACAATTATAAGTTAAAGTATTAGTTAAGTAGTGTTGAGGTATGTCTGACAAGTACCCTGGGAGTATGAATTCAGCTCGGCTACAAATTATACCGGTATGCCATCACTGATAAACGTAATATTGTTAAGTTTGTGGCAGAGGTGAATTGCGAACGCGCCCCATGCGCGCGCAAGCAAAGGCCGGTTTGGGTATCAAGCTTTCAATGATGTACTTCACCTGACATTTTTTAATCTCTTTTCTTTCAAGTTCACATTATAATCCAAATCCCTCCCAATATATGATAACTCTACCATCTGCATCGTCAATATATGCATATGGGGAGCCTCCAATATCTCGACTTACTTTCCAGGCTTTAATCATTATTTTTTTCTTTGGATCATCCAACGGAGTATCTTGAAAATAACCAAATTCAACATAAAAACAACCGTTTTCTATTTCTGCTAATTCTGATTTGAAGTGCGAACTTTTGCTGATTTGATCTAAAAATATTTTTACCACATCATTAGCATTCATATTTGGAATACTATCAAGATTTATATTTTCAATTTTGTCACCCCTTAATCCTGCAACTTCATCATTCTCATCAAAAGTATAATGCAAGGGGTTGGTAAGTATCTTTAAGTTATTTATATACTGAAAACAATGAACATAATGACGCCCGGATACAGTCGTATCTAACCAGTAAAAAGAATAATTGTAATAGCTTATATTATTTTTGTCAAACAGTGATTTAACCAGGTTCAAATCTTTTTCAGATAATTGGCTATCACCAGGTTTTTCAATAATCCGGTTAATACAATAATTTGCACTATCTTTTTTGCATGAAAAACACGCAATGAAAACGAATAGGACCAACAATTTAATAGTTAATTTTTTCATAATTCTATACTTTATTTTGATACCTAATTCAAAGTTTAGTCTTTCTTCAAAGCTTGCCACAAGCAACAAATATATCCCACTTTTCCCGATATTTCATTTTATACTAAGCTTTTTTACCAACACTAAATTCACGCAAACTTATCGCACGGCCTCCTGTAAATTTAACCAAGTCTGCAAAGTCTCCCCATCAGGCCCGCTGTTTTCGCAAACGCTTCTAAAAATGGGGTTCAAAGCAATTTTATCACAATTTTTTAAGGCTTATTGCGTAATAAATAAGGCAAGCCGGAGTTAATTGAACAATGGATTGTTCATTAATTTATTGTTACAGCGTGAATAGCAGGTTGTAATGATTGTATTTTTACCCAACTAATTCAATAATATGATCGCTTCAGTTCTCCTTCAGATTGTTCAAACCACACAGGGAGCAGCCGACACCGCTGCAAAAGCAGTAAACCAGCTGCCGGCGCTTACCCCACCTAAAGAAGAATCCTTTTCGCTTGGCGAATTAATTGTAAAGGGCGGCCCGATTATGATCCCGATTGCAATTTTGTCGGTAGTGGCCATTTACATCTTTATTGAAAGGTATTTCCATATCCGCCGTGCATCGCGCAACGAAGCCAACCTGATGAATAACATCCGCGACTTTATTACCAATGGACGTATTGATTCAGCCATTGCATTCTGCAAAAGCAACGAAAGCCCTGCAGCACGCATGATTGAAAAAGGGATAAAACGACTGGGACGCCCTTTGAAGGAAATAGAAGATTCTATTGAAATTGTCGGGAAATTTGAGGTATACAAACTGGAAAACAACGTGGTAATCCTGGCCATTATCGCCGGTATTGCGCCCATGTTCGGGTTTATTGGTACCATCATCGGGGTTATCAAGATTTTTCACGACATCTCACTTGCCGGTGATGTGAGCATAACAACGGTTTCGGCCGGATTGTATACCAAAATGGTTTCGAGCGCTGCCGGTCTGCTGGTTGGTATTACAGCGTTTGTATTGTACCACTGGTGCAATATTATGGTTGAAAAAACCGTGCAGAAACTGGAACACAGCGCCATGGAGTTTATTGATTTATTACAGGAGCCTGTAAAATGAACCTGCGCAGAAAAAAGAAAATAACCGCCGAAGTAGCCACCTCTTCGATGAACGACATCATGTTTTTCCTGATGTTGTTTTTCCTGATCATGTCGACGCTGCTCAACCCGAACGTGGTTAAACTCACCTTGCCCAGTTCCAAACACAACCAGGCACTCAGGCAGAAAGAAGTAACCATTTCGGTGACCAAAGACCTTCAGTATTTCGTAAACAATGCACCGGTAACTTTCCCCATGCTGGAACCCATGCTCACCTCTGAGTTGCAAAAATCGAAAGACCTGACCGTAATTTTGCGCTGCGACAGCGGCCTCAGCATACAGGACCTGGTAAATGTGCTCGAGATCGGGAATAAACTGAAAGTAAAAATGGTACTTGCAACCAAAGCACCCAATGGCTCAAACGGATAAACATAAACAGGTAAAGGATCATTTGCTTGGGTTGGCCGGAACTTTGCTATTTCACGGCCTGCTGGTTGTGCTTTTCCTTACCCTGGTATTTACAACACCAATACCACCCTGGCCCGAAGAAGGTGGTGGCGGAGGAGGCAGCGGTTTGGAAATCAACCTGGGCACCAGCGACCAGGGCATGAACGACAACCAGTTTGCGGATGTAAGCATGCCAAGCTTCGAGAATAAAAGAACTGTAGAAACACAGCCTGATCTATCACAAAACACCAAAGTTGATGCTGATCAACCTGAGGATGTTTTAGCTCAGGATATTGAAGATGCCCCTGCATTGCCCTCGAAAACGGAAACCAAACCCAAAAAAGCATCCGATAAACCCACGGTAAGCCAGCCCACCCAAACAGTGGTAAAGCAACCTGTAGTCGACCCGAATGCGCTCTATAAAAAGCGCACCAATACCAACGATGGCACTACAGGTAAACCGGGGAACCAGGGTCGTGAGGATGGCACCACCAAATCGGGCAATTACGGCGGCACAGGAAGCGGTTCAGGCACTGGTTCAGGTACAGGTACCGGCAGCGGCATCGGGAGTGGCACAGGGTCCGGCGTTGGCTCAGGGAATGGTAGCGGTACCGGCGGAGGAAATTCATACGACCTCGGAGGCAGAAAAGCAACATCCTTCTCAAAACCCACCTATGATTCACAAGAAACTGGATTCATTGTAGTTAGAATTAAGGTTGACAAAAACGGCAAGGTAACCTATGCCAGCGCCGGAGCCAAAGGCACTACCATTTCCGAAATCAGCCTGCGGCAACAAGCCGAAGCTGCAGCCAGGCGGACAATATTTGAACCCAAAAAGGATGGGGACGAAGAACAAACAGGAACCATTACTTATAAATTTGTGAAAGCCAGGTAAGTTCTCATATGTTTAGTGAGTTCCAACATCAATCAGTCTGATTTAATATTGCCTGCTGCAATGTTCAAAGCAACATCTGTTACATTTTAATCAGTCAAGTTGCACTATCAGGTAAATGGATTTATATACCAGTGCTCCACAAGGCACCTCTATCCTACCCTGGTAATTTCTTAGTTGTTAACGTAATGTTTTTTGTAGCGCAGGAATCACTTATCTTTGCGGGCATACCCAATATGCATGGGTATACAAACACAATCAGCAGGAACCGGTATTCAACACATTAATGGCATGAAACAAATTTTCCATAGTATTATTCTATGTTTAAGCTTTCTCTTTTTCGCCTGTTCGGGTGATGTGATGCACAAACCACTTCCGGAATCAAATCAGGTGGATGAGGCCATCCTGAATACCCTGAAACTCGGAGCCTTTACCGCAGTATTTAAAAGCGATACCTCCACTATTGCTTTTTCAACAAGGATAGTTCCCTATGTTTTTCATCCTGAAAAAGTATTTAAAACCCGGCAGCCGGCCGGCAGCTATGGGAGCATTTACCTGGACATCTTTTATAATTCCGATAACAATTTGGGAACCGATAAAAACAAGTTGTTTTCGGCAACTGATACCATCTATTTCCAGCGGCAGATTGAAGCATTTAAGGAAAGAAGCATTGACGAAACTCTGTTTACCGACGTTAAACTAGCCGGTTACGACAGCATTCAAGCACACGGGCTTCCCTTTTACAAAGTAAACCTGCCATTATTTTCAGCCGACCAGAAAAGGGTTTTTGTTGAGATTGACCATTATTATTATGGTGGCGGCTGGGGTCAGGGCATTGTGCTGACCAGGGATAAAGGCCAGTGGGTCCTTACAAAAAGATGGAAGATTTGGGGGATATAAATTCCCAGCTTTGAATTATACCGGAAGATTTTTGATGTCCCCTCCTATTTAAGTGCAGCAATTGCCTGTTTTGCGATATCGTTATTCGGATCGAGCAATAGCACTTTTTGCCAGTAAGCGAGTGATTCGTTTTTTGACTTCTCCCTGGCATCAGCATCGCCATTTTTTTTAACGGCATCGTATTGCAGGTAATGAAAATACCCCAGGTAGCGGTAAGCTTCTATTAAATCACTGCTGTACTTCTTAGGTTCATTCTTAAGTTCCAGCATCTCAAGCGCTTTCTCATAATCCGGTTTGGCGCTGCCCTGCGTGGATTCCGGATCGAGTGCGGCCAAAGCGCGGGCACGCCACTGGTAGCCCAGGTACGATGCAGGCGACATATCAACAACCTTGCTGAAAGCGGTAACTGATTTTTGAAGATAAGCAGGTCTGAGCAGGGAGTCGGAAGTTTCTTTGGCTCGATCAGCCAACAGCAACAAATCTTTACCCATGTTGAAAAAGATGATGGAAGGGACATTCTCATTTTTTGCCTCAACCAGTTTTTCATAATATTGGATGGCCTCAGGATACCGCTTCATCTTTTCATAGAGTTTAGCAATATCTTCGAGTAAGGAGTTTTTTTCGGCATCCATTTCTATCGATTTCTGTAGGTTAAGCACTGCCAGTGAGTCACTTCCTGAGCGGGCAAGTAACTTACCGTAATACTCAAAATCGGTAGCCAGCAGCTTTCCGGCATCGGCCCCGGCACGTAAAGCAAAAAACTTCTTCATCGCATCCAGGCCTTCCTTATTCTGGTTCAGTTCATACGAAGTATATCCTTTTAACCGCAACATTACCGGGTTAGCGGGATTAACCTTCAGCACCTTATTGATGTACTCGCCGGCCAACGCATATTGCTTATTCAGGAATAAGATATTCACATACCTCACCAGGTCTTTGTCGGTATATTCTGCCAGCTGCATGTATTTGCTATAAAATTCGCTGGCCTCGCGATAACGGCCAAGTGTGTACATGAGTTCACCCATGTTTTTAAGCGCCGGCAGGTAAAGCGAATCAGCCTTGATCACTTTGCGTAACATGGTTTCAGCGTCATCGTAATTCAGTATCCGGATATCAATGGCAGAAAGCCTGGTAAGTGCTTCGGCATTATCAGGCTGCAGGTAAAGCGCCTGGTGATAGCGTCCCGAAGCCAGTCCATAAAAATGTGATTTACCGGATGCTTCGCCCATCAGTGTATAAAGGTTGCCCCCGATAATATACGGTCGTGGATTTTTTTTGTCAATTTCGGAAGCCAACTCTAGTGTAATCTGCCATTTGAGGGTATCGCCAGCCAGGTAGCGTGCTGCAGCAATTTCGGTCATTGCATTTACGTCCCTGTAGGATATGGCTGCACGTTGCGATTTTTCAAGCGTAAGTTGTGCCTGCGCCTGGTTACCACTCATATATTCGACCATGCCCTGACCAACAAGTGAAAGCGGATTTTTGGAATCAAGCTCGGACACTTTCGCAAAACAATATTTGGCCGAGTCTGCATTCTGCTGAATGGCATAAATTTTCCCGAGGTAAAACCAATCCATAGCCCCTTGTGCTGCGTTCAGGTTACGGATATACAATTGCTTAGCCTGGTTATACTGTTCCATTTCGAGCAAGCGGAATGCTGTATTCGCCTGCTGTGCCGCTGATGTTAAACCAGCCAGTAAACCCAGAAAAAGCGCCAGACATTTATATATTTTCATTTTTTCAACTATCTTCATTTAAACGTTTATTCCTGAGGTCTATTGTACAAATTATATCAGAAGGCATTTTTCAGAAATGGGTCTGAATTGGATTTGCAGGCAACATTTCACAATGTATTTGTTCAAAATACACTACCGTCAATATCTCTATTCATTAACAATATGAACGTTTCTTTCAGGCATGGTATAGGGCAAAATTCCGGTTTTCAAAATAATCCGCTGTCCTTTATCGCTGGCAAGGAAGGAAGTCAGTCCGGTACCAAGCCCGGGCCGGGGTTCAGTTAAAATCACATACACAAAACGGGTAAAGGGATATTTACCGCTGGCAATATATGCCTGGAAAGGCTGATATGAATTTTCGGGATTGGCGGGTTGTGAAACCGAGATACCTGCAACTTTTATTTTCTGCATAAACGAACGGCTCTCCGGATCGAGACGGTTACTGACCCAGCTAACGCCTATCAGGCCAAGGGCATCAGGATTCTTCGAAACATAGTCCACCACATCAAGGTTGCTTTTCAGCGACGAAAGCTGGCTCCCAAGGTTTCCTGATTTGGTAATGGAGTCGACAATAAACCTGACAATGCTCGAATTCGGATCATCGAAAAGCACTTTTATCTTTCCAAGTTTCGATTTCGGATTTACCTGTTGCCACGATGTTATTTCGCCCATCATTATTTTTCGGATGGTTTCAACTGAAAACAAAGTATCTGTACTGGCCGGGTTAACCACCACCGCAATCCCGTCGATAGCAATGGGAACTACTTTCGGAAAAAATTTCCTGGAGCTGAAGTACGCCATTTCCTTTGCCGATAAGGGCCGCGAGGTGATGGCCAGACGAACGCTGTCCTTCAGCAACATATTTATGGCATCAACTTCAGGCAGATACCTGGGTTGTATTTGTGCAAATTTGTACATGGAATGAAAAACCGGCAGTACAGCCCCGATCACCGGGGTGTAGGTCTGATCGACAGCGATGCTGATCTGACCGGTAGTAGGTGTATCCGTATTTTTATCCTTATCATTTTTACGGTGGCAACCGCTGCCAAAGGACATCAATGCGACCAGAAGCAAAACAGGCAATCGTTTCATGCTGAAGGATCTATGCTGTTAACACTTTTATTTTCGTCAGGCTCAGCTTCTGATTTTGCCTGCAAACGGGAATTGTAGATACGATAAGCCCTGAAGAGCCCGTAAACGATCATCAAAACGCCTACACCTTTGTTCTGAAAATCGGTAAGTATAAACCACCCGAACACCAGCAGGTAAAGCCCGGCAAGCAGGTAAATTACTGACATGCTATAGTTAAAAATGAGCTTCATGCTAAATTTGGCTAATCGGTGGCTGAAAGAACAAATTATTACTGGTTGAGTGAGAAAACAATGGGCAGGTTGAACTGTACCGGAACCGGTTTACCGGTTTGCCTGCCCGGAATCCATGGCGGCATCGATTTTACAACCCGTACGGCTTCCTCATCGCAACCTCCGCCGATACCGCGCAACAGTTTCACATCCGAAATCTGCCCGCTGGCATTCACTACAAAGGTTACATAAACCGTGCCATGTATACCGCTTTCGCGGGCCATCATCGGGTAACGGATGTTGTTACCCAGGAATTTGCGCATACTCTGCTCGCCACCGGGAAACTCGGGCATTTGTTCAACCACCACGTATGGTTTCACCACTTCTTCTTCAACTACCTTTTTCTGTTCCTGCAAATCCGACAAGTCAACAGCATCGGCATCAGAGCTGTTGCCCTGCACATCAGCTGCCGAAACCGCCAGTTTCGAGTCGTTCACTTCTTCCTGTGTTTTCATCACTTCTTCATCTTTCACTTCAGCGTCGTCCTTTATCACAGGCGGGGTAAACTTAATGGTGCTCTTGATTTTCTGGGGTGGTTCTTCCTCGAGTTTGGGCTGTTCGATGTCCTTTGGTTTGTTTTTCTCGAGTTTGATATTCGATAATGTGGTTACCTCCACGTTTTTTTCCCTGGATGCGGGGATAATTCGCTTGATTATTCCGGGTAAGGTAAACACCGCTATAAAAAATGCTGCCATAAACAATAATGCAAACCGATGACGCCTCGGCGAAAGGGTGCGCAGGACATAAGCGCCATAATCCTTGGGCCTCGACTCGAAAACAATTTCGCACCAATCGGCAGAAAAAATATTGACCTTTTGCATTGATGAGTTTTTAAGAGATGTAAAAAGCAGTTTTTATCAGGGTGTAAGATTGGCTATCAGTTGTTTGTCAGGCTCTTCAAGGTCGACAATAGCGTACCGGCTGATGCTGCATATATTCATTTCGTCGAGTACATCCACCAGGTTTTTGTAGTTCGATTCATCAGTAGCCATGATGCGTACCACAGGGGCATTTTTATTGGCCCTGAGCGCCGAAAGTTTTTTCTGGTAATCCTCTTCTTTCATACGGGTGCGGATTTTTTCAGCTTTCAGCGCCTCGACCTGCTGTGCAACTTCAAAGTTTTTCTCCAGCAGTATTTTACGCAACCCATCGGGTGCATAATTGGTTTTAAGCACTTTTGCACCTTCGGTTTTACCGAAATAATAATAAACGATGTCGTCTTTACCCAGTATAATCGACACAGCCTGCGATGCTTTTGCAACGGTTTTATCCTCGTCCTGTACTTTTTTGTCCGATGGCATGGTAATTTCCATCGTTTGAGGTTTTATGAGGGAGGTAGCCAGCATAAAAAAGGTGATCAGCAGGAAACCCAGGTCGACCATAGGAGTGAGGTCGATGCGTGTGGGTAATTTTTTTGCTCTTTTCTTTTTTCCTTTTTTATGCGAACCTGTATCTTGACTAATTTCTGCCATTTTTCTGCATGTTTGTTGGATTATTCTCTGCCCGGGGCGCCTTCGAGTTTTGTAATCAGGTTGTAGCGGCTTTCATCGAGTTGCTGCAAACTTCTCATCACTTTTTTAATAACCGGGTACGGCGTTTTCTCGTCGGCTTTTATGGCAATGCGTAATTCGGGATTAACCTCGCGTGCCGATTTCACCCAGTCCTTAAACTCATTATTGGTCGAATCGGCCGGTATTCCAAGGTTATTCTGCGGAAGATCGCGCGACTCGGCAGGCAGGTTTAAAAATGCTTTCATAGCTTGCATCGGGTTACCGGTGAGTTCCAGGAGCGTGTACTTTTTCATCTCTTCGGGCGAAAAATTCACCTTATAAATGCTGGCCATTTTTTCAATCAGCTGCCGTCTTTTATCTTGTCCGTCGATCCCGAAATATACCTTACCCGTTTTATCGACCAGCACGGTCATAATATTGGTTTCCGGTATTTTGATTTCGGACACTGATGTGGGCGTTGCCACTAGCACCGGCTCTTTCTTTGTAAAATTGGAGGTCAGCATAAAGAAAGTAAGCAACAGGAATGCCACATCGCACATGGCGGTCATATCAACCCAGGTACTTTTTCTTTTAACTTTTGCTTTAGGCATGTTTTTTACCTTTTGGATGGATGATAAGACTATGCGTGGTTGGCTGCATACGACTGTACCAGGCTGAAACCGGCTTCATCAATGTTGTATGTCAGCTTATCGATACGGGTTGTGAAATAATTATAAAAAATAAGAGCAAGAGCAGCAGTGCCGATACCAAAAGCTGTGTTAACAAGAGCTTCC
>CALCJE010000338.1 GCA_937965665.1 uncultured Bacteroidales bacterium
TCGGCGGTTACCAGGCCTTCAATTACCAGGTTATCGAGGCTGGTTAAGTTTTGGATGAACCCGTTATGCAGGGTAGCGTTTTTGATAAATCCATTCTGCAACCAACCTTTTATGGTTAATGTAAGTCCGTCCATTTCCAGAGTGGTGCCATTCAGATTAAAATCTTTTACTATGGTAATGTTGCTTAAAGCCTGTATCTTACTGGCAGGATTTAAATCAGTAAAGTAACAATCAAATTGTTTTCCGGAAGCTTGAGAAACATACTGGGTTTCGGTACCTGTGAAATTTACAAAATTGCAATTCCAGGTTCCGTTGTTAACGATATTGCCAGTTATGAGCAGGCTAAGGTCGTCGGGGTTATCGCCATCATTATCCGAAATTACGCCATTGTTGGTTATGTCGCCGGTAATTTTCAGTTTCTCAATGGCATAGCCTCCGTTATACGGGTTGCAGGTAAGGGTATCATCAACAGTTACATTCCCAATAAAAAACATAGTATCCGATGGATACATATCCACTTTGAAATTTCCTTTTATATGAAAATCACCTGTTAACGTTCCGCTGTTGATCAAACATTTTCGAAGTTCAATTGAGTGACTACCCAGAACCAGAGTTTTTCCGTTCAGATAAAAATTTTCCCTGTTCAGGTTGCCGTCGCCCATAAAATCGCAGGTGAAAATCAAATCGGAAAGCGCAGTAAACGTGGAAGCCCCATTGTTAACTATCCTGCTTCCAAAAGTTTTTCCCGGTGCCAGCTTCAGGTTATGGTTATCGGAAATCTGAAATTCAGTTTGGTAAGGCATCCAGATATTGTTGTTTTCCAGATCCCCCGAGATGAGTATTTTTAGCGCATCGCTGGGCCCGTCAGCCACAATTCCGTAATTAGTAACATTTTCGGAAACAACTAACGGATAAATGCCTGAACCTCCGCCGTAATCACCATTTTTTAAGGAGCCGACAGCAGTAATTGTAAGGTTTTTACAATATTCCGATAGTATTGTATATCCGCTTGCTGTAGCGAGAATAACAGGGCCGTCGATTACAACATCATTAGCCGAACCAGGTATCACAGCACCAACCCAGGTGCCTGGATCGTTCCAATATCCACCTGTAGTGGTTGAACGAATTTGAGCTTGAAGATTGAATGTCAGAACAACTAACAATAAAGAGAGTAAAATACTTTTTTTCATGACAGGTGGTATGAAGTGTGAATATTCAGGGTTAATATTTCAGGATTAGCTGTAGTTAATAAATCAGGGTTACTATATCAGGAAACTGAATGCCGGAAAGCACCAACAACTGAAACTTTGGTACTTTTACCTGACAGGCCAAACGGAAAGCATGTAACTGACGAGTAGCAGATTTAAATTAATCCAAGAGATTAAAAAGCAGAATTAACATTAGTTTCAGATCAATTTCAAAGGCATTGAAAATGAGAAGGCGACTGACAAGTTTGAAGAGAATATTTCATTGAAGTTATATTCAAACGGGATATATAAAATTACAAAATAAACAAAAATTTTGTATCACATATTGCGTAAAATATTATATGAAATTGCAACAAAAATAAAAAATGTAATTTTGGCTCACCGAAATATTCAGCTTCTTATGTTTCAAAACATCCGCAACACTCGTATCGAAGACTACGACTACCCTCTGCAACCTGAACAAATTGCGCAATTCCCGTTAGCTAAACGCGACAGTTCGAAGTTGCTTATTTTTAAGGATAACATAATCAGTGAAAATATTTTCGCTAACATTCCGTCATTTCTTCCGACCGACAGCCTGCTGGTTTCAAACGAAACACGGGTGGTACATGCGAGGTTACTTTTCCGGAAACCAAGTGGTTCGCAGATTGAAATATTCTGCCTCGAGCCTGTTGAACCCACCAATGAAATACAACTTGCTTTCCAGCAAACCACAAGTTGCACCTGGAAGTGCCTGGTTGGTAATGCCAAAAGATGGAAATCGGGCGAATTACACCTGGATAGCGAAATGGGAAATATGCCGGTACAACTTACGGCCAGCCTGGCTGAACGTAACGATGCCACCTTCTATATCCGTTTCGACTGGACCCCTTCTCATTTGACTTTTGCCCGAATTCTGGAGCATTTTGGCAAGATTCCCCTGCCCCCGTATATTTCACGCGATGCTTCGGAAAATGATAATACCCGTTACCAGACTGTATTTGCACGCTACGACGGATCTGTTGCTGCACCAACGGCCGGATTGCATTTTACGCCCGAGGTTCTAGCGGCGCTGGCCCAAAAAAACATTGCAACCAGCGCGGTAACCCTGCATGTTGGCGCCGGAACTTTTAAACCGGTAAGTACCGATACTATTGGCAACCACCAGATGCATCACGAACAGGTGATAGTTCCTGTAAAACTGCTCAGGCAGATACTTGCCTACCGAAGCAAACATATAACCCTGGTAGGAACTACCACGGTACGTACGCTCGAAAGTGTATACTGGCAGGGGGTAAAATGGATGCAGAAAAGGCCCGAATCTGCCACTATGCATGTTGAGCAATGGGATCCGTATTCAAATCTCTCCGAAAATCCTGTTTCAACCGAAGATGCACTGAATTGTGTGATTGAAACCCTTGAAAGATTTGGCTTGTCAGAACTTCACGGCGAAACTTCCCTGATGATAGCCCCGGGCTACCAGTACCATATTCCTGATGCCATCATCACCAATTTTCACCAGCCAAAGAGCACATTACTCTTACTGGTAGCTGCATTTATCGGTCCGCAATGGAAAGATCTGTACAGCTATGCACTGGCCAACAATTTCAGGTTCCTGAGTTACGGCGACAGCTGTTTATTTTTCAAACATCAGCAATAGCAGGATGAAAGTTACCGGCATTATATTGGCTGGCGGCAAGAGCTCGCGCATGGGTGCCGAAAAAGGATTGCAGCTCCTTTGCGGGAAACCGCTGATCAGTTATGCCATCGAAGCGCTTACCGGATTGTGCAGCGAAATCATAATCAGCTCTTCCTCCAATGCTTATGCCGGGTTCGGCTTTAAAACTGTGGCCGACGAATTTCCCGGCATCGGCCCGATGGGAGGAATTTACTCATCACTAAAACAAAGCACTTCAGCACAAAACCTGGTTCTTTCGTGCGATCTGCCTTTTGTTACCGTTGAACTAATGGCGTATATTCTAAAACAGGGTAAAGAATTTGAAGTGGCAGTCCCCTGGGAAGGAGAAAGACATTACGAACCACTTTGCGGCTTTTATAACCAATCTATTTTAAATAAATTGAAGTCCTATATTGAGAAAGGGAATTATAAATTGCCTGATTTGTTTGAGGAAATAGTTATTAACCGCTTGAACCTCAACCATCAACCAGGCATTTATCACCCCAGGTTGTTTTTAAATATCAACACCCCCGCAGATTTGGCGCTGGCCGAAAAACATATGGGGAAATAAAGTGGCATCCGGCCACAAATATTTAGAATAATTCAATATAAAATTAATTTACATTTTTTATATATTTGCCATATACGCATATATCTTTTTACCGATAAGTTTACCTGAAAGATAAAGTATATAACAGACATGGTTAAAAATACTCAGCAAACACAGCATAGCAGTTTCATGAGCAGCACGAATAACAAAGCGATCTTACAACCAGATTTAAAATAAACCGCAGTGAGTAACCCTTCGGGCACCTGAATTGCATCCGTCATTTTTTTAAACATAAATGGTAAAGTTTATTATTCCAACACTAAAACATTTTAAATCATACTATGAAACACTTCCCGCAATACAAAAGTATGTTTTCGAAAAGATTACTCATACTGGCAATTTCAGCACTCGCAGCCGCTCAGGTTTTTGCTGTTGAGGTTAAATTTAATGTCGACATGAGCTACCAGATTAATGATGGTACTTTTCATCCTTCAACCGACCATGTTTACCTCAGAGGCGCTTTTAACAACTGGGATCTTTCGAACGAGATGACTTCCGATGGAAACGGCGTTTATTCCACCACTATCAACCTGGCATCGTACACCTGGTACGAATTTAAGTTTTTTACCGATGCCTCAGGATTTCCAAACAACGGGTGGGAGCATACTGTAGGTGCAGGCCGCGATAACCGCATTATTACCATCAATACCGATGCTGCCTTTGATATAGGAAAGGCATATTTTAACAATGCCAACCTTATTTTAAGGAAAGCCGGCGAATATTATGAACTGTACTGCGCAGAAGCCGATACCCAGTATATCAGCAGCTACGCAAAATACCTCGACGAAAATGTAACACGCATTGTAAATGTGCTCGAAACCAGCATGCCCGGCAAAGTAAAGATCTGGATTTTCCCCGACCGGAAATCATTTATGATAAGCTACGGCAACCCAACCGGCCCCGATTGGGTGGGTGGTGCCGGATTCGGACACAGCGATCTGATAATATTAACACCACGAATTTATAATAATGGTAAAATTGATGTTGGCCTAATTGGGCATGAATTTACCCATGCGGTAGTTGATTGCAAAAAGATTTCTTACGTGCATGCCTGGCTCAACGAAGGAGCTGCCTGTTATTATGGCAGTGAACCTTCCGGTATAGGACTTCGGCTTGATGGCCAGATCAGGGACCTGATAAACAATAAATACCATGGCATAAAACCTGAACTAAGCAGTATCGAAACATATACTTTTGCTGATAACGACGGATATCCGCTTTCGGTAAGTATCGCCGATTTCATTATCAATACATTCGGATCTTCAAAATTTGCCCAGTTTATAGTGAATACCGACTATTCGGTGCTTGGTTTTGTTTCTAAGGCAGAATTTCAGGCCGCCTGGCATAAGTTTCTCGATGATGTTTATCTCCCACCTACTGTTATTGAAAACTTAAAGGTTGATTTGAGCTATTATATCAGCAAAGGTTTATTTCATCCCGAAACCGACAAAGTGTATATCGGCGGGCCGTTTACATCCTGGTTCCCTTATTTGTTGCATGATGATGGGGATGGAATATATTCGTATACACTTCCCTGCCTTCAGAATAACACATACGAGTACAAGTTTAAAATAAGCACAGCCGGAGCCGACAACGGTGGATGGGAGAACCTGGCAGGCAGCAACCGCACTCTGACCACCTCCGCCAAAGACAGTACATTAGCAACCGTTGCATTCAACAATCTGAATCCTACATTATGTGTACAAAGCCCGAATGGAGGGGAGTTAATTTTGGCAGGCGACTCAGTAACAATAAGTTGGAAATATACATCAATACCATTTATAAAGGTTGAATATTCTGCTGACAAAGGAGCAA
>CALCJE010000339.1 GCA_937965665.1 uncultured Bacteroidales bacterium
AGGGGCAAAGCCCAGGCTGATGCACTGCGGAAAAACCGTACGCTCACCAGGGCCCGTAAAATGGTAGGGAAACAGGAAATTATGGTTTTTGCTACAGAACTTAGAAAATCCGATATCGTATTATGTGAGGCCGGCGATGTTATTCCTTCGGACGGCGAGGTGATTGAAGGCGTAGCGAGTGTCGACGAATCGGCTATCACGGGCGAATCGGCCCCGGTAATCAGGGAAAGTGGTGGCGACCGCTCAGCGGTAACCGGCGGAACAAAAGTAATCAGCGATCGTATTCTGATACGAATTTCGGCCGACAAGGGTGATACATTTATGGATAAAATGATTGCTTTGGTCGAAGGAGCTAAACGACAGAAAACCCCCAACGAAATTGCCTTATCCATCTTACTTTCTGGTTTGTCGATTATTTTTCTGCTGGCGGTAGTTTCGCTGCCGGCATTTTTTGGTTATGCACTTTCGGCTTCCGGTTTGCCCGATTCGAAAAACTTAACCATACCGGTGCTTATAGCATTACTGGTTTGTCTCATCCCTACTACCATCGGAGGTTTACTGAGTGCTATTGGCATAAGCGGCATGGACAGGCTTATACAGCGGAATGTAATTGCTACCAGTGGTCGGGCTATTGAAGCAGCCGGTGATGTGGATGTGCTTTTGCTTGATAAAACCGGAACAATAACCCTGGGCAACCGCATGGCCACGGATTTTATTCCTGCTGAAAATGTAAGCATTGAAAAGCTTGCTGATGCCGCACAGCTTTCATCGCTTTCTGATGAAACGCCAGAGGGCCGTTCCATTGTGGTGCTGGCAAAGGAAAAATTCAATATCCGCGGGCGTGATGTTAACTCACTGCAAGCCACTTTTATTCCATTTACCGCACAATCGCGAATGAGTGGGGTTGATTTAAAAACAGGAAACGGGCAGGTACACCAGGTTCGTAAAGGCTCATCGGAAGCAATACGCGCATTTGTTCTGAATAACAATGGATTTTATCCCCAAAAAATACAGGATATTGTTTCGGAACTGGCAAAACAGGGCGCCACCCCGCTAGTTGTAGCCCAGGATAACAAGGTGCTGGGTGTTATTCATCTAAAGGATATTGTTAAAGGAGGTATAAAACAGCGATTTGCTGAACTGCGGAAAATGGGGATTAAAACCGTAATGATTACAGGCGATAATTCGCTAACCGCGGCAGCTATTGCGGCCGAAGCCGGTGTTGACGACTTTATGGCTGAGGCAAAACCCGAGGATAAACTGAACCGTATCCGCGAAGAACAAACCAACGGTCACCTGGTAGGTATGATAGGCGATGGTACCAACGATGCACCTGCACTGGCACAGGCCGATATTGGTATCGCCATGAATTCGGGCACGCAGGCTGCCCGTGAAGCAGGCAATATGATAGACCTGGATAGCAACCCGACCAAGCTGATTGAAGTGGTAGAAGTTGGGAAACAATTACTGATGACTCGTGGTGCGCTTACAACCTTTAGTATTGCCAACGATGTAGCCAAGTATTTTGCAATAATTCCGGCAATTGCGCTTTCGCTTTATGCAGGTCATTCCGGTATCGGACCACTGTCAGCCATCAATGTGATGCACTTAGGCTCACCTCAGAGCGCAATACTGAGCGCCGTTATTTTTAACGCACTAATCATCATTCTGCTGGTACCCCTGGCATTGAGGGGCGTTCGGTACAGGCCTGTTTCGGCCAATACTGCCTTGTTGCAAAACCTGCTCATATTTGGGCTGGGCGGGCTTATTGCCCCGTTTGTCGGGATAAAAATAATTGACATTTTAATAAATCTCTGACATGGAAAAACTTGTAATTGAACTGCTGAATAACCTGATTCAACGAAAGCAAATTGAGATCAATAAAATCAGTGCTTTTGACAAAATGAACGATCATCACCAGATCTTAATATCTTCGGGAAGAGTGATTGAACTTGATTTTTTAATACAACGGCTGAATGAACTGGTTCGTTACCACCATCCGATCAAAATCGCAAAAAAATGAAAACCCTGTTAATTTCAATAAAAGCCTTCCTGTTTTTCACAGTCCTAACCGGTTTTGTTTACCCGCTGATGGTTACCGGTATTGCACAGTTTGCCTTCCCGGCAAAAGCAAACGGAAGCTTACTTATAAAGGACAACAAAATAATCGGGAGTGCGCTTATCGGGCAGCAATTCAATACCAATAGGTATTTTACGCCCCGGCCTTCGGCTGTTTCGTATAATCCTTTACCTTCGGGAGGTTCAAACTTCGGGCTCACCAATGCAAAACTGAAACAACAGATCGACCAGCGTAAAGAGCAGTTTACCAGGTTCAACCAGCTGGACAGCAATGCCGTTATCCCGGCTGAAATGCTGTTTGCTTCTGCCAGCGGCCTCGATCCGCATATTTCAAAACAGGCAGCCCTGCTACAGGTAAACCGCATTGTAAAAGCACGTAGGTTTAATACAGTTGAACAGCAACAACTTATTGCATGCATCAACCGTTTAACCGAATCGCCGCAAATGCTTGTGCTGGGACAGGAAAGAGTTAATGTTTTATTGCTTAATTTAGAGCTGGATAAAATCAGATGAACCATTTCGACAACAGCCGTCCAAATCCCGATGATCTGCTGGCTTCATTAATCAATGAAGAAGAGAAAGGAAAGCGGGGAAAACTGAAAATTTTTTTCGGCATGTGTGCGGGTGTGGGCAAAACTTACACCATGTTGCAGACTGCCCAGGCTGAGAAATCGAAAGGCAATGAAATCATTATCGGTTACATCGAAACACATAACCGGAAAGAAACGGCCGATCTGGTTGAAGGTTTCGAACTGATTCCGCGCAAGTCCTACACCTACAAATCTGCAGTTGTTCAGGAAATGGATCTGGATGCAATACTTGAACGCAGTCCTCAGATTGTGCTGGTGGATGAACTGGCACATACCAATGTTCCGGGATGCAGGCACACAAAAAGGTATCAGGATGTTCAGGAATTGCTCGAAAACGGGATTAATGTTTATACAACCTTAAATGTTCAGCATCTCGAAAGCCGATCCGAAACCGTAACCCAGATTACCGGTATCACAGTCAGGGAAACGTTACCCGATGAAATTTTTGAAAGTGCCGATGAAGTTGAATTAATTGACCTCACCCCCGAAGAATTGTTGCAGCGCCTTGCTGAAGGAAAAGTGTATACGCCCGAAAATTCGAGAAGTGCCATTGAAAACTTTTTCAGGAGGGGAAACATTACAGCACTGCGTGAAATGGCTTTACGTATTGTTGCCGACAGGGTTGATAAGCAGTTGCACGATTATATGCAGCACAAGCGGATTCGCGGCCCCTGGAAATCAGGTCTGCACTTACTTGTGGCTATCGACTACCGGCAGCAATCGACCCGCTTGCTGCGCTGGGCTAAAAACCTGTCGTATTCCATGGGTGCCCAGATACAGGCTTTATACGTAGAAGCATCGCATAAACTGTCAGATAAAGAAAGAGAACAGCTCGATAAAAATATAAAACTTGCAAAACAGTTGGGGATACAATTCCGTATTACAACCAACGACAATATTGTTCGGGCTATAGTTGAATTTGCACAAAAAGAGAATGTAACGCACATCCTGGTAGCCAAGCCACGTGTACGTAACCTGTATTCCATGTTCAGGCTGGGCAATTTTGTTAACAGGCTTATCAGGTACTCAGGCAATATTGATGTGTATATTTTGGGAGCCGATAGCCACGCAAAGGATAATTTCGGAAAAAAAGTAGTACTGCCTTCATTTACATCAGGTTACAAGCAATACTTTGCTGTAAGTTTCATGGTAGTCTTTTCCTCCTTTTTGTGTTACCTCATCAAAGATTTAATTGGATACCAGGCTGTTTCCTTTGCCTTGTTGTTTCTTGTATCTGTATTGGCTATATTTTTTGGTACAGGGCCAATACTTATGGCTGCCGTGCTGAGCGCCCTGATTTGGGACATATTTTTTATCCCGCCACAGTTTACGCTGCACATCGAAAATCCTTTAGATGTGCTTATGCTCGCTATGTTTTTTATCATTGCCCTGCTTAACGGGATTTTGACTTCAAGGGTTCGCAGGCAAGAGTATAAAATCAGGATACGGGAAGAGAGGACAAATGCACTTTATCAGCTCACCAGGGATCTTTCTGCTATTTCCGGTATTGGAGAAGTTACAAAAGTGGCTACCAATTACATTCAAAAATACTTTAAGCTCGACGCTCATATTTTTCTTAATAATGATCAGAGTTTGCTTCAACCATTGCCTATGGTAAACCTGGAAAGCAGTTTTACCGAAAATGATATGAGTATTGCCAACTGGGTATTTAAAAACTCCATTAAAGCTGGTAAAAATACGGATACGCTGCCATCGAGCGATTTTACATTCGTTCCTATGATGGGCAACAACAGTACCATTGGGGTAGTTGCATTTAAACAAATGGATATCTTTACCCATGGCGAGGAACTTTTTTGGGAAGCCTGCCTGTCGCAGATTACCGGAAAATTTGAACGGGAGATATTGCGCGATGCAGCGAAAAGAACCTACATTATAAGTGAATCGGAGAAATTATACAAAATCCTTTTTAACTCCCTTTCGCACGAACTCCGCATCCCGGTTGCTACTATATTAGGCGCTTCGGATACATTAATAGCACAGGAATACCCCGAGGAAACCAGAAAAAAACTCTATTTTGAAATAAATACGGCTTCAATACGCCTCAACAGGCTGATTGAGAATCTGCTGAATATGTCGAGGCTCGAATCGGGCCTCATTACCCCGCGGCTTGACTGGTGTGATATTCACGATCTGGCTAACCGGGTAGCAGATGCATTGCTTACCGAATTAAAGCCGTTTAAACTTTCAATCATCATCCCGTCGAACATGCCCATGGTAAATATTGATTTTGGCCTGATGGAGCAGGTTCTGCACAACCTGTTGCTGAATGCCACCCAACATTCGCCGGCAGGCAGCCGCATCAGGCTCAAGTTTTTTCACGATAACGGGTTTCTCACCATACAGGTTATGGACCGTGGTGAGGGATTTTCTGCTGACGATATCCACTCCGTGTTTAATAAATTTTACCGGGGTAAAGAAGCAAAAGCAGGCGGCACAGGCTTGGGATTATCGATTGTGAAAGGTTTTGTTGAAGCCCATAAAGGTACCGTAACTGTCGAAAATCGCCAAAATGGGGGCGCATTGTTTACAATAAAAGTTCCGGTGGAAATATCTGATATAAATTCATTAAATAAAACACAGGTGTAAATGACTATTCAAGATAACATCCTGATTATTGACGATGAAATACAGATTCGCAGGTTGCTCGAAATTACACTTTCGGCCAACGGGTATAAAATTACAGAAGCCTCCACTGGCAAAGAAGGAATGGCCCTGGCAGCATCGCAGCAGCCTGCATTGGTCATTCTCGATTTAGGATTACCCGATATCGACGGTCTCGATGTATTGCACATGCTCCGCGAATGGTACCAAAAACCCATCATTATTCTTTCAGTCCGCAATTCAGAAGAAGATATTGTTAAAGCCCTCGATAACGGGGCAAATGATTATCTTACCAAGCCTTTCAGAACGGGCGAACTCCTGGCCCGCATACGCGTTGCTATACGCCAGAGCCAGGGTATTGCTGATAAGCCGGTTTTAGATTTTGGGACTTTGTCAATTGATATTGCAAATCATACCGTTCGGAAGGATAATGAGTTAATTAAGCTTACTTCAACCGAATATTCACTTCTGGCCTTGCTTGCTAAAAATGAAGGGCGGGTACTCACACACCAGTACATTCTTAAACAGGTTTGGGGAATGGGGTATATTGAGCAAACCCAATACCTTCGGGTGTTTATTGCGCAACTTCGAAAAAAAATTGAAGATGACCCGGCAAAACCCAAATTACTAAATACTGAATCGGGGATAGGTTACCGGTTTGGGAACTGATGCTCATTTTAAATACTAAAAACAGCATCTGCTGTTAATCAAAACCCTGGCTTGACCGTTTTTTAAATCACCAAAGGCAAACCGGTTCAACTATAAGTTGGCGGCAATATAAGCAGAAATCTGCCTCACCGAGTCGAAGCTGATATCCTGCTGCCTCACCCTTGCAGTATCTAAAAATTCGTAACCGGTTACATCGTCATCCACTTTCAGGTCACTAAAAGAGTCGACAGTGCAGAGGTATACAATATCCAGCGTCTGGTATTCGATTCCTGCAAACAGGTATTTATTGGTGAAAGTTCCAACGTATTCCAGTTTGCTGATTTCCAGGTTAAGTTCCTCTTTTATTTCTCTTTTTACTGCATGTTCAGCATTTTCGCCCATATCAATAAAACCTCCGGGCAGGTCAAGCATGCCTTTTGAAGGGTCGTGTTTGCGGATGGTAAACAGCACTTCCTTTTTATGATTCCGGATCACCGCAACCACAGCTGCATTCATATTTACGAAATACCTGAATCCACAGTCAGTGCACTTCAGTGATTTTACGCTATCAGAGGCAATGTTGCGGCTGCCACAGGCCGGGCAGAACTTAAAAACAACTAAGGGGCTGAATGGATTATGCATGCCGTTGGATGATTATTTGTTGAGTGCATCATAAAACACTTCGATAGGATGCATTGCTGTGCGTCCTGTGCCATCTTTTATCTGGTGGCGGCAACTGGTACCCGGTGCCGAAATAATGGTGTGCGCGGGCGTTTTCCGCACCTCAGGCAACAATACCAATTCGCCAACTTTCATCGAAACATCGTAATGCTCAGCCTCGTATCCGAATGAACCTGCCATACCACAACAACCTGATTTAATTTCATCAATGCTGTAGTTAACGGGCAACGAAAGCATGTCTTTTGTCGGGCCGGTTGATGAAAGCGATTTCTGGTGACAATGACCGTGCAGTCGCACTTGCTGTTTTGCATCCGTAAATTGTGCCGGGGTAATGTTGGCCTTCTGAACTTCGCGCATGATAAACTCATCGAACATGAGGCAATGTGGCGCAATTTTCAGGGCTGAGGCTTTCAATTCATTTCCAACCAGGTCGGGGTATTCGTCGCGGAAACTCAATATGGCCGAAGGTTCAATACCAACCAGCGGGGTTTGTTCCGAAACAAGGGATTGCAACTTCATAATATTTTTCTTTGCCAGCGCCTGGGCTTTACGCACCATACCTTTCGAAAGGTACGCACGGCCACTTTCCACATGATCGGGTATTTCGACTGTATAACCGAGTTTGTTCAATGCCTTGATGGCTTTGATGCCAATTTCAACATCATTGAAGTCGGTAAATTCGTCGGCAAAAAGATACACTTTTCCTTTAGTGCCGAGATCGGAAGAGCGTCGTGTAGGGAAAGAGTGTAGATCTCGGTGGTCG
>CALCJE010000340.1 GCA_937965665.1 uncultured Bacteroidales bacterium
GAAGGCAGATATAGGTGATAAGCCTGTTCTCGAGAAAATATTTTACGAGTCGGTTAAACATGTATATGTTTTTGTGATTTATCGTGAGTTAATGATTTTGAAAAATCAGCTTATTTCACCCGCCGGGCAAATTGTCCGGCGGGTATTTTACTGCTGTGTTTTTACCCGGATTACTTCAACCGTGTGCTGTCAGCACTGGTTGTGGTGGTGGTATCGGCCAGCTCTTTTTTGATCAGCGTCATACCACATTTGGGGCAATCGCCGGGTTTGTCGCTTTGTACTTCGGGGTGCATGGGGCAGGTGTAGGTTTCTGCTTTTGCAACCGCTGTTTCTGCGGTGGCTGTTTTTTGAGATGAATTATTACAAGCGCTGAAACCAAAGGTTAACGAAAACGCAATGGTGGCTATTACGATGGATGTTTTCATAGTGTTAAGGATATTAAATGATTATGATCCGCAAATGAGCAGTATCCTTCCAGGGAAACTGAGTGTGCGAAATTTTTAAAACAGAAGTTTAGGGAGGCGGGAGAAGCAGGGGCGCATCAGCGTATACCCTTCAAACCCTGATATGAAAATACCGGGAAATGAGGTTTTATCTGCAACACGCAGCTATGCCTGCAAAAAGGAGTATCAGCAACGGAAATTGCCGAGTGAAGCCGGCGTACAGCCGGCGCGGTAAATGATACCCGCTCGGTGGAATTTTATTTCAATAAAAGAGTCAATAAACGAAAACGCCGGTGCTTGGGTGAAAAATGCAGCCTGTAGCGCAACAATTTCGGTTAAAGCAGGAGTGGAAACATGCGATGCGGATACAAACTCGTCATTCACTTTGTTGAATGTGAAAACATTCCGGCATTTGTCGCAATGGCCGCTGCAACACGATTTAGGAGTGGCGAAAAGGCTGACTGATTTTTGCACCTTGCCGCAAAAATGCCTGGTAACAGCTAATCCCCCGGTAGAAACCAGCAGGAGCAGTACAAGGGCAATATGGGCAATTTTGCGGTACATAATAATAATTAATGCCGCAAAGATAACAAAGATTTGTGTCGATAGTTAAACATGTAAATTTTTACTCTGCGGGATGCAGGCTGCGAAAATCAAAAATGCATCGGCGTTGTTAGTAATGTTTTATAAAATCACAAAACCAGCATGATTACAGAAAGCCTGAAATTATCCGATATTATCAGCCATAATATTCTCCTTGTCCCGGTATTGAACCGTTTTGGAATCAGGCCGGGCGTAGGCGAAAAAACCATAAAACTTGTTTGCAGTCAGCAAGGGATTCATCTGAAATCGTTTCTGGCGATACTGAATACATATAACAGCCAGAGTTTTTTCCCGGAAGCCGAAGATGTGGATATGACAGTGCTGGTGCAGTTTCTCAGGCGCACCCATACCTATTACCTCGATTACACCTTACCTCGTATTGAAAAACTGATTTCGCAACTTGCCATCGATTGCCCCGGCAGCAAACCGCTGGCAGTGATAGAGTCGTATTATTCGGAATATAAAAAGCAGCTGACAGCCCATATCGAATACGAGGAAACTGATCTTTTTCCACTCATCAGCAGGCTGCTGGAGAAGCAGACGGGTTACACCGAAAAAGCTGATCATTTCTCGGATAAAATTCAGCATGAGCATGTTAATGTTGAAGATAAACTGAGCGATCTGAAGACTATATTGATTAAATTTTTGCCTCCTTCGGTAAATGAGAATTCGGCCAGTGAACTGCTGTTTGAACTGTCGCGGTTTGAGCAGGAATTGCTTGATCATGCCCGTTTTGAAGATAAAATCCTGATCCCAAAGCTTGCTAAAATGTTGAAAGTAAAGCCGGAGCGTCATGGTTAAGCAAAAAGTTGTAGTTGTAACCGCGTCGGCTATTATTCAGAAAGGCTTGGCTGATATTTTGCTGCATAGCTGCGATGTGGTTGTTTCGCAGTTTTTAAGCGATTATGCGGAAGTTGCGCTGCTATCACGTTTAAAGAAATGTATACTTTTTGTGGATTTACAGTTTGTTGTTCATCAGCATTTAGAAGTGAATACACTGAAACGTAACGGGAACGCTGTTTACCTGATTACTGTAAATGCCAGTGCTGAGCTTCCTGGCGGACCTATTGATGGTGTTTTGCAGCTTCACGACGATATGCCATCCTTACAGAAAAAACTGGCAGGCATTTTCCCGCAGAAGCCTAAAAGTGATTTTGATCAGGCTGAACTTACGCATCGGGAAACTGAGGTACTGAAACTGGTGGCCCGTGGTAATAGTAACAAGGAAATAGCTGATACCCTTTCCATCAGCCTGCATACAGTTATCTCGCATCGCAAGAATATTTGCCGGAAACTGGATATTAAAACCATCTCCGGTTTAACGCTATACGCTCTAATCAACAATTTGATTAATTGATAATTACGTCTAATTTAGAATTGTTATAAATATCCCAATAAATGGGGATTGTACAGGGAAACCGATACGGGTAGTTTTGCCATCTGAAATGTTAAACAAAAATTCACTTTACGATGGACACCAAAACTACCATATTCAAAAATCTCCTTCTTGCCGGATTATTCCTGCTGTTTTCTATTCCAACCTTTGCCCAGGACAGGCTTTTTACCTATACCTACCAGAGCACGGTGCTCAACAAAGGACAGCGCGAACTCGAAGTATGGAATACCTTGCGCACCGGTCGGCAGGATTATTATGCACGCATTGATAACCGTACTGAATTCGAAATCGGTTTGGGAAAAAATCTGCAGACCGCCTTTTACCTGAACCTTACTTCCAAAACCCAAACTGTCGGATTAAATGATACGAAAGCGTTGGAAACTGAAAATGAAATCAGTTTCTCCAACGAATGGAAGTATAAGCTGCTTGATCCGGTGGCTCACCCGGTTGGGTTGGCATTATATGGAGAATATGGCATTGGCAGCAGCGAGTACGAGCTGGAAGGCAAACTTATCCTGGATAAAAAGATAAAGGATTTCACGCTCGCCGCCAACGCAGTGTATGAGCTTGAATTGAAACCCGGTTACGAAGGTGTTGAGAAAGAATGGGAAAAGGAGACTAAAAACGAATACTACCTTGCCCTGGGTTATTCCTTTAGCCCAAAGTTTCACCTCACTGTTGAAAATGCATTTAAAAATGTTTTCGAAGATGGAACCCTGCAACATAGTGCCTTATATTCAGGTTTAGGCATGGCTTATGTGCAGGATAATTTCTGGATCAATTTTACGGTGCTGCCCCAGGTTGCATCATTTAAAGGCGAAACCAACAGTTCGCTCAATCTCAATGAATTCGAAAAAGTACAAATCAGGTTATTGTTTTCCTATGCTTTGTAGCCCGAAATATTACCTGATGGCTATGCTGGCAGCAATTGTTGTAACTATTTCGTGTGCCCCGGCCCTGTATATTCCGGAAAAAGAAAATGTTGCCACTGGTTCGGACCTCGCGCTGCTGCAAGCCGGAAGGAAACTATATGTGAGCAAATGCGGAAGTTGTCATACGTTGATTCTGCCTGAGAAATATACAGCCGGGCAATGGTCGTACCTGGTTGCCAGGATGGAAGTACGGGCTAAAATTACGCCCGAAGAATCGAAACTTATTCTCAAATACCTTTCGAAGGGTAAAGAACAATAAAATGAAAAAAATAATTTTTCGGAGACTCAAATACATTGAGTTAATCTTGATGTATTTTGCCGTGTAAATGCATGATTTGACGGACGAAAGAAGGCATTTGGCAGAATAGGCCTGAAGGGAATAAGATTAACTTTTATTTTAGCCGTGTTTTAAACCTTTTTGATAAATTACAATCAAACTGGAACAAAATTTTAATCACGATAAAAAGTCTTTATTAATGTACAAGTACCCCCTTCTTCTAAGCATTTTGCTTTTAATGCTTTCAGCCGTTGTTTCAGCACAGGAGTTTCGTATTACCGGAGCATTTATAAATTCTGCCGACCAGCAGCCGCTTCCAGGGGCAACTATAAAACTTTCCAATGCCCGGGACACGCTACAATTTAAGTACACCACCAGCGGACAACAGGGAGAGTTTGAATTCGCCAGGCTGAAAAAAGGGGCTTACATTCTCGAAGTGAGTTATGTAGGTTTCGAAAATTTCCGTAAAACAGTTTTTGCCGGGGGCAAGTCGGAGAATGTTGGCAAGTTTGCGCTTAATCCTGCCGCGCTTAACATTAATGGTGCTACCATTACGGCTGTAGCAGTACGGGCCGAACAAAAAGGCGATACAACCCAGTATAACTCAAGTTCTTTTAAGGTTACACAGGATGCCACCACCGAGGACCTGGTTAAAAAAATGCCAGGTATTACGATTGAAAATGGAACTGTGAAAGCTCATGGCGAGGATGTGAAACGGATACTTGTTGATGGTAAGCAGTTTTTTGGCGATGATCCTTCGGTGACCCTGAAAAACTTACCTGCAGAGGTGGTTGATAAAATTCAGGTTTTCGATAAGCTTTCGGACCAGGCACAGTGGTCGGGTTTCGATGATGGAAGCGGTCAAAAGACCATTAACATTGTTACCAAGAATGCAAAAAATACCGGGCAGTTCGGTAAGTTTTCGGCCGGTTACGGTACTGATGACAGGTATATGCTGGGTGCGAACCTTAATTTGTTTAAAGATCAGCGGCGTATTACCCTGCTGGGTATGAGCAATAATATTAACCAGCAAAACTTCCAGGCCGACAATGTGCCTGGCACAGGCGGCGGACCAAATATGGGCGGCGGCCGGGGAATGGGCATGGGAGGTCCGCAAAATGGCGTATTTACCACCAACGCCATTGGATTTAACTATTCCGATACTTGGGGCAAAAAACTTGTGCTCAATGCCAGCTATTTCTGGAATAACGGGACCACCACCACCAACAGGATTACCGACAGGCAGTACATTATTACAAAGGATTCGAACCAGTATTATAATGAAAACAGCCGCTCGACCAGCCAAAATACCAATCACCGTATAAACGCCAGGATTGAATATAATATTGATACCAACAACTCGATCATCCTTTCGCCTCGTTTCACCATACAGGATAATAACAGCCAAAGTGCATTAGCTGCCAAAACGGCGACAACAATTGATTACCTCCAGCAGAACCTGATAAACTCCAGTGTGAATAACAGCAACGGAACTACCCCGGGATACAGTTTGAATAATGATTTCCTGTACCGGCACAAGTTCGCGAAAAGAGGAAGAACCATCTCCCTGAACCTGGGCACCGGGTATAATTACCGTACCCGCGATAATTATCTGAATACCCAAACCATTTATTACCAGCAAATGCATGGGATGTTGAGCGATTCTGTCGATCAATACGGGAAATCATTATCAAATGCGCTCTCCTTATCTTCGAACCTGGTGTATACCGAACCTATCGGTAAGTTTAGCCAGCTGCAGTTTAACTATAATTTATCGTGGTCGAAAAACGACAATGATAAAAAGACGTATAATTATGCCAGCGACCGCCAGGATTACACAGTTTTTGATACTTTACTGTCCAATGTTTATAAGAATTACTATGTGACCCACCGTGTAGGAACAGGGTATATACTGCAAACCGAAAAAGCAAACCTGAATGCAGGTATTACTTACCAGTATGCCAGCCTTGAAGGGAATACCAGTTTCCCGGTAGTGGATTCCACCCGCAGGTATTTCAACAACATGTTGCCCAACATCATGTTCAACTATAAATTTACTAAGCTTACAAACCTGAGGGTGGTTTACCGTGCCAGCACCAATGCGCCATCCATCAAGATCGGAAGAGCGTCGTGTAGGGAAAGAGTGTAGATCTCGGTGGT
>CALCJE010000341.1 GCA_937965665.1 uncultured Bacteroidales bacterium
TGTGCGAAGCATTTGAACCGTTGATCAGCAGCTTTTTTAAATTCAGGGCCAACAAAAATTACTTTTTCAAAACCTGATTCCTCAACCAGGTTTACGATTGCCTGGTGTTCGGCCGGGCTTTCATCACCTAATTCAAGCATATCGCCCAGTATCACCATTTTGTGATTGGCTTTCACCTGGCTGAAATTGCTGAGTGCTGCCTGCATACTTGTAGGGTTTGCATTATAGGCATCGAGAATGATTGAATTTTTGGCCGTTTTCATGGCCTGCGACCGACTGTTCGATGGGATATAATCCGAAATTGCTGACCGTATTTTTTCGTTGGATACATTGAAAGTCATACCTATACAAATGGCAGCCATGGCATTTTCGAAATTATAATTTCCGACCAGATGGGTATGGATAGGGATAATGCCGGCATCGGAATTCCATTGGATTACAAGCATTTCGATATCTGTTCCGGCGGTTCCCCTGCAGGATGCACGTTGATCCGAACCATATAGAATCCGGTTCATCCCTGCGGTGAGCTCCATAAGCATATCATTTGCGGCATTTACAAACACCTTTCCCCCGGTATACCGCAGCCAGGCATACAGTTCACTTTTTGCTTTTATCACGCCCTGGTAACCTCCGAAGCCTCCGAGGTGCGCCTTGCCGATATTTGTTATCATCCCGTGGGTTGGCTCAGCAAAAGTACAGAGTTGGGCAATCTCACCCTGGTGGTTTGCGCCCATCTCGATAATGGCCAGTTCGGTATCAGCCGTTATTTCGAGTAATGTAAGCGGAACGCCGATATGGTTATTGAGGTTTCCCCTGGTAGCAGTTACACGGTACTGCCGGCACAGCACAGCATTGATAAGTTCTTTGGTGGTGGTTTTTCCATTGCTTCCGGTAATGGCGAGTACCGGTATTTGGTGTTTGCGCCGGTGCATGAGTGCCAGTTGCTGAAGCGTTGTAAGTACATCGTCGACAAGCAGGGTTTTTTCATTCTCAAAATTGGCATTGTCAATCACAGCATAGGCGGCTCCTGATTCAACAGCGCTTTTTGCATAAACATTCCCATCAAAATTTTCACCTTTCAGGGCAAAAAACAGGCAGCCATCGGGTATTTGCCTGGAGTCGGTTGAAATAGTCCGGTATTTCAGAAATATGTTGTAAAGTTCATCAAGGGTTGCGCGCATAAGGCTTTCCGGGTTTTGATTATGCAAAGTACTTAAAATAAAAAACCCATCCGTTGGTCGGATGGGTTTTTTTATAAACAAATAAGTGTTTTATTTTCCGGAAGGAGCTGAACCGCCAACGGCACCCATGGCACAGCGGAATCCAATATAGTTTGTTGACATCTTTTCGTCGAGCGAGCGACGTGCTGCAGGGCTGAGGTAATAAGCCGGGTCGCGCCATGATCCGCCTTTGAATACTCTTACCTGGTCGCTGATGAGCGATGAAGTACCATATTCGTACATTTTATCGGTAGTAGTTCCTCCTTCGTTAGGAGCCAGCCAGTCAACGCCTGCAAGCGATTGATTGTCACCGTCGAGGTAGTTGATATTATCGGCTTTACGATAGTTGAAACGCCCCATGGCTTCTTCTTCTCTAACCGGGCGGTATTTAATACGGCCAAGGCTGTCCTTGGGAACCAGGTAACCCTGGGCATCAGTTTGTTTGGTCTGGAAAGTATTACCGCGGAATGGTGCGAAGTCACTTACATCTTCAAAGCTTAACGGACGGTAAACATCCATAACCCATTCGGCCACATTGCCGGCCATGTTATAGAGGCCATAGTCATTGGGCCAGAATGAACCTACTTCGGCAGGAATAGCAGCACCATCGTTAAGGTTGCCGGCTACGCCCATGTAGTCGCCTCTTCCGCGTTTGAAGTTGGCAACATAATTTCCATAATATGCTTTTTCGTCGGTGCGCAGCACAGTTCCGTTCCATGGATAGATACGACGCTCAACAACTCTTTCATAGTGTGTGTTTCCAACCAGTCCGTATGCTGCAAATTCCCATTCGGCTTCGGTTGGCAGCCTGTATTTCGAAAGGAGGATTCCATCTTCCATACGAACGCGGCGTTCGCCGGTACCGTTGGGGTTAAGGTCACGCATCGGTTTATTTACGATACCTGTATATTGACCGGCTAGGTAAGCTTCGGTATTAAAATTATTTTCATCTTTTTGTGAAGGGTCGAGTTCGAGGTTGCCATTCTGCACCAGCAGCATTTCGTTTACCCTGTCGGTACGCCAGAGGCAGTAATCATTGGCCTGTAACCAGCTAACTCCTACAACCGGGTAGTTTCTGTAAGCCGGGTGGCGGAGGTAGGTTTCGATAAGTGGTTCGTTGTAACCCAGTTTTTCGCGCCATACCAGGGTATCTGGCAGGGCTTTCTGATAAACCTGGGGATAGTTTGTGCCAAATACACGGCTCAGCCAGTACAGGTATTCCGTATAATCGAGGTTCGAAACTTCGGTTTCGTCCATATAAAAACTGGGAATCGTAACCCTGCGGGGGATGTTGTTCCATTCGTACATGGGATCATCGCTGATACGTCCCATGGTGAAAGTACCGCCTTCGATATATACTAAACCGGGCCCGGTAATCGGGCTTTTATAATTTGCTACTTCGAACCCACCGTTTTTGGGATCATTATATTTCCAACCTGTAGTTGACGAAGTTTCTTTACTCTTACAAGAAACCAGAAGTGCAATTGTTGCTGCAAACATTACTTTTGCTGCTAATTTGCCGTAGTTTGCCATCTCTTTTAATGGTTTGTTTGGGTATTAACTAAAAACTGGGGCATTTTATTGCCTTATACTTGAATTCTTTTTTCGGGCATGGTAAAAACCATACAAATGATATCTCGTGTGCACCACCTGCCGGCATCCCCATTTTTGAAACTGTAAAGTCGAAACTGTAGCCGGCTTTAAAAGTAGGTTGCTGAAATCCTAATAATACGATTAACGCATCCGGATTCTCAAAATTGTGTCGGAGCCATAAGCCTGATACAAACGGGTAGAAGTTTACATACATTCCGCCGTTTAGCTGGTGAAATTTTCCTTGCTGCATGTACACAATATTCGGCGAAATGGACAGGTTGTCGTTATCGCGACCAGGTACTGAGCCCTGCCCGAAACTGAATAATGCTCCTGCATGAAGGGTAAGTTTAGGATCGAGCCGGCTGGTGCTGCCTTCATAAAAGGCCATATCGGGGCTGGTAATATGATGAACTGCTGCACCCAGGTAAAATCGCTCGTCGTAGCCCAGCACCAATCCGCTTGAGAAATCGACATCGCCGATATTGAGTTTCGGGGGCTGCTGCTCATTGGGGCTATTGGGCAGAATTTCGCCCGTACCAGGAACAATCATATCTTCGAAAACCAGGTTTTCCCAGTTCAGGCGGTATTGCATAAAACCAGCCTGCAGGGCTGCGTTCATGGTAATTTTTTTGCTGAGGTTCAGGTGATACGAATACACTGCACTTCCCGACAAAGTAGCCAGCGGGCCGGTTTTATCAGAATTGGCCAGAACAGCGATTCCTCCTGATATTGATTTTGCATACATGTCGAAACAGGCGCTGTACGACACATAGTTACCCCCGATTTCCGGGTACTGGTTTCGGTAATTCAGGGTAACACGGGGGCAAATCCTGTTGCCGGCAAGTGCCGGGTTAAGATACACCGGGTTGGCGTAAAACTGGGAGAATGCAACATCCTGTCCCGATACCCGGGTTATGACCAGGAACAGAAATCCTAATACTAATATGGATGATGCTTTTGTATGCATATTTAACAGGACAATATTACAAAAAAAAATGCTATTACAGCAGGCTTTTGTAAAATATCTGGGCTTTTGCAATAATGAAATCTTTTTACCGTTTTACAATTAAATAAGAAAGGAGATTCATATCCCCTTTTTTGTTTTTTATCATTGCCGAAACTGTTAAAAGAAATTCTGCAGTATTTGTTGTTCATAAAACAAAAAAAATATACTCTCCACGCATTGCCTGCCGTGAAAGCCATTAAGGGCCTTTTACTGCTGTTTGCTTTGTTGTTGCCCATATTTTCGGTGGCGCAGTTATATTCCCGCTCAGTTTCCTGGAATAAGCCTGTTGTTTTTACGACCAACGACAGTTCATATCAAAATATATCTTTCGATGGGGCTGTGTATACTACGATGAACAGTTTACCGGTTTGGAGCGAGACTTTTTACGATGGGCCGGTTTCAGAAAATGTAATCATCGAAAACTGTGTTTTTGCACCCGTTACTGCCGACGAATCCAGGATTATTGAACGCTCAGGCGCTTCCATTCCGTCGGCTTTATCGTATACGTCACACACAGCTATGAGCCGTAAACAGGCTGGAATACAGGTTGAAATTCTTCCCTTTGTAATGGATACACTGGCCATGAAGGTAATGAGGCTTACCACTTTCCGGATCAGGTTTGGTGAAATAAAGCTGGCGTTAAAAAGCAAGCAGGAGGTTTATGCCAACCATTCGGTACTTGCGCAAGGCAACTGGTACAAACTTGCAGTAACGCAAACCGGAATTTACCACCTGGGTTATAATGATCTGCAGGCAATGGGTATCAATATGGCTACGCTTAATCCGCTGAAGATCGGTATTTTCGGGCGTGGAGGCAAAATGCTTCCTGAACCAAATGCTGCGTTCCGCGCCGACGATTTGCCTGAATGTGCCATTGAAGTTACAGGACAGGATGACGGTAAGTTTGATGCAGGCGACCAGGTTGTATTTTATGCACAGGGGCCTGTAACCTGGCAATATAATTCATCCCGGCTCATGTGGGAGCACAGCACCCATCTGTACACGGATACCATTTGTTATTTTCTTACTCCCGACCAGGGTTCAGGAAAGCGGATCAGGACGGATAGCCAGGTGAATGCCGCCGAAACTGACCAGGTTACTTCGTATGATTACCTGGAGACTTTCGACGAAAATAACCTGAACCTTATAAAGTCGGGCAGGCAATGGTTTGCACAGAGTTTCGAAATTATTCTGAATAAAACATATACTTTCAATGTTCCTCCGCTGGCAAGCGGGGGTGAAGTAAAGGTGCGTTCGGTTACAGCTGCTAAATCGTTGACGCGCAGTTCT
>CALCJE010000342.1 GCA_937965665.1 uncultured Bacteroidales bacterium
CGTCGAACATTTTTTTCCAGGCATGGCTATGAGCCAGAGCTGTGCGGGTAATCACCCCGTCGAGATCGAAAATCGCAGCTTCGAAATGGTATTTTGCTGGCATATTTTTAGGTATTGTTTTGATTAATTTATGACACAAAACGTAAATGAAAAATGATCAGGCACATTTCTGCCTGACCACTTCATCAGGCAATTTTACCTGGACGTTCATTTATATTGGGTTTTATGACTAAAGAATTTTCATTTTTTGGGTAGAAGCGAAATGGCTCAGGATATTTTTAGCCAAGAGAATCCGTAAGGTTCAATTTGGTGAGGTTTTATTCCGCTCAACATATCAACAGCCTGGTTTGCAGTTTCCGGAATTGTTACAGGCAGTAGCTGGTCGGTAAGGTTGTGTATAATCATCCATTGTTCATCCTGGTACGATCGGATAAATGAAAGCAGTTTGCCGTCCGGATACCCGGGCAATTTGATAAACTTCAGTTTACCGCGGCCAAAAGTCTTATGCTGATTCCGGATATACAGCATATATTTAAGTTTTTCATAAACTTTACTGCTCAGACTTTCGGGGTCCAAAAGATTTTCGGCAAGTTCGCCCCAGTTAATTTTTCCGCGCACCAGGAAACGGGTATCGTCCTTCCCGGTGAGTTGTATCATTTCGTTGTAATAAGTTTCATCGTTTAGTTTTCCGAACTCATCGCCATAATATATAACCGGCGTTCCCGGAAGGGAAAGTATGATGGAATAAGCCAGCAGTATGCGGCGGTAATCGCGCTGCATGAGCTCCGAAAGACGTGCTGAGATTCCTTCACCAAGCCTGAAATCCCATTCCGGCCTGAGGCAGTATTGCTGGTGTAAATATTTTCGTTCCTCTTCGGTAACATATACCAGTTCGAGGCTAAGTTCGTCGTGACAACGCAGGAAAGTGAACCACTGCCCATGTGCAGGCAACTCAGGCGTAAACTCCTTCGAAAGTGTTTCTTCGATGGGGTTACCATTTTGCATAGCAATGGATTTATAAATCCTGGGCATAAGCGGGAAGTGATAGGCAGCATGACATTCGTCATCATTGCCCATATATTCAACCACCTTGGCGGGTTGCTGGCAAGCTTCGGCAAGCAATAATGTACCCGGTTTAAAATAATCGAGCATGGCCCTGAAAAACTTTACCACCAGGTGTGTCTCAGTAAGGTTTTCGCAGTCTGTGTCATCAACTTTCCAGATGTAGGGTGTGGCATCAGCCCTGAACCCGTCGACACCGGCAGTTTGCCAGAAATGAAGTATTCGGCACATTTCGAGCAGCACCTGGGGATTGCGGTAATTCAAATCGGGCTGAAAATTGAAAAAACGGTGGAAGAAATATTCGTCTCCTTTTTTCTCCCAGTTTGAGGATTCAATGCCTTTAAAAATAATGCGTGCATCCTTATATAAATTCGTGTCCTTCGACCAGATATAGTAGTTTCTATAAGGATTGTCTTCCGATTTGGCGGCTTCGATGAACCACGGATGCTCGTCGGAAGTATGATTCATGGAAATATCGAAAATTACCCTTATTCCTTTTTTATGGGCTTCTGCAAGGAACTGTCGGAATACCTGCTGGTCGGCCGATTTCCCTGATTTATCAAGCAGGTCGGCCCTGATTTTGTAATAATCGCTTATATCGAAACCAGCATCGCGCATGGGTGATTCGAGTACGGGCAAAAGCCAGATGCAATTAATTCCCAGGTCGTGCAGGTAATCCAGTTTGCGGGTCAGGCCTGCGAAATCTTCGTTAAATAAATCAGCGTATAACGAGTATACCACGGCGTCTTTATACCAGTCTGCCTGGGTTTCGTCAGCCTGGGGATGAGCAGGACTGTTTTCGCCGGCTGAAAGAAATTGCTCCAGATCATGTGTAGATATTCCGGGATAGAGCTGCTCCCAGATACCAAATAATGTATCACGTTGATGCATAACGCATGAATGCTACCTGAAGTAACACGTTAATTTATGAAGAGGTTGAACTTGTTGGAAATAGCAGAAACTTCTGTATTCAGCCTTAATTTTTAGTCAGCATATAAAGTTTGCAGCTTACGATAGTTTTGTACAAAGCTCTCCTGTAGGTTTGGAGTGTCCTGTAAATTATGCCGGCTGTTTTAGAAACAGAGGCCGCACCTGATCAGACACGGCCTCTGTATTTCAATCAACTAACTAATTAACCAGCACTATTTTATTTCTCCGGCTCCGGTCTGGAAGTTCAGGTCAATGGTGTGTGATCCGGCTGTTACCGGTACACGGGTTTGATCTCCGCCTTTGCCACGGAATTCAATCTTATTATTCAGGATGATAAATTCTGATTGCCACCACTCGGTTACTCCGGTAAACCATGTATGCCAAGCATACATACGTAATTCGTCGGCAGCAAGTGTTTTGGTGATGGTTACCAGGTGGTTAGCATTATCAACGGTGAATAAGCCGTTAGGATTACCGGTATCCCACGATCCAATGGTATTACCCATCAGGTATACTTTAGGATCGGCAATGGCTATTTTACCACCGGTATAATCAACTACAACCATATAATAACCAGGGGTTCCAGGAACATCGATGTTTTCACCACCTTTTTTATAAACTGAACCATCAGCACCAACAGTAGCAGAACCTGTTTTTCCAAAATCATCTATCCAGTCTTTCTGAGGTGCGAATTTGAAACCACCGGCGGCTTTCATCCAAACAATTTTCCAGAATAAATTCGGATGCCCATAAACCGGGATCATTGGCAGGTCAGTATTTGCCCAGGCCCAATCGCCCACGCCATCACCAATCATATATAATTCTAAAGGAATCGCCGGAGCAATGGTATAGGTCATTTTACCCAAATCAACGGTAACTTTGTATTTGCCATCCGGTGTCGGGGTTGCAATTGCATCCGGATCGCTGCCGCCACCCAGGTTGGCACCTAAAGTACCGGCTGGTTGTCCGGGAGCCTGGCCCCATTGCGGTTGCCACTGTCCGAGGGTTAATATGAATTTCAGGTTCTTTTCAGCTGTCAGGTTCAACTCAGCAATATAAACGCCTGCAGTTGATGATTGATTCATCGGAACAGCTTTGGTGTTGTCCCATCCGGCTTCGGTTCCATCTCCCAGCGCGTAAATAGCAGTCGGGAATGTCATAAAGGTAACATCGGGGCCGTAGCCTGTACCTGCTGAGTTTGTAGCATATGAACGAACATGGTAAGTGGTAGCGATATTTAATCCGGTAATGTTGCTGGTGAAATCAGATGTTCCACTTCCATTACTGGTTTTGCTGTCAGCAATGGTTGGGTTTGCACTTGTGCTCCAGCAAACACCTTTGGCAGTGATAGCTGCACCTCCGTCGGCTGTAATTTTACCTCCTGATGTAGCACCACTGGCACCAATGTTTGTTGCTGCGTTGGTTGTAAGGTCGGGTACAGCAACCAGGGTAGTGAAAATAACTTCGGGGCCATAACCTGTACCTGCACTGTTGGTAGCATAAGCACGCACGTAATAAGTAGTTTTACCTTTTAAATCAGTTAGTACACTTACATATGGGCCTGAAGCGTTTCCATTTTCAGTTTTACTGTCGGCAATGGTAGGATTTGGTTTTGTTGACCAGCAAACACCTTGTTTTGCGATAACAGCGCCACCTGTAACCATTACCATACCTCCGCAGGAAGCTGATTTACCGGCAATTTCAGTAACAGCAGCTGTGTTCACTGTTGGAACTACCGGCAATGTGGTAAAGTTAAATTCTTCACCATAAATAGTACTTCCATCTTCGAGGGTTGCGTATGAGCAAGCATAATACTTGGTGGCATAATTCAGGCCGGTTAAGGTAACCGGGAAAGTAGCCCCGTTGCTTTCGCCGGTATAAACGGCTTTGCTGTTGGCAATGGTTGGTTTTGGTGAAGTGTTGTACACAATACCTTTCTCAACAACTCCGCTTCCGGCTGCAATAACAAAACCAGTTAGTGTAGCTCCGTCAGAAGTGATATTTGACAACTGGGAGGTTGAAAGCTTCGGATCTAATTTTACATCCGGGTCTTCCTTGGTACATGCGGCAAAAAATACTGACACTGTAACCAGGAGCGCCATTAATCTATATATGGTTCTTTTCATGTATTTTAGTTTTAAATGTTTATTACAATTTATCCTAAAAATGCATTTCAAATGGTTCACTGTATTCATTCAGCTGTGCTTTATTAACACAGTGAACCAAATGATTCCTGCAGTTTAGTTTTTAGTTATTTTACAAAAACCGCCTACTTCACCTTTCTTTGAATCAGGATTTGTAATAGTTAAAACTATTGTGTAGTTGCCTGCCGTTACTGGCATGTCAGAACCATCAACAGTTAACTTGTCAGGCGTTCCGCCTAAGTTCCACGACCAGGCATCGTTAAGCCTGAATTTGATCATACCATCAATCAGATCAATGGTAATTTTCCAGGTTCCGGTTTGTGCATCATAGTCCATTTTCTGGTCGGGAGTGTTCCAGCCATTAGGTGTAGCCGAACCAATTAAACCAATAAAGTAAGGAGCCATGGAGTAAGTGAGTGCTTTGGTGTCGGCATTCAGTTTATACCAGCCACTGCCGGGATCGGAAGGTACTGCTATAGGTGTGCCGTCAACTTTCAGTTTAGCGCCATCAGCACCGTATGTGATGTTGGCATCAGGATCCTGCAGTTTAAACGGGTTTGCAACATTCAGTTTCACCATACCATAATACTTACCGTCACCAAGTGCTGATTCAATTTTCTGATCCTTTCCGGACTCAAGCAAATTGAGGCGCGGCAAACCATAAGTGCTTACAGTTGCTGATTTTAAAGCTGAGGTGTATACCAACGGAGTATAACCTGTACCTGCATCGATGGTAAGTACTGAGCGAATGCGGAAATCAAGTTCCGACGACTGATCGGCAGGAAATTTTTTCAGCATAATGCTGTTCAGATCACTCACAGTAATTTTCATTGCTGTATCCTGCACACCCGAAAGAATAGGCAGTACATCAGCAAAATTGGTTCCTTTGGCACATGCTTCGAGGAAATAGGTGGCCGAAGCTTTGAAAGATCGGAAGAGCACACGTCTGAACTCCAGTCACTTAGGCAACTCGT
>CALCJE010000343.1 GCA_937965665.1 uncultured Bacteroidales bacterium
GACCACCGAGATCTACACTCTTTCCCTACACGACGCTCTTCCGATCTCAGCGTAATAATGATAAATGAAGGAAATGCATTGGTAGGTTTACCTCCATAGTTGATTGGCCAATCAATCACCGAAGTGTAGTAAAGAAAGGACAAAACGCCTACTACTGCCGCAAAGCCATATAGAAATGCGGCCTTGGTGAAATGCGATTTCCTTTTCAATGCATCTATAGCTTCCATGACAGGATATGGGGTATAAATTTCATCGATGACGAAATTTTTACTTTGTGCTCCTTCAATACCTGTCAGCAAATCATGTTTACTGTCGAATACACCAATAATGTGTGTTGCGCTCATAGTTGATCGGTATTTTAGTGTTTTTCCGTTATTTCGGTTGGTTTCAGCACACTCTTTACTTCACTGATGGCTATCATAGGTACAAAGCGGAAGAAGAAGAGTACGCCTATGGTAAATATGCCGATGGTGCCAAGGTATATGCAGATTTCAACCCAGGTTGGTGAGTATGTTGTCCACGATGAAGGAAGGTAATCCTTTGCCAGCGAGGTAACTACAATATTAAAACGCTCGTACCACATACCCAGGTTAATAATGAGCGAAATGATAAACAAGGCTGCAATGTTGCTTCTTACTTTTTTCGACCACATAGCCTGTGGAATAACAGCATTGCAGATGATCATTGCCCAAAACATAAATGAATAATCGCCGGTAACACGGTTATGGAAGAAAGTGAACATCTCGTATGGATTACCGCTGTACCACGACATGAAAACCTCGGTAGTATAAGCTGTTCCCATAATCAATGAAATGAATACAAGAATTTTTGCAATTGCATTAAGGTGCGAATCCGTTACATATTCTTCGAGGTGATAATACTTGCGTATTACAATCATGAGCGTCATTACCATGGCAAATCCAGAGAAAATTGCACCTACCACAAAGTAAGGAGGGAACAAGGTAGTATGCCAGCCGGGGATCACGGAAGTAGCAAAGTCGGTTGATACAATTGAGTGTACGGATACTACCAGTACGGCAGCAATTCCACCAAGAACATAACTCAGTCCTTCGTAACGCAACCATTCCTTTGTCGATCCTGTCCAGCCAAATGCCAGGAATCCGTAAATTGCTTTTTTGAGCTTCGATTTAGCACTGTCACGTATGGATGCAAAATCAGGAACCATTCCGAAGTACCAGAACGATGCTGAGATCAGCAAATATGCGCTGATGGCAATAAAGTCCCAGAAAAGGGGTGAATTAAAGTTAACCCAGAGCGGGCCACGGGTGTTTGGATAAGGAAATATAAAGAATGCTAACCATACCCGGCCCATATGTATGGCAGGGAAAATAGCAGCACAACCCACAGCAAATACAGTCATGGCTTCTGCAGCACGGTTGATGGAGGTACGCCATTTCTGCCTCAGTATAAGCAGGAATATGGAAAATGCAGTACCGGCATGGCCGATTCCGATCCACCATACAAAATTGATGATTTCCCAGCCCCAGGCTACCGAATTGTTAACTGCCCATGTTCCAATACCATACCTTACGGTATAATACAGGGCAAAAACCCCGATGCCGGCCAGCGTTACACTCACGGCCATGGCTACTTTCCACCATCCCGGAGTCTTATTGTCAATAGGCGCAATGATGTCGCTGGTAATCTGCCGGTAATCCTTGTTTCCCAGAATCAGCGGACCTCGTACTTCAGCTTTATACATATTTTATAGGTATTGCGTGTTAGTTTTTATTCTTTGTGCTTAATTGGTTTCGATGTTAAAATCAGGCCTTCGCGGTTTCTTCATCCCGGTTTCGTACCTTAGTTAGGTAACCTACTGCCGGCAACGTATGAATTTCTTCAATAAGGTGGTAATTGCGCTGATCGGCAATCAGGTCGGTAAGTTTGGCCTGGGTATTGTTCCTGTCGCCAAAAATAATGGCCCCAGCCGGGCAGGCCTGCATACATGCAGTTTGAATTTCGCCGTCGGCAAGTGGCCTGTTTTCGAGTTTGGCCTGGAGTTTTTTCTCCTGGATGCGCTGCACGCAGAATGAGCATTTTTCGACCACACCCCGTTCCCTTACAGTAACATCAGGGTTCAGCACCATGCGGCCCATATCACTGTTCATATTGTAATCAAACGCATCGTTGGTTGCATAGCGGAACCAGTTAAAGCGACGTACCTTGTAAGGACAGTTGTTGATACAATATTTGGTTCCAATACAGCGGTTATAAGCCATCTGGTTGAGGCCTTCGTGGCTGTGGTTGGTAGCTGATACCGGGCAAACATTCTCGCAGGGCGCATTATCACAGTGCTGGCACATCACGGGTTGGAAATATACCGATGGATTTGCCTTGTCATCAGAATAATACCGGTCCATGCGTATCCAGTGCATGATACGGGTCATGGCTACCTGTTCTTTACCAACCACCGGTACATTATTTTCGGCCTGGCAGCCAATAACACAGGCGCTGCAACCGGTACATGCATTCAGGTCAATCGACATACCCCAGTGGTGTCCTTCATAAATAACCTCTTTATAAAGTGTCTGGTGGTTCTTTTCAACTTCTTCGTGCATCTCGTTGCCGGCATTGGGCTTTTCCTGCCATTCCTTCAGGGTTGTTTCGCGCACAATGGCGCGCCCTTCCATGGAGTGATGCGTCTGGGTGGAAGCAAGATTGTATTTTTTGCCGGTTTTAGCAATTGCTGCTGCTGCCATATAAGCTTTGCGGCAGTCGCCTTCCGTTTTCATAAATGGGAAAACATTGATACCAACGCCTTCGGCAACTTTGCCTGCCTTTGAACGGCCATATCCGTATGCAATGCTAACAGTCCCTTCGGCTTGTCCCGGTTGTACAAAAGCTACCAGTTCGAGCCCGTCGGCCAGTTTAAGCATGTCGCCGGTAACAATGCCAGCCTTTTCAGCCATGGCGGGCGAAATGGCTGCGAAGTTATCCCAGCAGACCTTAGAAATCGGGTCGGGCATTTCCATCATCCAGGGATTATTGGTATGTACGCCATTGCCCAATGCAATTGTTTCATAAAATGCGATCTCTAATTCCGCTGTTTTAACAGATGCAGCTTTGGCGGCAGCTTCGGCGACTGGAAGTGCTGAAAATGAAACTTTTATTTCGCTAGTAGGTAATTCGAAAACGCCACGCTGAAGGGTGTTGTTCCAGAAAGTAGCAGGTGATGCAAATTCCGACTGTTTTGATGTAAAATTCTGTTGCCAGTAATTCTTTAAATAAGCATTAAAAGTTGTGGTATTGCCGGCCCATTTCAGCAGGCTATCCTGAGCCTGGCGGGTATCGAAAATATTCCGGCTGGTTGGTTGCTGAAGGCTGTAAAGTCCCTTTTTAGGTTCGGCATCATTCCAGGATTCCAGGAAATGATGATCCGGTGCCACTACCTGGCAGGTGGCGGCTGTTTCGTCCATGGCAGTTGCAAAGCTTACAGTCAGGGCTACTTTGGCAAGACCATCGAGCAGGCTCTTGGGATCGCT
>CALCJE010000344.1 GCA_937965665.1 uncultured Bacteroidales bacterium
TTAATTGAATCAAGCAGGGGCTGTCCCATATAGTAATTGCCTGCTTTCCCTTCAATCGGATACATTTCAAGGTCAAGGCCACTATTGGCGCATTCCAGCGTATTGTGAGCAGCGCCCCAATCTGTCATCACAAGTCCTTTAAATCCCCATTCACCCTTAAGAATGTCTTTTAACAGGTATGGATTCTGGCAGGCGTATTGTCCCCTGAACTGGTTGTACGAACCCATTATACTCAGCACTTCGCCTTCTTTAACTGCAGCTTCGAAAGCCGGGAGGTAAATTTCGCGTAAAGCCCTTTCGGAAGCTTCCACGTTGATAGTTCCCCGGTCCTGTTCCTGGTTATTGAGTGCGTAATGCTTGGCGCAAACTGCAATCCCTTTCGACTGCGCTGCTTTAATAAAGCTCACTGCAAAACGTGAAGCCAGAAACGGATCTTCGCTCAAATATTCCCAGTTGCGACCGTTGAGCGGAGTGCGGTGTATATTGAGACCCGGAGCCAGCATAATATCTTTACCACGAACAATGGCCTCTTCGCTGTACGCATAACCAAATTCGGTGGCTAGTTCCGGGTTCCAGGTTGAGGCAAGTGAAGTAAGTGCGGGGAAATAGGCTGTAGCGTCGTTCGTCCAGTTAGCCGGATTCCAGCTGTCAGGATCATTTTCTTCGCGAACGCCGCAAGGTCCATCCGAGAGGTGAAGGGCCGGAATTCCCAAGCGGGGAATGGCGGGAGTGGTAAAATAAGTATTTCCGTGTATGAGTGATATTTTTTCCTCAAGGGTGAGTTGTGAAAGTAGTTTTTCGACTTTTTGATCCATTGTTTCTGAAGTTTTGCAGGATATAATCAGCATACTGCCGATTCCCGCAAGTAAAATAAGTAGTAGTTTGATTCTCATGATTTAGTTGTGTTATGAATTTTGTTAGTGAAGCAGGCTATTTGATTCCGAATTGAGCACGAATCCAGGCCATTTTTTTTGTGTAAAAGTCATTTGGCAATCCATGGCCTGACAACGGGTAAACTATGTAGGATTTTTCGGTAGTTACCTGGTTATAAGCTGCAAAATTAATGTGAGGCGGACAAACGTCATCTACCAGTCCGGCGCCCATAAGCATCGGGGCTTTTATCCAGGAAGCCAGGTTTTTAATATCGATATAGCTCAGGGTGGTATATACCTGCTCCCAGGTTTGTTTTTTCTCTACTTCCACATAATTTACGAATTCGTTTCCAGGCCAGCTGGCAACCTGGAAATAGTGTTCGAAATCAGAAAGAAAAGGAACTTGTGGCGCACAAGCTTTAATTCGGGTATTATTAAGTGCTGCTGTTGCAAAGGTAAGCGCTCCACCCTGGCTGGCTCCTTCAACAGCCACACGCGTGGTATCCACTTCGGGGCGTGAAAAAAGAAAATCTACAGCGCGAACACAGTCCATGTAAGCTCCGCGGTAAATATATAATTCCTTGTCGTTAAGAAAATACATCAGGTAACCGGGGAATCCGGGGTTTACATCGTCCTTGCTGTTGCCGTGCCCGCGAATGTTAAGCCCGAACCCGATCAGGTCATCTCCGTAATCGACATAAGCCGGGATAATCGTGCTGCTATAGCCCTGTACCTGCATAACTGCCGGATACTTACCCGGTTTGGCAGGCACCGAATACCAGCCCCGTATCAGCACATTGCCGAGGGAACGCATTTCCACAAGGAATACATTACGCCTCGAGGTACATAAGGAATCAATCCTGCTCACTTTATATTGAGGCTCTACAGCGGCTAGTTCTTTTTTTGCACGGTTCCAGTAATTGGTAAAATCGGGTTGCCGATTGGGCGGTGATACAATCTTTTCAGGCTCAAAGCCAAACATAAAAGAGACGTTTTTGGTAACCATTTCATTGCTTAAGGAAACATATGCCTTATAAAAACCAGGCTCGATACCAGTCAGGGTAAAATTTTCGAGGTTCGCTTTATGGCTTTTGATTGATACGTCTTTATACAGGGTTAGTACCTCCTTTTTGAAATCGGAAACTATCCTGAGGTGCAACTTTCCTTTGAAAGGTTTTGAGAATTCATTTTTCAGGTTTAACTGCAGATTTACAGTATTTTCGCCTTTAAAAATCCGGTCTTCGTGTGCAAAAACAGGTTCAATACTGAATTTGTCTGCAAGTCCCTGCACAGTTAACTGTATGGGATCTCCATAAATACCGCCTCCGCCTGTAAAATCGAAAACCCTGACGGCGATAGTATTGGGTTTATCCCAGGCTATTTTTGATGCAGGAATATTATAAACCCGGGGTACATCGTATTTTGTAGCATAGTTTGGTGGTAATTCACCGGTTTTGCCTATCAATTCCCCGTTGAAGTAGGTGAAATCAACGTCATCAATTTTTCCGAGCTGCAACGAAAAACCACCATAGGTTTCGGCATCTTTCCTGAATTTTGAAGGTATGGTGAAAGTAGCACGATACCACCCGTAACCGTCGTAAGCCGGAAAGCCCTGGTCTTCCCAAAGGATTCCGGGAGTGATGATGCCCCAACCAGCATCGTTAAATGTTGGAGCCGACCAAGCCGGATCATCTCCTGTTTTAAATTTCCACTTCGCGGGTAACAGGCTTTGTGCCGAAGCAGCAGTGCATATTGTAATAAATATGAGTAAGATGAGTGATTGTTTCATAATCAGGAATTATCGTGTTCTTAAGTGCTATTTTTTTAAAGCTTGATTTTTTGTTCACTTCCATCGTAGTTGATAACATGGTCGGGAGTGCTGTCAAGTTTGAGTTTTCCGGGTTTCCCTGGCGTTACAAATACGATGTTAAATGTTCTTTTTTCGGTTATTCCGGCAAATGAACCCTTTCGCGCACCTATCACTAGTGTTTTAGTTGTGTTATTAAAACTGAATGGGATTAGCGAATAAGCGCCTTTCTCGTAATTGTAGTTGGTATTTTCGTCCTCGTAAAGGGTAAATGTGCCATCTTTTCCTTCGCATACAAACAATGTGACAGGATCGGCCGGTTTTTGGGTGGTGTATTGAATGTCGGGGCCTACGGGCAGTATTGCGCCTTCGCGAAAAAATACCGGGATGCTGCTGTATGGTGCTGCAGCATCAATAGTTTGACCTCCATTATAATGTTTCCCGGTAAATAAATCGTACCAGCCGGTGTTTGCGGGCAAGTACACTTTCCTCGATCTGGCTCCGTATTCATACACAGGGTTAACCATGATGCCGGGCCCGAAAAGAAACTGGTCGTCGATATTCTGTACCCGGGTATCAGCACCAAAATCCATCACCAAAGCACGCATGATGGTATAATCATTCAGCCATGCCATGCCCGAAAG
>CALCJE010000345.1 GCA_937965665.1 uncultured Bacteroidales bacterium
CGCTCTTCCGATCTATTCAATTCAACAAACTTTCTTCACTTCAAACACTAATAATGCCGGAATACACTGACATTGAACTGATTGAAATGTACCGCGATGCAAACAGATCGCATTACGCTTTTAATTTATTAGTGAAGAAGTACCGGGAGAAAATTTACTTTTTCGTCAGGCGAATGGTTATTGACCATGATGATGCCGACGATGTAGTTCAGAATATATTCATCAAAGTGTGGAATAACCTGGGCTCGTTTCGTGAAGACTCAAAACTATTCACCTGGTTGTACCGCATTGCAGTGAATGAGGCGCTCAGCTTCCTGAAAAACAAACAGCTCCGCTCTTATTTATCATTAACATCGCCAGAAGCCATGATGATTAAATCATTGCACGATGATAACTACTTTGATGGAACGGAGATACAAAGAAGGCTTACAGAAGCCATTATTAAGCTTCCCAAAAAGCAACAGCTGGTTTTTAACATGAGGTACTACGATGAACTCAGCTATGAAGAAATGTCGGAAATACTTTCAACTTCAGTGGGCGCACTTAAAGCTTCGTATCATTTCGCTGTAAAAAAAATTGAAGATTCTGTAACAGCAAATTAAACCTATACAAATTGTTAACGTCAAATATAACATGAACCTGAGAAACAACATACCCGGCCAAGCAGATGATACCGAAAAAATTCCGGTATTTCTTGAAGCCCTCAAAAAGGAGGCTCAGGGATTTAAAGTTCCTGCAGGGTATTTTGATACACTGGGGAACAAAATTTCCGACAGGATTAATACAAGCACCAGGCATTCATTCACAGGAAGTATGATCCCCGGCTTCCGAAAACCCATAGTCTGGGCTCCTTTATTATCCACAATTGTAGTTGCCGTGTTGCTGCTATTCGGGATTCCTGAGCGGGAAGCCACTACCATACCTGTAATCGATGAGTGGACCCAACTCAATATGGCCTATGATCCGTCGTATGCAACAGAAGCTGTTTTTGCCGACAGTCATGAAATTGATGCAGCCATCGAAGGAAAAGAATTGAATTACTCAGAAATTTCCTTAAACAATCAGAATGAGCCTACTGCTGAAGAAATTTCTGCCTATATCAAAGAACATGAAATGGAATCAGAACTTTTGAATGAATACTAATAATCAAACCATGAAAACTTATCACTCAAAAACAATTGCTGTGGGTATTTGCCTCTTAATGGCAATATCGATACTAAGTAATCCTGCCTGGGCGCAGCAAAACAAAAATAAGGACGGACATCAAGGTGCAAACCGCGAAAAAATGGAAGCGCAGCGTGTAGCGTTTATTACACAGCAACTGAATCTTACCCCCGATGAAGCTAAAGCCTTCTGGCCTGTTTACAATGAATATGATGCCAAACGCCAGGCATTGAAGAAATCATTCAGAGATTCAGGATATATGCATAAAGATGACCTGGATAAACTTTCACAAAAGGAAGCAGAACAAATTCTGGACAACCAGATCATAGAAGCTCAAAAATTTCTGGATCTCCGCAAGGAATACCATGGCAAATTCAAAGCCGTTCTGCCGGCAGTTAAAATCCTGAAACTGTACGATTCGGAGCGCGAATTTCAAAAAATGCTCATGGAAAAAATGCACAACAGCCACGGCAGACCAACTGAGCAAAAAAAGTAAGCTGTTATTCAAACATGAAAAAGGCCGGTAAATTGCCGGCCTTTTTCATGTAATTTCTGATCAGTGATAATCGGGTTATCCGTTCATCGAAATCAGGAATTCTTCGTTGGTTTGGGTAAATTTCATTTTATCCTTCAGGAAATCCATAGCTTCAATCGGGTTCATATCTGCAAGGTGGTTACGCAGCACCCATAAACGCTGAAGTACATCTTTTTCGAGCAGCAGGTCGTCGCGCCGGGTACTGGATGCAACAATATCAACAGCTGGGAAAATCCGCTTATTCGAAAGTTTGCGATCAAGCTGAAGCTCCATATTTCCGGTTCCTTTAAATTCCTCAAAAATCACCTCGTCCATACGCGAACCTGTTTCGGTAAGTGCCGTGGCAATAATGGTGAGTGAACCTCCGTTTTCAATCTGGCGGGCAGCACCGAAGAATCGTTTGGGCTTTTGAAGTGCATTTGCTTCAACGCCTCCCGACAAAACCTTACCTGAGGCAGGAGCCACTGTATTGTATGCGCGGGCCAGCCTGGTAATTGAATCGAGCAGGATAACCACATCGTGTCCGCATTCGGTAAGCCGTTTTGCTTTTTCGAGCACAAGGTTTGCGATCCGTACATGGCGATCGGCAGGCTCATCGAAAGTTGATGAAATAACTTCGGCTTTTACATTGCGGGCCATATCAGTAACTTCCTCGGGGCGCTCATCAATAAGCAGCACAATCAGGTAAGCTTCGGGATGATTGTACGCTATGGCATTGGCTATTTCCTTGAGCAATACCGTTTTTCCGGTTTTGGGCTGGGCCACAATAAGTCCGCGCTGACCTTTACCAATTGGGCTGAACAGGTCAATGATCCGGGTACTCAGGCTTGAGCCCGGGTGACCGGTAAGCTTAAATTTCTTTTCAGGGAAAAGTGGTGTAAGGTAATCGAAGGGGATGCGGTCGCGGATTTCTTCGGGCAGTTTCCCGTTAATATTTTCAACTTTCACTAAGGGGAAATACTTCTCGCCTTCTTTTGGCGGGCGTATTGTGCCTTTCACGGTATCGCCGGTTTTAAGCCCGAAAAGCTTTATCTGCGATTGCGATACATATACATCATCAGGCGAACTCAGGTAGTTATAATCGGACGAACGAAGGAAGCCATAACCATCGGGCATCATTTCGAGTACACCTTCGCAGGAAACAATTCCTTCGAATTCCCACGAATAATCTTCACGCTGTGGTTGGGGTTGCTGCTGGGGCCGACGTTCCGGCCTGTCGTTACGATCATTTCTTTCGCCACGATCAGTGCGGCTGTAGCGCTGCATATCCCGGGCAATATCGTTGGGGCGGGATTGTTCTACCTGAATATTGCCATCCGGAATTGGGGCAGGTTCCACTTCTTCCTCTTGTATCACCTGGTGAAGGGTAAGAACTTCAACATCAGGTTCTTTAAAATCGAAGGATGGAATAAATTCATCAATAATAGCTGGTTCTTCTACTATCAGGTTAGGATCGGGTTCCTTGCGTTTAACCTTTTTGGGCGAAGGTTTCCAGTCGGTATTCCTGTTTTGCCTGTCGTTGGTCAGATTAATGGGAAGTTCTTCATTTCCTGCGGTGCCATCAGTTGTATCTTCACTGGGCTGTGGACGGCGACCGCGGTGACGGCGCTCATGAAATTCCTGCATTTCCCAGGCCGGAACATTGGTTGATTCAGGTCTTTCGAATGATTTTTCGGATGGAATTCCATCGTCGGGTTTGTCCTCGCGGTTGAAGCTGCGCCGTTGCTCAAAATGAGTAATTTTTTGATTAGGTGCAGGCTCGCGGAAGGCGGGTTTTGGAATTTCGGTGATTTCGGGCACAGGGGCAATTTCCTCTTTTTTAACTGGCATTTCTGCTTCAGGTGCCCTCATTGCTTTAGCGGGTGTTTCTTTTGCTTCTGTTGAAGCTTTAGGCTCCACTTTCCTGTTTTCCTTGAGTTTATCAACTGGGATACGCTGGCGGTGCCCTTTGGGTGCAAAAACACGGGCTTTTTTTTCAGCTTCCAGTATGTCGGGAGTAGGATTGGCAGCCTGTTGATCAAGGATCTGGTAAACGAGGTCCTGTTTTTTCATCAGGTCACTTTTGTGGATGTTGAACTGCTTTGCGATTTCACGCAATTCATTTAGCAGCTTACTTTCGAGTTCGCTTTTATCGTACATGCGAATTGGGTTGATTGGACGAATAAATGGGGAGTTTAAATCGTATGAATTAAAATTATACTTTCATCTGTAATTAATTTGATTTTTAAAGGTCAGCTGGAATACGCCGGATCGATCATAAAATCATCTTTGGATGGTGATTTATTCCAATCATGCCTATTTCATGTGAGAACCTGAAGATGGTGCTTTAGAATAATTACCGGGAAAAATCAGGAAAATTCAGAGTGGATTGTATTAAAACTCTGCAAATATATAAATGTTTTTGGTTTCTGCTTCAAAATGTCAATAATTATTTTATGAGAGGACATTTTTTTTCAAATGCAGATTTTTATTACAGCCAGGAGTTACTTACATTCGCAGATTGAAACTCCGGACAACTTATGGCATTGACAAAGCGCTCTGATACATTCAGGCACAAAGGATTACGCAAAAAACTTATTGATCTGCTCCGCAGCAAAGGCATTGCTGACGAAAATGTATTGAACGCCATGAATACCATCCCGAGGCATTATTTTTTCGATTCGTCATTCCTTGAGTTTGCTTACGAGGACAAAGCGTTTCCTATCGGATCCGGCCAAACCATCTCACAGCCATATACTGTAGCATTTCAAAGCGAACTGTTAAAAGTCGAAAAAGGCATGCGCGTACTTGAGGTGGGAACAGGTTCGGGATACCAGGCCAGCATACTGGCCGAAATGGGAGCCCGGGTTTATACCATCGAACGGCAAAAACTGCTTTACGACACTTTAAAAACACTGGACCCACCTCTGAATTACCGCATCCGGTTATTTTATGGCGACGGTTATGCCGGGCTTCCGGCACATGCACCATTCGACAGGATACTGATTACTGCAGCTGCTCCTTATATCCCCGAAGCACTTGTAAACCAACTTGCCCCCGGAGGCATTCTGGTTGCCCCCGTAGGCAAAGGAGATTCGCAAATTATGACCCGTATTTTGAAAATTTCGGAAACCGAAATTAAAACCGAAACACACGGAACTTTCAGGTTTGTGCCTATGCTTACGGACAAAGCACAGGATGTTTAAATCATAGAACTAAGTTACGGGAACCTGATTCTCTGTACAAATCAAAAATCCTGGTTAAATCTCCACAATTATCCCTAAGGTCGGCAATACAGTACCTGATTCGCTGGGCAGGTATTTAAGCAAATATCGTTTTGGATCCTGTGGATCGATCAAAGGATTCCCTGATGCATCTTTTTGCTGAACAAGTTCTGAAGGTTGTTCTGCCTTGAAGTTATACAGGTTCTGGATATCGAGATAAACATTCAGCGACCACTTTTTAAAGTAGTACTCTTTATCAACCCGCAGGTCGAGCTGCTGGAAATTGCCTAACCTGTTGGTGTTATATAGATTATAATCGAGGTAACCCTGACCTTTGGCATCCCAGGCTTCGATGAGCGATGATTTATTCTCATCGTAAGGTGTATAAGGAGCTCCACCAACAAATCGCCATTTGATCCCGATATCCCAGTTTCTTTTAAGCGTGGCAAGTGCAGTTACATTCAATATGTGGCGGTTGTCCCAGGCAGAGGGTATAAAATCGCCTCTCTTGTCTTCAAACGATGAACGTACCCAGGTATACGAGAGGGTTACATCCAGCATTTTGCTCAGTTTATCCCGATAGTATAATTCTGCGCCCCAGGCTTTGCCCTTCGAAGTAGGTGTTACACCCTCATCGCCGGCAACACCAAAATCAGCACCCTTGCTGGCTAACGAAACCGAATCGCGTAAAGAGAAAGGATAATAATTGTAGAATTTATAGAATCCTTCCAGCGTTAGCTTCGATTTGTCATTCCGGCGGTAATCAAAACCTGCCACTACATGATCGGCCTGTATGTAGCGCAGACCAAGCGTTTTGTTCAACAATTCTCCTTCCGGAAGCCTGTAACCCATGGTGGTATATGCAGGCAACTGGTAGTAACGCCCGGTATTAAAATTAACAGCCAGTTTGGTTGTGAGCGAATAGGATGCCGAAAAACGGGGTGAAATCTGTTTTAAAAGGTTCGACATTTGCGAGGAGTAGCTATTGGCATCGGAACGCAGCCCCAGAGACAGCGATAATTTGTCGTTAAGGTAACTTTTACTAACCTGCCCGAATAAACTCCATTTAAAAAAATCGAGGTTTGAAGTATAATTTATTTCTGTAACTGTATCTTCACCAGCCGGAATAAACACTTTCTGAAAAGTAGTATTCTGATACTTAGCATACTCTGCACCAGCACCGTATGTAAATTTATACCCGTTTTGGCGCAAAACTTCTTCGTACCTCAATTTGTTCTCAGTTTCGTAGGATGAATAGTCAATCGTTTTGTTATCCGCACTGCTTTCGTCGTTATTCAAATACTTAACAGCCTCATTATAAAGCATATTACGACTAACAATAAGTGTGCTGTATGAATTTTCGCGGTAGTGACGGTAATTGGCGCCTATGGCATAATTCCACTGGTTATTTGTGGGAAGGTAGTCTAGAATATACTGCTGCTCTTCAGTTGGATTTTTAATACCCATATTGAGCACATTTTTATCAAGCGCACCAATGCTGATGATGGTAAGCTCATTGTGAATGTTAAATTTGGTCTTTAATTTCAGGGTATAATCATTGAAAGTAGGCAGGAACGGCAGCCCAATAGCGCTGAATAAAAACTGCAGATACGACCTGCGGATTGAAAAAAGCAGGTTGGTTTTATCACCCAGCGGACCATTAACGCTTAAAGCCGTTTCGCTGGCACCAAGGGTTGCACGATAAATCATGCGATCAGGATTTCCGTCTATTAGTTTCATGTCAATCACTGAACTCAGCGAATTGCCGCGGCTGGCCGGAAAAGCTCCCGAGTAAAAATCAACATCGCGGAGAAAGTCAGTATTTATAATCCCCACCGGACCGCCTGAAGCGCCTTGTGTTGCAAAATGGTTCAGGTTTGGGATTTCAATACCATCGAGCAAAAACCGGTTCTCGGATGGTCCTCCTCCCCGCACAATGATGTCGCTACGAAACGAAACGGATGAAGAAACACCAGGCAGCGATTGAATTACTTTTGAAATATCCCGGTTGGAGCCCGGGCTTTTCTCGATTTGCGCAATGCCCAGGGACTTCAGTGAAACCGGGCTTTCTTCGACCCGTTTAAAAGTAGCCGCAGTAATTTCGACACCGGTAATCTGCACACCTACTTCTTTCATGGCAATATCAATCGACGCTGTTTTGGCGTTTGTGATCAGAATTTCCTCCGTCATTAACTTTTCGAATCCGATTGAACTGGCTTCAAGCTTTATGTAACCGGGCTTCAAACCGGTAAAAGAGAAATTCCCGTCGATGTCGCTGGTAGCACCGATATTGGTACCACTTATAATAAGGTTTGTAAAAGGAATCGGATCATTATTTTTTACATTATACACCCGGCCTTTAATTGAACCGTTTTGAGCATACAAGCTCACGGTTACCAGAAGTAAAAAAGCAAGAAACAGTGGTTTACGTATCATGGGAATGAAATTTCAATTTATGTTTAACTATTTTATTAAATCATTAGACAATACTTGAACAACCATGAATGCAAAATGTTTAAAAATTCAAAAATAAAATCATTTGCTATCTCAAATAATTATGTTTCAAATTTTTTAATGTACAATAATGCCTTTTTAATATTTACTTCCAACCCATTTTCACCTTCAAGCCAGAAAATTCTGACGCCCTTTTTCTCCATTCGCCTGAACCAGGTCATTTGCCGCTTGGCAAACTGATGAATAGCTGTATTCAGCAAACTAACCATCTGGCTGTATGATAATTCACCCGTAAGATACATGGTAATATATTTGTATTCCAGGCCATAAAAAAGCAGTCGGTCAGCGCTCACGCCGTTTCCCATCAGTTGCCTTACTTCGTCAATCATTCCTTCTTCGAGGCGCTGGTAAAGGCGTTGCGTAATCCGGTTGCGGATTATTTCACGATCGAACCGGATGCCAATTACAGGAGTAGTTCTAAAATCAGTCAACTTATTCAGGTTAGGGTGTTCCTGTTTAAAAAGCTCAATCTCAAGGGCCCGGGTTAGTCGTTCCCGATCGGATATATCGGTGGTATTATGCAACTGTCGGGTATTAGAAATCATCCGGATCAGTTGCTCATCTGGCAAGCCGGCGAGTTTTTCCCTCAGCGTCTGATTTTCGGGAACTTCAACCAAGTCATAGTCCAGTAATACGGACTCAAGATACATGCCGGTTCCGCCACAAAGAACGGGAAGTTTATTCCTGGATTGTATCGCATGCCAGGCTTCCAGAAAATCGTGTTTAAACCTGTAAACATTATATTCAGTACCGGGCTCAGCAATATCGATCAGGTGGTGCGGAACAATTTTATCACCTACCTGATAATCGGCAATGTCCTTTCCGGTGCCTATATCCATACCTTTAAATACCTGCCGCGAATCGGCGCTGATAATCTCAGCATCTAACGCCAGTGCCAGGCGCACACCAAAAGAAGTTTTTCCAACCGCAGTTGGCCCAAGAACAGTGATTAAAGGAATATTGCTAATCATTGTACAAAGGTGAAAAAAATAGGGCAATAAAACGTTTAAAGATGCAAATTCGAAAATTATACTTCAGCACACGCAAACCACAATCATTACCGGAATTGCATCGATATTTTTAAGAATGAAGTTCAACATAAAAAGTTCGTTCTTAAATATTAACAATTGAAGTGCAAATCATTGAAGTCATTTTTCATATTTCCTGTAGATTTTTTTTAATCACGAATTCCCTGATGATTTGGATTAAGAATCCTACTTTTGCGTCTGGTAAATGAAAATTCAATTATGGAACTTATCCAAAAATATTTCCCGATACTCACTGCTGAACAGACCGCGAAATTTACCCAGCTCCAAAGCCTTTACCTTGAGTGGAACAGCCAGATTAACGTTATTTCCCGAAAAGACATGGAGCATTTTTATGAGCACCATGTGCTTCATTCGCTCGGGATAGCCTGTGTACAGCAGTTTCTGCCTGGCTCGCAGGTTATGGATGTAGGTACAGGAGGAGGATTTCCCGGAATTCCGCTGGCCATCATGTTTCCGGAAACTGAATTCCTGCTGGTAGATTCAATCGGAAAGAAAATTAAAGTGGTAAATGAGGTTGCAAAAGCTGCAGGTATTACAAATGTAAAAGCCATACAATCAAGAGCTGAGGATGTAAAACAGAAGTTCGATTTTGTTGTGAGCCGTGCCGTTACCACCCTGCCGGAATTTGTGAAGTGGATTGAAAACAATATCAAAAAAGACAGTCGTCATTCCTTAAAAAACGGGATACTTTACCTGAAAGGAGGCGATCTTGAAGCAGAACTTGCGCCGTTCAGAAACAGGTGCCATGTTTACAACCTGAGCAGTTATTTTTCGGAAGCTTTTTTCGAAACCAAAAAGGTGGTTCATCTCGGGTTATAGAATTTCACAAGTTTTAACATATCACATCCTGACAAGTAATCTGAACATCGTTTTTTCATTACTTTTGGCAGGTTAAAACTTAATAAGTGCAGCCTAAAACAGCAAGGTAAAACCTGGCAGCTAAACGCCGGGCACAATTGTTAAGCCTTATTTTTATACCACTGATTTACAATTAACTGGCAAAATATTAACACAAAACTTCAACCAAATATTACAATGAACTCAGACATCTTTAAACTGGAACCCACAGCTGTGTGGAAAAATTTTCACAGCCTCACACAAATTCCGCGTCCGTCGAACCATGAAGACCGCATTCAGCAATTCATGTGCGATTTTGGTAAAAATCTCGGTCTCGAGACCATCAAGGACGAAGTAGGAAATATCATTATCCGAAAACCAGCTACTCCAGGCATGGAAAACCGCAAAGGCATTGTGTTGCAAACCCACCTGGACATGGTTCCCCAGAAAAACAGCGATAAAGTACATGATTTTGCCCAGGACCCGATTGAGGCTTATATTGATGGTGAATGGGTTACTGCCAATGGTACTACCCTGGGTGCCGACAATGGTATGGGAGTAGCGGCTGCAATGGCGGTGCTTGAAGCAAAAGACCTGGTACATGGTCCGGTTGAAGCTTTGTTTACCTGCGACGAAGAAACCGGTATGACCGGCGCTTTCGGACTGAAACCAGGCCCACTGCAAGGCGATATGCTGCTTAACCTCGATTCGGAAGACGAAGGCGAACTTTATGTTGGTTGTGCCGGCGGAACTAACGCCAATGCAACTTTCGCTTACACTGAAGAACCGGTAACCCAGGGTGTGGCTTCATTTAAACTGGCAATTACAGGTTTAAAAGGTGGCCATTCGGGGCTGGAAATCATTTTACAACGTGGCAACAGCAACAAACTGATGAACCGTTTCCTTCAGCATGCCGTTGTTGAACATGGTTTACGTCTGGCTTCTATTGAAGGAGGCAGCCTGCGTAATGCCATTCCGCGTGAATCATTTGCACTGGTTACAGTTCCCCCGTCGAAGGCTGACGACCTGATAAAATGTGTAGCCGAATACGAAAAAATGTACCGCAGCGAACTTTCGGCAACTGAACCCGATTTGAAATTTACAATCTCGGCAACATCAACCCCCAATAGTGTTATTGATGCCGCTTCGCTGGATAAAGTTATGAAAGCCATTAATGCATGCCCCAACGGGGTTATGCGGATGAGCGACGATATGAAAGGCCTGGTTGA
>CALCJE010000346.1 GCA_937965665.1 uncultured Bacteroidales bacterium
GCAGGCAGGGTTATTCGTTATTCCCTGCCTGACTGCGTCAGCAGGCAGGATTATTCACTCTCCTCTTCCCTCCCAAACTCCGGAACTTCTCAACCCAAACCACCCACATGCCAAAAATGGCTACATAATAAAACGGGCGCATGATCCACAGGTGGATAAAATCCCAGTGCTGCGGGCTCCAGATCATGGCATAGGATAAACCGATAACCCTGATCACATTCACAAAAAACATGGCGACAATACATGCCGGTATATACCAGGCCTTATGTTTCCACGGTCCGGGGAAAAGGAGAAACAAGACCAGGATCTGGAACATCTGCTTGAATCCCGAACAACTTTCGTTGATAAAGATGGAGTAATTATTTTTCAGGAAAATCATGGTGTTGCCTTCAGCCAGCCTGATATCCATCCCCAGAATATGCATATTGATCCAGGCGCTTACCAGGTACACTTCGCGTGCCAGCCAGCCGGACATTTGCAGAAACGCTGGCACCGAATAAATAAAGGCCGAATAATGCCACCATAGCTTATGCACGGCGAAGGTGATAATTATAAACAAGGCTATATCCACAAAAGGGGTGGCTTTTTTCGAGCCGAGCAACGCAATCAGGCGTTTCAAATCATTTTGCATCAGAAATTTCTTTTCAACAAACCTACAAGTTTTAATTTAAATTCACAAACTCCTGTTTCAAAATCTGCAAACCAGGAGTTGCCGCACCTGTTAGGTTAAACAATCATTAATTAGCCAGAAATTATCTTTCTCAACTAATAATCTCGAATCTGCTTTTACCGCAAATAAAAGGCTTCAGAACTACCAGGCAAAAGAGAGCAGATATTTTTTTTAACAAATGAAATTTTAATGTTAAAAAGAGCACAAAAAGAGTTACATTTGTTTACCGTAAGCTATTAATATATAACCTATAGACCAATTCATTCATTATCTAAACAGGGCTTTTATGCTGGTAACTATACTCACTTCCCTTAAAGATTTTTTTGTTGAGTTTATGCAGCCCGAAAGCAGGATTTTCCTGGCATTCATTGCGGCTCAACTGCTAAGTGCCTATTCCATCCCGATTATCGTCCGAATATCAAAAGCTAAATCGCTTACTTCAGCACCAAACTTCCGCACCTCGCATACTCAGGATATTCCAACCATGGGTGGACTGGCTTTATTTGCCACTATACTGGTGGTTTCCCTTTCAACCATTAACATCTCAGGTTTCAGTTTCCTGAACGAGAGTACAGTAATGCCGGCATTACCCAGTATTATCGCCGGGGTAACCATACTGTTTTTTATCGGTATGAAGGACGACCTGCTGGGCATCAGCTGGAAGAAAAAACTCAGCGGGCAAATACTGGCCATGCTCGTGTTGTGCATTATAGGCGAACAACGCATCAGCAATATGCAGGGATTGCTCGGAATACAGGAAATTCCGTACATAGCAAGCCTGCTGCTCACAGTTTTTGTTGGTGTGGCATTGATCAATGCTTTTAACCTGATTGATGGTATCGATGGCCTGGCTGCGGCTATCTCCATCATTGCTGCTTTCACATTCGGTTTTAACTTTTTCATTTCGGGCGAAAAGGAATATTCCATTCTCTGCGCCATCATCATTGGCACACTCATTCCTTACTTCTACTATAATGTATGGGGTAAAAAGAACAAGCTTTTTATGGGCGATACCGGTTCACTGATCCTGGGTTTCCTGATGACCGCACTCGCCATCCGTTTCAACAAGGTGTTTTTCACCCCGGGCAGCGCATACCTGAGTTCGGTGGCAGCCATTTCTATCGGCATATTATTCATCCCGATCTTCGACACGCTGCGAGTGTTTACCCTGCGTATCCTCGACAGGAAGAGCCCGTTCAGTCCCGATAAAAGACATATTCATCATATGCTTCTCGACCTGGGATTAAGCCACCTGAAAGCAACCTTCTATATCGCTGCAGCGAATGTATTGTTTATAATCCTGGCATTCACGCTCTCCGGCATAGGTAAAACCAGGCTGCTGATCCTGTATTTCGGACTGGCCATAATGATGGTTGCCATTCCGCGCATCATACTGAAACGCAGAAGAAAGCCGGTTACCGTGGTGCAAACTGCAAGCAACAAGGTAGGCGAAAACAAATTAGCTGCCGGGGCTTAAGCCTGGAAAACGGTTTTAAATTCAGAGCAAAATTTTAAGGAATCCCCCTGTAGTCCCCCTTTTGAAGAAAAAGGGGGACAGCAGACGAGGAAAAAAAGACAACAGGCAGCTTTACTAAATGGAGCCATTTATCCTTAACAATTTGTAATACAGGCACCATAAAGGTATTGCCGAAACCCTGTCCCCCTTTGAAAAGGGGGACCACAGGGGGATTGAAATAACAGATACCAGCATTATTACTAAAGGAATGATATTTCGCTGGTACCACTTTACATAAAGGCACCATAAAGGTATTGCTGAAAGACTGTCCCCCTTTATAAAGGGGGACTACAGGGGGATTGAAATAACAGATATCGGCATTATTACTAAAGGAATGATATTTCGCTGGTACCACTTTATATACAGGCACCATAAAGGTATTACCGAAAGCCTGTCCCCCTTTACAAAGGGGGACTACAGGGGGATTGAAATAACACATACACACATTATTGCTAAAGTGATGGTATTTCGCAGGCCTGTTACCTTTATTGAATACATCAGCAGCCTTGTAATTACCGAATAAAACATCAGTGTTACCTGGCCTGGGATGCCGGGTAAAAATGTTATTCACCCTTCAGACCATTTTATCAACCTTCAACATCAAACTTTAAAAACATTTTATATATTTACATTCAAACTCTTACACCTATGAAAAGTAAACTCAAACTATTGGCCTGGATCAGTGGCGCAATCGCTATGGTGATGATGCTGCTGGGAATTATCGCCGTTTTTGCAGGAGGTGTCCTGATGAATCATATGTGGTCGAATTATTTTTACCCGGCCTATAACTTCCTGTTGCTGGGTATTTTCCTGTTCGTGGCAACCCTGATCGACAAAAAAGAATAACAGGCTTACGCTTCCGGACCCGTTAATCAGAGTTCGATCAGCCATTGCTTTCCCCTTTTTGCCGGGAGGGATGAAGCTATTTTACAAGCTTATAATCTGCAGATATTGCTGGCGGTAAAAAATTAACAAACTAAGCTCGAAAGCTCGCAGCAACCGCTTTGAAGCGGTATCAGTGCCTTGAACCTATAATTTTAACATATTCCAATAATTTCACCGGCCTTTAATACATATTAATCCTATCTTTGGCAATTATCTGCAAACGTTACTCATGCGCATTCTTACCTTCGACATCGAAGACTGGTATCATTTCCTGGAACATCGTTCTACACAAAGTGAACTTCAATGGAAAAACTTCGAACCCAGGGTAAGGCAAAACACCGACAATATTCTTTCATTCCTGGAAGCACATCAGCAAAAGGCTACCTTTTTCGTGATTGGCTGGATTGCAAAACGGAATCCCGGAATGGTGAAAGACATCGCCGATGCCGGTCACGAAATAGGCCTGCACTCCTATGGCCACCAGCTTATATGGCAGCAAACGCGTGAGGAGTTCAGGCAGGACCTCCTGAGGAATATTGGCATACTCGAAGATCAGCTCGGATATAAAGTGGATAAATACCGCGCTCCTGGATTTTCAATCAAAAAAAGCAACCTATGGGCTTTCGAGGTGCTGGCAGAAACCGGAATACAAACCGATGCCAGCATATTTCGGGCCTTGCGGGCACATGGAGGCATGACTTCCTTTCCATGCAACTACCCATG
>CALCJE010000347.1 GCA_937965665.1 uncultured Bacteroidales bacterium
TGCGAACTATTTTTACCCAATACCGTGAACCCTACATATTTAGGCAGAGCATTGGCCGAAATGAAACTCATGGCATCACCACCCTGTTTGAGCATACCTAAAACAATGTTGGTACATTCCATTGAGGCCGGAACCTTTGTGGTTGCATCCGGATTGGTGTTGATTTCATCGAACTTATTGCAGCTTACAAGCAATAAAAAGACGAGTAAACTTACCGATGCAGTTTTTATTTTTATATTTTTCATTTTGAGTTCTGTTTAAAAATGTCTTTGTTTTAAAGTCTGTTGGTAAGGCTATATGAACTTATGAGTTAACCAATCAAAAGTCTTTTACAAAACATGTTAAAAATTAAATTTTAAGTTAAAACCAACATAGCGTATGGATGGGTCGCTAAAGTTTTCGTATCCGCCATCCGGGTCGGAGTACTTGAATTGCTTTGCCCACAAAAACATATTCTGACCAACCGCTGATACCGATACTCCCTGCGATTTAATCTTAGAGCAGATACTTTTAGGCACATCGTAGGTTAAAGACATTTCCCTGATTTTCAAAAAGGTGGTACTGTATGTTTCGTATGGCGAAGGCGAACCGCCCCAGGCAGTTCCGGCATGCGCAGTATTTATGTACGACTGGTAGGCAACTGGCACATCGTTAGGAGCATATACCCGGGTATCGCTTGTTATATTTCCGTATGTATCGTAAGTCGCTGAACCCGATATTACTTTCACGCCTTCTGCAATATAGGTGGCAGCCCCCCCGGTTGCATCGGTGTAACGTTCGGGTGTAACCGATTTGGGATGTGAGCCTGAACGCCACATGTACATTTCAGTGGTTGTTTGCGCAAGTCCGCCTACACGTCCGTCAACCGAAATATTAAAATTCCAGTTCTTGTATTTCAGCGAGGTATTTACACCCCAGATCCAGTCAGGATCAGAGTTGCCATACTTTGAAGAATAAGCCGAATAGAGCGGAACCCCGTTCTGGTTAATTATATTACCTTGAGGATCGCGCTGAAAATCATAGATAACGAATGGATCAGCCCTTTCCCCAACCTTGATCCAGGGTTTGTCTACAGAATATTGTTCGTCTAACTTTGTGAAATAACGAGCAAATCTCGACCAGTTTACTGAAACATCCCATTGCCAGTCGCTCGTTTGAATAGGTGTTCCGTTAAGAGTGATTTCTATCCCTTTCCGGGTAATTTCCTCTTTGGTATTAATATAATTGCTGTAATACCCTGTTGCCGGAGTAATGCCCGCTTCTTCCAAAAAATCATACATTCGTTTATGATAATAGGAAATATCAACGGAAGCCCTGTTCTTATAAAGGTTAACAGCCGTACCAACCTCCCAGGTTGATGAAGATTCCGGAAACACATTTGTACCGTATATGGTTGATGGCAGTGATGCTGAAGTTAAATTGCCCCATGCGTTGTTGGTAATTGAAAATACCTGGTTTATCTCGTAAATTCCTGCCGGAGTTTTCGAGGATGTCCATGATCCGCGCAGTTTCCACAACGACAGCCATTCCAGTTCGGGTAATAATTCGGACGCCACGAAACTTCCGGATACAGATGGGTAAAGATAGGATCGGGTAGATTCGGATAAAGTAGAACTCCAGTCGTTACGCACCGTACCTTCTACAAAAACCAGCCTGTTCCATGAAAGAGCCAACCGGCCGTACAAACTGTTTACCTGCTGTTTGTATATTCTTGATACCACATATGCCGGTAATACAGATGCTTTCAATGAATAAAATCCCGGGATTGAAAGCCCTCCCTGGGTTCTTGAATCGGTACCTTCGTCCTGGCGGCTAAATATTGTTCCACCCACAAAACCATCAACCGTAATTTTGTCAAAAGTTTTATTACCTGAAAGTAAAAAATCGTTATTGAAACTATAGCCTCTGCCAAGCCCGATATTATATGATCCGAGTTTGCTTTCGCCCCAAACCTGGTCTCCGTTTTCGATTACCGTAGATGCTCCGGCACTTACCAGTGATCCTTTTGAAATCCGTATTACCTGCCGGTTGCTATAGGTATCAAATCCTGAGCGGATACTCGCTTTTAACCATGTAGTAAGATCATAACTCAATGAGACCGAACCATTGAAAATATCTTTGTTCAAACTGTGAATCCTTTCATTTCTGTCGAAATAAGGATTGTTATTGGTATCGGTATAACTGTTATTCTGGGTTTCGTTTGGTACAACCCAGTAATTTTTATAGTCGAGTATATTCCAGTCGGGCGATGACCAGATCAACATGGAATACATAGGATCGTAGCCTGTATACCCACTGAATCCGATATTGGGAGAGGATTGTTTGTTATAAGCAATACTGGATGATAAGGTGAACTTTTTAAGTTTCATGTCACCGCCAAGCGTATAGGTGTATTTATCGAACATCGAATTGGGATATTGTCCTTTGTTCTTCACCCAGCTGGCTGATGCCCGGAAACTGCCGAATTCGCCTTGCTGCACGATATTCAGGTTATTATTCAAAATATAGCCGGGTTCCAGGAAGTTGTTAAAATTATCCTTTCCGACAGGAAGATAAGGCATTAACTTCATGGTTCTCGAAATCGGATCCCATTGGTTAACTTCCTGTCCTTCCAGGGGCGGACCCCAGGCACCATCACCATTGCTAACGGCGGTGTTGGTTCCTGTATTTACTTCGCGGCCATATGTTGACTGCGATTCAGGAATAGCCAGGTAACCGGCAGCAAACATCGTACTGCTGTTGAGTGTTACCATTACACCTTTGTTGGCACTCCCTTTTTTTGTAGTAACCATAATAGCACCGCTGGCACCACGATATCCATAGAGGGCAGAGGCGGTTGCTCCTTTTAATACACTAAGGCTTTCAATATCGTCCGAAGGAACATCACGAAGAGTCATGTTTCCATATGGAACTCCATCAATGACCAAAAGTGGTTTTTCACCACGTATGTACATTTCGGGAGCTTCGCCAAATTCAGTACTGTTTAAAACCGACAAACCCGCTACCTTACCGGTAAGTGAAGTTCCGACATCGACAGGTCTGACAGTCTGCAAGCCTTTACCATCCACCTTCTGAACGGCATAACCCAGGGCTTTTTCCTCACGCTTAATACCCAGCGCTGTTACAACAACGCTCTCGAGTTGAGTGGCAATCTGATGCATTGCAACATTCAACACTTGTACATCCCTGGCCGACATTTCTTTAGGCTCATAGCCCAGGTATGAAAATACCAGTATTGCATCCGGTGATGGTAAATCAATAGCATAAGTTCCATCAACGGATGTGGTTGTACCTGAAGTCGTACCTTTTATCTGTACTGTTACCCCAATTAACGTTTCACCGGTTTTTTCATCAGTTACTTTCCCGGTTACTTTTTTTGGTTGAGAATCTCCTCCTTTACCATTAGCAGGCGTAATGATAATCTGGTGATCGCTGGTAACAAACTTGACTTTTGTACCTTTAAACAATTGGTCAAGAATATCTTTGATAGTTGTGTTTGTGAAAACAGCGTCAACTTTTCGGGTAACATTCACCACTTCCTGGTTGACCAAGAATGTGTAATCGCTCTTTTTTTCAATTTCGTTCAGCACATCGTTCAACGGAACATTAACCATGTTTAAGGTTATTTTTGTTGATTGTGCATTGAGTCGGGCCGGCGCTACCATGAGAATGAGGAACAGGCCTGTTAGTAAAAGTAATCTCATATATTGGTTAGTTTTAGGATGAATAAGGCAATAAGAATTCATTTACTGAAATTATCATTGATTGATAACTTCAATTTAAATGCAATTGATTAATCTGATTAAAGAAAAGTACTTTGAATTAACACACTGTTTCGTACAGAAAAAACCATGTATTTATATACTCAAATGCTTCAGTTTTTTATCTTACTCAACGGTGGACATAGGCGTCAGACTTTTCTATATCAATTAACTCTGGAAAATATTATGATCCTTCTTCTGGAGAAAGTTCCATCAGGCAAAGCTTGAGGCTTAACCTCGCTATAATCGATCGGGGATGAAATTTTCAGGAGTCGCAGTAATTCGCCCAAGGGTTCATTCTCAAAAGTTGCCCTGTAGCGATATTTTTTAATTTCATCACCCTTAATTTCAATATCAACATTGTATTGCAGACTTATCCGCCGGGCCACTTCACTTATATTATCATTGCGGAAAACCAGTTTACCATCTTTCCAGGCGAAATGCTTGTAGGTATCTTCAGTTTGTATAGTAACCTGGCTGTTTAATGTATCGTAAGTCATATGCTGACCAGGCTGCAGCATAGCAATAACATCATCTTGTTTGCCTGAAACCGGTTTTTGCACAGCAACCTTTCCTTCAATCAAAGTAACAGATGGGGTGAGGAAATTTTTCTCGGCCCGTACATTGAATTTGGTTCCGGTAGCTTTTACTGTAAAATACGGGGTATTGACAAAGAAAGGCATAGTTTTATCCGAATGAACTTCGAAATAAGCTTCACCAACCAGGTCTACAGTGCGGGTATCATTATTAAATTTCTCAGGGTATCGTAAACTTGCCCCTGAATTCAGCCAGACTTTTGATCCGTCAGGAAGTTCAATTAATGAAAAAGTGCCAAATGCAGCTACTACCTTGTTGTAAGTTACTGTTGAAGGTACATTATTAAAATTCTTTCCAACCGTAAGCCAGAGCATAGAGATAAGCAACGGGATAAACAATACAGCTGCAATTCGCTGCAAAATCTGCCAATACGTTAGTCGTTGTTTTCCGCTGTTTATTTTTTTCAATACCCTCTTTAAAGCTTTATCTGTTGAAACAGGTAATTCATTAGAAGTTTCCCAGATATTTTTAACTTGTCTGAAATATTTCAGATTCTCATCCGAGACGCTAATCCACGATTCAAGCATAAGGATCTCATCCTCCGATGCAATGCCTCCGAAGTATTTTGCTATTAAATATTCTACTGAATCAGCGTTAGGTTTATTCATATTTTTCTCATTCATCATAACGACGTTTTAAAAGATGAAATCCACAATGGAAAATGATGTTTTTTTTACAAACCGGTAAATAAATCGCATCCCGGAATAGCATAAACAGCTACAGTGTTTTAATGAAATAGCAGGTATATTAACAGGCCTATCATAAGAAAATCTTTTAATTCTTCCTTTAATAAACTCAATGCTTTGCTAACCCGCACTTCAACAGTACGGACTGATACATTCAGTTTCTGTGCAATTTCCTTGTAATTAAGGGATTCGATCCGGCTCATCCTGAAAGCTTCGGCAAATTGAGCGGGTATTTTGTCCAGTGCGTGTTTAAAATTTGCTTCCAATTCAGAATGCAGAATATAATTTTCAGTATCGTTTTCTGACAGAAGCGGGTGCTCAAGGACTAAAGAAGCATATTTATGAGTTATAGTTGCATGACGCAAATTATCAATGCTGCGGTTTTGAACTGTTTTTAACAAGAATGATTTCAGCGAAGAGTGTATCACCAAAAATTTACGATTTTCCCAAAGTGTCAGGAAAACTTCCTCGACAATTTCTTCCGAAGCATCCTGGTTACGGGTATAGTTGTATGAAAACTGAACCAGGTCCTGGTAATATTTTGTAAAAATAATTGTAAATGCAGACTGATCGTCGTGTTTAAGCTTCTCAAGAAGCATTGTTTCGTAAGAAGCCTTTAACTCGGACATGCTGCTCAAATTTTTACAAATATATTCTTTATTTCATTTTCCAAAAAGTTGCAGATTTAAGAATAAGGAATGATTAATCATACAGGCATTTAAAACACTTCCGGTGTAGAAGGCAGTGATTAAAAATTACAGGAAACAAAAAGCCAGAATAGAAAAGTTGTGATGGATGGAATGAATCCGCGTTACGAAGCACTTTTTCTTTCCGTAGGGCAAGCAGTTACAGGGTATGCCTTTAGTGATTTTTATGAATTCTGTAAATCATATTCCTGACTATGCTCCGTGGTGTAATACGAGGAACCAGTATACTTAACTTATTCATAAATCCTGGTGTTTCAATGGTTTTGCCCTTTAACATGGCTTTATACCCGGCCTTGGCAACTTCCATTGATGTAGAAGGAGGCAACATACGATGCATCAGCGATTTTCCAAGTCCTGCAGCCGAAGCAAAATCTGTATCAGTAGGGCCCGGACACAGGGTTGTAATCGTAATTCCGCTTCCTTTAAGTTCGCGGGTAAGCGCCTCGGGGAAGGATAAAACATACGCCTTGCCGGCATAATAAACAGCCATACACGGACCGGGCATAAACGCTGCGGTTGATGCAACATTCATTATTCGTCCATTACCGGCATTTAACATTCCCTGCAAAGCAAAATGAGTCAATTGTGTAAGTGCACTGATATTCAAGCGGATCATTTCCATATTTTTACCGATATCACCTTTGGCAAAATCGCCAAAATCGCCGAAACCGGCATTGTTGATCAGGGAATCAATAGTTTTGCCCTGCGCCGAAATTTCCGAAATCAGTTTCTGAACGCCTTCTTCCTCCGAAAGGTCAGCAGCAATGGCTAAAGCTTTTAATTGATATTTCTGATTGATACTTTCTGCCAGCGCGTTCAGTTTATCTTTGGAACGTGCCACCAGTATAAGGTTTTTGTTGTCAGCAGCCGCAAGCATGGCAAGGTCATGCCCAATGCCTCCTGAGGCACCGGTTATTAAAGTGCAGGTAACTGATCCCTCATCCCGAAGAGTGAGTTTTTCGCAACAGGCTGGCTTCGGCAAGCATTTTTCTGAATGTAGCATTCGTTAAAAATCCACCTTCTGATAAATCGTTTCCAACCATGTTGTAATCAGAATTTCCCTCAACTATAACAGGACCACTTTCGCTTATTGCCACATCCCAACCCATTAGGCGCAAACCAGGTACCAGGCCTGCAGCGCGAAGTACCATTTTTTTTGCTTCCTCAAAATAGGGAATAGTAAAACCTTCAAATACTGTTTTTGTTACCGGGTGGCACGAATAAATTATAGTTCCGCTGGCACTAAAACCAGGATATCCATCCTTTCGGAGTTTACCTGTCAGTAAATTAATGCCCACCAGGCAACCTCCTGATGAAATATTATCAACATGCTTGTTATTGGTACTCATCCTCAGGTATGCTGACATAATCTCAACTTGCCCTTCTTTATCAATAAATGTATCAAACCTGATCGTATTAATGCACGAAGGATTTAGCCGGTTTAATTCGGGATGCTGAAGAATAGTTTCCTGGAATAAAAAACCTGATTTTGTGACTTCCGAAAACAAATTAGCCATACTCTCATTTTCAGTGGCAAGTTGTATCGGAGTTATCCTGAAAACCTGGTCTCCGCCATAGCTTCCACAGGTTCGCTTAATAAAGATGGAACGGTAGGTTGGATTTTGATTAAATATTATCTCCAGCTGGTGCCTAAATTCGTGGATGCTGTTAATCTCAAAAGCAGCATTTTCCTTCACGAAAATATTCTTCTGGTTATAAAGCAGTACTTTTGGCAATGAAATATCGAACTGGCTGAAATAAAAATCAAAAAACAGTTTATTTTCGACTATATCGCTGGCTGTGTTATCATTAAAACGGGGTTTGAATTTGTAGTATAAAAATTCATTTGAAAAATAATCCTTTATGTTTGTTCTCCCCTTTTTAAATAAATACCTCGAAAAATAATACCTGGGAAAACTTTTATGGTACAGCGTGAGGCTCAGCATATCGGACATGATATTTAATATCGATTTCCGATCCGGATCAGCTATTAATTCATTAATTAATAAAAGCTTACTCTTTTTAATAGAATGTGGCATAGAATTTCGAATTAAATAGTTTTATGGAAATTGTAAGGAATTATGAATAGGTTCTTAGAAGCCAATTGATTATTCCAATCCGTTATAAAACATCGCATTAAGTGATCATATCAGAACTGAAGCCGTTTATGTGGGTAAGCCTTTTTTCAGAAAAAATCAGGATTATGCAGACTGACAATTAAAGTCGATGTAATTCAAATAATTTTTTGTGGGATTCTTTTTAGGGAGAATCTGCGCCGGGTTCCCTATCACCAGTGAGTTATCCGGAACATCAAAATTAACAAATGCATTTGGGGCAATGAGTACATTTTTCCCAATTCTAATATCGCCAACAATAACGGCTCCGGTACCTATCCAAACATAATCATCGATAGTCGGACGGCCGATTTTTCCGCATTTGTATGCCCGGCCTATAGTTACGGATTGATTTATGTTGCAATATTTCCCAATTTTAATAGGCCCAACCACTACATGACCCGAATGACTTGAGATATACAACCCTTCTCCAATTTGTGCTTCAGAGTCAATCTCATAACCATATTTAATCCTGCATCTTCTTTTAAGAACCCTGAAAAATATCCCCAAGAATGATGTTTTCTTATACCTGGATGTCATTCGGAGATAAAAAACATAACGAAAACCAGGGTAAGATAATCCTTTTATAAACCCACCTAAACCTGAAAGTCCCCCCTGACGAAACAGGTCAGCTTTAATGATTTTTTTCATACTTTCATTCAAATTTTCAGCAATAAGGCTTTAAAAATTTAGTTTTGCCCTTTCAGATTAATAAACTTTTGGCAAAAATGTAATTTATTTCCATGTTTATGCATTCCTTCATCAGCGATACCAGGAAACCATACGGTTACAATTTGCTCATTTAATATATTCGTTTAGAATTGTCTGGTTAATAAATTTATAAAACTCAGGTATTTGTTGTTTGAAATTACTATTCCCGCGCCAGGCTTCTAACTTTTTCTCCGCCAGGTTAAAAATCATATCATCGAGTGGTTTCAGTTTTTGCATAATTCCGGTTTGATTTCCATTGTAAAGCGCATTTATGTTCAGATAATTTTCGCCATACGAACGGATGACTGGAAAAAGTTGTTGTTTCAACATGATAGCTTTATCGCAGATTGGAGCTACTCCGTTTTTATTGAGAACAACAACTGATGGCTGGTCTTCGCCCATACAAAGCCACAAAGGCGTTACTACCGATGTTAAGGGGAAACCAAGTACAGTCCACATGGTAGTAAAATCCGCGTTTTCGCCTGGCTTGACACCTTGTATTGCTACTGCCGAAGAAGTATAATACCGCGGGATGAAATCAGTAAAATTTACAAACTTTTGTTCCGAAGAATTTTCTGAATACATCGTTTTCAGATCCGTTTTTGTGAGCGAATGCCACAACGAACGGCTAACATCCTGAAGGATAAACCGGACCGTAAGATTATTTTGTTGCGCTGCCTGGTAAAAAAGATCTTCGGCCGTTTTATAACGAATGTGCCCACTCCCCGAATTCGGATTGCCGGTGAATGAAAAGTTTGTATGAATCATATAACCCATGGGGGCCAAGGCAGGATCATTCACATCAAGCTTAATAAACGTGTAATTACTCACTTCAAAGTAAGCGGCACCACCATTGGCATCGATAACCCCAAAATTTGCTTCCACCCCAAGCGGTTTTGAATGGTTTTTTAAAAACAGCCCGAACTCGTCCACCGTAGCGCATTGTTTTAAAGCCTCGCGCATCAGTTTCCCCTCCTGGTCTTTTAAATCAATGGTATCTTTCGAAATCAGGTTGTAGGATGCCGTATTCATAATGGAAAACCCGGCAGAATTATAGCCTATCCACACAGCTTGTCCGGATGGATCATCGGAGTCAATCAATCCAATCGATTTATATTTACCATCATCAAAATACTTAATTGCATTTTGGTACGAATCCGTATCACGGTTTTTCCACATGATGGGCCGCCCGTCGGGAGTTGCCTTACCGGTAATAATGATGGATGTACAAGCCTTAACCGGAATATAATTTGCAACTGCAATCAACCAGATCAATAATACTATTCTTTTCATATGAATCCTATTAAATGTTTGATTCTCATAGCAAAGTAAACTAAAAAAACATCCAACTAATTCAGAAAAATGAAATAATTCAAATAAATTGAACTACGAATTGGAAGAAACTCGTTTCATAAAAGCCCCATTCACAATTCTGTAAAATTCTACTGCTTAGTTATAAGCCAGGTTACTATACCTGTTTATAACTTTTTAATAATCTCCGGGCATTCATTGTAAAAAGTGTTGGTTCTATATGTTAATTTGTAAAGACTGATGGCAACCCCGGCAACTTGAAATTTGAAATATTGGAAACAGAAACCCGCGTTTCAACCTGGAAATTTCAGATAGGTTGTAAAGGCCACAACAACACACCATGCTTGTTTGGGTAAATTAAAAAACAAAAGCAAACATGGCAACTCAGTTAACAACTGGTTTAACCTCCTAAATGCTAATCGTATGCCAGTAAAATCCTCATCAGCACCCGCTAAAAAACAAAAAAAGATATTCGTTCTCGATACCAGCGTTATTTTATACAATCACGACGCAATAAATAGTTTTGATGATAATGATGTTGCCATTCCGATTACTGTACTCGAAGAACTGGATAACTTTAAAAAAGGTAATGATAATATAAACTTTGAAGCCCGTGAGTTTATACGCATCATCGACCGCTTATCTGAAAAACGTACACTTACCAAATGGCTTACATTACCTAAATCAAAGGGTGGTAAGTTTAAAGTGATTATGATTGAGAAGGGTGACATGGATGCCCGGGATATTTTTGGGGAAAACAAACCTGATCACCGGATACTCAATGCCGCACTCGCCATTGCCAAGGAAAATCCGGATTGCAAAGTAACGCTCGTTTCAAAGGATGTGAACCTGCGATTAAAGGCCAAATCATTAAATATCCAGGCTGAAGACTTTCTGACCGGTAAGATCAAAGACCCGGAAGGTTTGTATACCGGAAAAACTGTAATTGAAGGTTTGCCAACCAAAGTGATTGATGCAATTTACCAGAACGGGCATTGCGAATTGGCTGATATTGGCTTACAGAGTGCTATCCCGAATCAGTATTACATATTAAAGAATACGAAAAATTCGGCTCTTGCTTTTTACAATGCTACTACGCAGCGTATTGAGCGGCTCGACAAACGACCGGCCTATCATATTATGCCTCGTAATGCCGAACAGGTTTTTGCGCTGCATGCTATTATGCATCCCGATATTAAACTGGTAACGCTGCAAGGCGTGGCCGGTACCGGCAAAACTTTGCTTGCGCTCGCCGGAGCTATGGAACAGCGACGCGAGTTCAAACAGATATACCTGGCCAGACCCATCGTTCCGCTGAGCAATAAGGAAATCGGATTTCTTCCCGGCGATGTAAAGGAAAAAATCGGTCCCTACATGGAGCCTTTATACGATAACCTTAAGTTTATCCAAAGCCAGTTTGGCGAAAAAGATAAGGAAGCCAAGGTAATCACCGAATCCTTACAGAACGAAAAACTTGTGGTTACGCCATTGGCATACATTAGGGGGCGCAGCATCAGCAACGTATTTTTTATTGTGGATGAAGCTCAGAACCTAACGCCTCACGAGGTAAAAACCATTATCACCCGGGCAGGAGAAAATACCAAGATTGTATTTACCGGTGATATCTTCCAGATTGATACACCTTACCTTGATTCGCAGAGTAACGGGCTTTCGTACCTGATTGACAAGGCCAAAACACACCCGATGTACGCTCATGTCCGGCTCGAAAAAGGAGAACGGTCGGAACTGGCAAACCTGGCAAACGACCTGCTATAGGCTGCTTTATCGCTGTACACATAAAAAAAATAAATCCTGGTTAACTTCGACTTGTTAACCAGGATTTATTTTATACTGAGGAGTTACTTATTTCTTATTTCTCATTTCTCATTTCTGATCGCAGTAAGCACGGTTTGCCCAACAGCCATCAGGGTTTGCTTGCTGATATTTTCCATATTGTCGTTAACCGTGTGCCAATATTTATAAAATCCGGATTGTGTCGACTGGTCGTGCTGAATAATATCAATGGTAGGTACCTGCCGAAGCTGGTTGATATACACATGGTCATCAGTAAGGGCATTGGTGCGTTCCGACGAAAAATAAGCGCTGTAGCCTATTGAGGCTCCGATGTTCCATATTCGCTGCGCAATATCGGGAGCATAATACATCGAAGTACCTTCCAGCGTAAACACAGCATTTTCGGCACCCACCATATCCAGCAAAATTCCATAACGGGCGGTGTAGCCCTGTACATGTGGATTTCGGGACCAATATTGAGAGCCCAATGCCCAATCGTCGGAACCCATATACCCGGCATCCTGAGGAGCACCGTAATCTTCGGCATCAAGCAAAAGTAAATCAACACCAATGGCAGCAGGCGAAACTCTCAACTGCCTGGCAATTTCAAGAATAATTCCAACTCCGCTTGCCCCATCGTTAGCGCCGTCAATCGGCGTACGATGCAGGGTCGAATCCGGATCATTATCGGCATAAGGCCTCGAATCCCAATGCGAACAGATCAATACCCTGGTGGAACTTTTGGGATTGAACGAAGCTATAATATTTTTACAGTTTAGCACGGTTCCATTATAGGCTTTTGCCGTAAATGGCTGAACAAATACATGTTGCGAATACTTTTTCAAGGTCTGTTCAAGCCAGGCAGCACATTTAACATGTGCCTTGCTGTTGGTAACCCTGGGGCCGAATTTCACCTGTTCATTTACAAAATGGTAGGCTGAATCGGTATTAAAATCGGCGGCAGTAATAGCCGGAACGTCTTTTTTCGCTTCGGAATCATCTGGCGCATTCGCTTTTTTTTGTTTGCACGAACTCATGGTTGCCAGGCAAAGTGCTAAAAGTAAGACTGCAGAAAATCGCATATTTATTATTTTAAACTGCAAATGTAATACATTAATTCCTGGCATCATTTTACAAGAAAAAGGCCTTTTGCCCAAATGACCCGGTAAAAACCGATTCTCCGGCAGATCGACGGGTGCGCGGGCTGAGTTCCAGTTTCTGCAGATTAGGGTGAAGTTCGGTTTTATCACTGATATAACCCAAAGTGAAAGCAGTTAAAACCTTGTATTCCTCTGGAATATCGAGTATCCGTTCAGCTTCCGTAACATTTAAACCACCCATTTGATGTACATATACACCTTCGTGAGTCGACTGTAAACTCAACATAGCCATTGCCTGCCCCAGGTCGTAGGCATAAGAGGTACTTATTCCACCCCGAGGATTCGTAGTTTTGGCAATGGCAAGGGAAAGTATGGGTGCATTGCCTGCCCATAGTTGATTAAACTCCACCAAAGTGCTGAAAATTTTAGTATATACCTCATCCCCTTTAAATCCAACCAGGAAATACCAGGGTTGCAAATTACTTGCTGAGGCGGCCCAACGGGCTGCTTCAAAAATTCGCTGAAGTTTATCGGATTCTACAGGTCTGGGGTCGTAAGCACGAGGGCTCCAGCGTGATGCAATAAGCGGATGCACCGGAAAATCAGTGTCTGCTAATTTTATTCGAGCTAAATCCTGCATATTGAACATTTAGATTATTGATTCAAAAATTGAGATTCCCGGGTTATCTGATTGAAAAAAGTGAAGTTCATCAAACCCGCATGCAAATATATTTACTTAATTCCATCAGAGTGACAAATATCTTTTGACCTCTAGTTTATATTAACAAGTACTTTCTTAATGAATAATATAACGACTTAAAAACGCCTCAAAGTTAATTTAACGCATAAATAAATTACCATGGATCACAAAAATCCTGAAGTATTAACAAGCACAGTTATACGCTTAAGTCATGCATTTTATCTTTAAAAGTTGATAATAATTGAAAAGCGAAACCATCAGGCATAATTCAATTTTTAATTGTTGCTGGCAACGAAAACAAATCAATTATTAAATCCGGTAATTTTAAATTGTATTTATTTTCATCATGTAACTTAGCCAGATTAAAATATCAGTTTGAAACCAATCAAAATATTGTAATTTTGCTTCCAACTACTAAATAAGCTATACTGCCATGAAAAACAAATATATTGACCTGATTGACCAGACTTTCGATTTCCCGACCGAAGAATTTAAGGTTGAAGATAATGAGTTGTATTTTAATAATATACCACTCATGGAAGTTATCAAGCAATACGGCACACCTTTACGCATCACATTTTTACCGAAAATCAGCAAGCAGATTCAGAAAGCAAAGCGCTTATTTAATGTAGCTATTGCCAAAGCAGATTATAAAGGAAGCTATAACTTTTGTTATTGTACCAAGAGCTCGCATTTTTCATTTGTGCTTGAAGAAGCGCTGAAAAATGATATTTACATTGAAACTTCCTCAGCATTCGATATCCCTATCATTGAATCCTTATTCGAGTCGGGCAAGTTAACAAAAGATGCTTATGTTATCTGCAATGGATTTAAACGTCCGCAGTATATCGAAAATATCTGCAACCTGATAGAGGAAGGATTTGAAAATGTTATACCTATTCTCGATAACAAGTTTGAACTCGACGAGTACGACCGCAACATAACACGCAAAATCAAAATTGGTATCAGGATTGCATCGGAAGAAGAGCCCAAGTTCGACTTTTATACTTCGCGACTTGGCATCCGGTATAACGATATTGTTCCGTATTACGAAGAAGAAATAAAGAACAACCCAAAGTTCGAGCTCAAAATGCTGCATTTCTTTATCAATACCGGAATACGCGATTCGGCATATTACTGGAATGAACTTTCGAAATGTGTACAGGTTTATTGCGAGCTTAAGGCTGTTTGCCCTCAACTTACTTCGCTTAACATAGGTGGTGGTTTCCCGATTAAAAACTCGCTGAACTTCGATTTCGATTATGCCTATATGGCCGAAGAAATAATTGCCCAGATAAAAGGAATATGCCAGCGCAACAATATCCCGGAACCAAATATTTTTACCGAATTCGGATCATTTACCGTTGGCGAAAGTGGTGCTGTGCTTTACAGCATCATCGACCAGAAAAGACAGAATGACCGGGAGCTGTGGAATATGATTGACAGCTCATTTATCACAACCCTACCCGACACCTGGGCCATAAACCAGAAATTCATCCTGCTTGCCGTTAATCACTGGGACCAGGAATATGAACGGGTTTTCCTGGGTGGACTGACCTGCGACAGCGAAGATTATTACAATGCCGAAACACATACAAATGCTATTTTCCTCCCAAAACTGATGGACGATGAGCCGCAATATATCGGGTTATTCCATACAGGGGCTTACCAGGATTCGCTTGCAGGGTATGGTGGTATTCAGCATTGCCTGATTCCTGCACCAAAGCATATCCTGATTGACATTGATGAAGACGGCGAATACTTTACTAAGCTGTTTGCCAAAGAGCAGAGCCATAAATCGATGCTAAAAATACTGGGATATTAAATATTTTTCCACCAACAACCCAACGTGATAAATATCAATGATTTATTCATTGACCTGATGTACCGTGAGATTGAATGATTGCAATTTCAGGTAAAAAATACCTGCTCAACTTGTAATGTGCTATGAAAACGTTTTTAACATTTCCAAGCACCTGGTTTACTTGTGTTTGCTTCAAAAATAAATGAATAATTACCTCAGGCTAACCTGTAAAATCCCGGTTACAGAATTAGGGTACTGCAAATAAGGATTTATTTTGCATGTATAAAAAAAATTGTATTTTCGCATTTCCGAAACATAAAAGCATATTAACCACCTCTCAGCCATTACTCTGTATTTCAGCATTTAGGCTAAAATATGGTATGCTTTAAAATTATCAGACATTGTTTGTTTTCACACATGTAATTGATAAATAATGGTTTAGAATTTAAACATAAATTTTATGAAACAGTATGGTGATTTACCAAAAGAATTAACTGCGTTTGAAAGTTCAAAAATTGTAATCCTTCCTGTACCCTACGACGGTACAACCACCTGGATTAAAGGTTCCGACAAAGGGCCAAAAGCAATAATAGAGGCCTCAGCAAACCTTGAAATGTACGATATTGATACGGATAGCGAAGTACATAAGCTTGGTATTCACACTGCAGAACCGGTTTTAGAAGCATCGTCGCCGGAAGCTATGGTTGATGAGGTGTATAACAGGGTTAAAGCGTTGTATAAAAAGAAAAAATTCCCTGTTGTTCTGGGTGGTGAGCACACGGTAAGCATTGGTGCTTTTAAGGCCGCAAGCGAATTGTACGGAGACCTCACCATTTTGCAGTTCGATGCACATACCGATATGCGCAACGAGTATAAGGGTTCGAAAATTGATCACCACTGTGTAATGGCCCGTGCTTCGGAAATGGCACCGGTGGTGCAGGTTGGCATACGCAGTATGAGTGCAGGCGAGCGCGAAGACATTCAACCCGACCGCGTTTTTTATGCCATGCAGATTTACGATCAGTCGACCTGGATGTACGAACTGTTGAACAAACTGAGCCGTAACGTATACATCACCATCGACCTTGATGTGCTCAATCCTTCAATTATGGCTTCAACCGGAACACCTGAACCCGGTGGTATGAACTGGTTCGATATCATTAACATACTCAAAAAAATAAGCGAACAGGTAAACATCGTTGGTTTCGACATTACTGAACTGGTACCAAATAAAGAGAACAAAGCACCCGACTACCTGGTAGCCAAACTCATTTACACCATGCTTACCTATAAATTCATAACAGGAATTAAATAATCCTGGCATTACAGAAATAAAGAAAGGCTGTACTTAATAATAAGTACAGCCTTTCTTTATGATACAAACTGAACTTTTTGCTGAACCAGGGATATTTTGAACAGCCGGCATTGCAGCAACTGATTCAAAATGCATATAAGTTCATTAATTTCGAACATCCTTCTTTGCTTATAGCATTAATGCTGAACAAAAATCAACAATTAAAAACCGGATAAAAAATTAAGAAGACTTATCTTTACCTGATATGCTGTAATTTTGCCGAAGCGACAGATGACATTAACACCTGTAACCGATATAAAAAATGTTAAAATACTTCACCTTCAGAACGGTACGTTCGCACCTTATTATTACTTTCGGATTATTATTGAATGCACTGGCATGGACTGCCTTCCTTATTCCTGCCGAGATAACCGGTGGTGGCATTACCGGTGTTTCGACCCTGATTTTTTATGCAACCGGTTTCCCGTTGGGAATTATGTACCTAATTATTAATGCTATACTGATATTGATTTCGATAAAAATACTGGGTACAAATTTCGGGGTAAAGACCATTTTCAGCGTGGTAGTACTGGCCTTTTTCCTCTCTCTGTTGCAGCGCTATATCACCAAACCCATTGTTAATGATACTTTTCTTTCGACAGTAATTGGAGGTATACTTGGAGGCGCCGGCATAGGCATTGTTTTCTCGCAGGGAAGCAGCACCGGCGGTACCGATATTATTGCCATGATTATTAATAAATACCGGAATATCAACCCGGGGCGTGTAATACTTTATCTCGATATTTTTATCATCGCTTCCTCTTTCCTTATTTTTGGGTCGCTCGAAAAGATTGTTTACGGCTATGTTGCCATGGGGCTTACATCCTATACCATCGATTTGCTGTTTACCGGTTCGAAACAATCGGTACAAATGTTTATTTTTTCTAAGAAATACGACCTTATTGCCGATCGTATCGGGAAAGAAATGGGTCGCGGGGTAACTATAATAGATGGACATGGCTGGTACACCTGTGAAGAAACCAAGGTACTGCTGGTAATGGTAAAAAAACCGGAGGCCAGCTCAATTTTCAGGATTATTAAAGAAGTGGATCAGAATGCGTTTATGTCGGTAAACAATGTAATGGGCGTTTACGGCCAGGGTTTTGAACGGATCCGCACATAAACTTAAAATACTGAATTTCAACTTTTATTTACCCTGTTGATATTTAGATGAACTTATATATATAACCAGTTTCTGCTGATCGAGTGAAACTATTTTCCAGGTTTGGATGGATGTTCCACCCCAGTAGCCCATGGTAATCTTAACTTCTGACCCGTTTTGTATCCAGCTACCCTCATAATCAGTGGTAGAAATGGGAGGAGTGCCACACCACCCTGAATTCTGACGCGCTATAAGCTTATTGCCGGGTTTAAAAGTGAAACCATAGCTGTTTTCAAGCAGATTTTCAGCCCGTTCGTAAGTAATTACAGAATCGACGTACTGCGGTTTTATCCAGCTCCCGATCAGGTCAGTGTTACCATCAGGAACAATGATAGCTTCTTTCTGGCAGGCTATTAGCATGAATGTCAGCAGCAAGGCTGAGAACAGAGTTTTCATTATCAACAATTATAATTTACGAATGTACTCATTTTACAGGTCAACAAACCACAAAAAGGCTTTTGTGATGCAATTCATGTCTGCCCAGTTAAATTGCACCAATGGGTATTTTACTCAGCAATTTTATGTTTTGCGGGTCGGCATAATCATATTGGTAAATGCCATCCTGTGCAATCATGATTAGTGTCCCATTGTAGGGGATCACATCATATGCTTTGAGATTGGTATAATTTTTCACCATGTGCATATCGATCTGCAAAGGATCTGTGGCATCGTAAATTTTAAGTCCGGCCTGCCCGTCGCAAACAAACAGTGTTTTTTCATCAATGCCCAGTCCATAGGGCTCTGACAGGGCATAGCTTTTCATCAGCACCGGGCTTTTTATATTTTTCAGATCGATGACTTCCATTACATTTTGCCAGTTTCCGCAACGGTTTCCGGCACGAAGTGTAACATATGCCAGATTATCTTTAACAATTACCGGGTCGCAACTCTGAACATGATCGTATGCCGCTTCATAAGCCGGCGACGAGGACTCCGAAATATTATAAATCAGCATGCCGGTTTGTGTGCCTACAAAAAGGTTTTCACCATCAATAAAAACTGTTTCGACCACGCGCGAAGTCTCTATTTTTGTGCCTGCCACAGGCGCCGCCGGCTGGCTGATATTTACCACCTGCAAACTGGAATTATTTACTCCATAAAATTGGTTTTGGTATATAATGAACCGTGTAAGTGATCCGCCAATACCAACAGTCTGGGTAAGACCGCTGCTGGTTTCATTCATCATAAAAAGGCCTGCACCCTTATCATAATAATAGTAAGGACGCACCATATTTTCATCAACTTCTTCGGTAACTTCGCTAACCTGCCAGCCTACAATTACCCCTTTCTCCTTATCAATCGCCGAAATCGGATAGTTACCCGAAATTTCGGGGATGGTATATGGAAATATATCTTTAATCCGGGCAACTTCAACGGGTTGGCTGATGTTCGAAATATCAAGCACAATGAGATCGACGTAATTATCGGCAAACAAATAATTTCCTTTTACGGCCAGGTCGACATTACCGGGAATATCAATAAATGCGATATTTGAAGGCGAAGCCGGGTTGGAATTATCGAACACATGAATGCCTTTATATTTTTCGTTCACAAAAAGGTAGTTATCCTTGATGTATATTTTCCCGGAAGACACAACAGGAATTGCCGGAGTAGATTTAACTGGTTTACGTAATTCTTCGTACGACATATACCTGGGGACATTGGCCGTGTAACGGCGGTATTGAATAGCGCTGTCCTTGCACGAAAACATGCCCAGCACTGAGAGCAAAATCAATGGAGCAGCTATAAGAATTCGCCTGGTTTTCATTTCACTTAGGTTTTTATATTATTTCATCCGTTTTTACGGAAACAAGATTTTTAATTGAACAGGAAGCCAAAAGAAAAAGTAATTCTGTTGATTTCGGTATAAGTAGTGGTTTCATCCTGCTGACCCGAAGCGTACCAGGGAAAGGTACTCATGATTGTCTTGGTCTTCTGGTACCTGTATCCAAGGCTAAAAATCAAGGCATTGCGTTTTGTAAAATTGAATCTTAGTCCTCCACCGGCACCAGCCAGAACCCCGCCATAATTTTCGGGTTCATAATCTTTTTCCTTTTTGGATAAGGGCAAAGCATAGCCAACTTTGGCATACAGATATGGCGAGAAGGGACCTTGAAAGAAACAATAGGAAACATCAGCCGAAAACGGAAGCTGCTGGTAGTTGAACCATTCAGTACCAATACCCACACCTGCCGACAACCTGAAAGGAAATTGGTACGAGGTTACAAAGGTGAAACCGCCCGAATTTTTGGAACCCCCATAAAAGCTGACATTGGCTGCCAGTTCGACGGGTGAAGTCAATGTTTCATTCCCGGCTGAATTTTTCTGCTGGTCTATCAGAATGACCTGGATTGCGCTGTCAGGAATCAATAGCTGGTTGTGACCGATAACTTCGAAACGAACATTAACTCCTGGTAAAGTTTCGAGGATATCTCCCCTCAGAATACTTCCGTTTTTCAGATAAATAACATCTTCCGTGGATTGTGCCATCAGGTAAAACGGCAACAGTACAAAACATAGAAAGATAGTAATCGATTTATCCATAAAACCATTTTCAATAATCCAAAGGGTTAAAATACTGTGAATTGGTTGTATCATTGTTTAATAAACATGCAAAACAGAATAAATTGCTGGTAAAAAGCATTTACGAGACTGTATTTCAGTATACAGCTACTTATTTGAGGTTAAACCAATGAGATTTATTACTATTTTTGCTTTCTAATCAATCTAATCCTATGAAATTTTCGTTACCCTTTAAAGGCTGGGTAGCCATACTGGCCTTAATTTCGATTTCATTATCTTGTAACGCTCAAGCTCAGGGTCAAGAATCACATCAAGCCGTGTATTCTGATATTTCGATGCCTTTACGCGATATCCAGGTAAAAAAGTCACCATTCTGGAAAAAATGGGCTGCTGAATCCGAAAAAGAAATACCCAACAAATTTCATATCAGGCCTATTATACATCCTGATTATATGAACCAGGCTGATGCAGCAATACAAAAATCAGGATTAAAATCCTCGACAGCTGCTGTAATAAACCCTGCAATAAATTTTGACGGACTCGACAACTCCGATAATACTGACGGACGTGTTACGCCGCCCGACCCTGCCGGCGATGTAGGCCCGAATGATTATGTTCAGGCTGTAAATAGCATGATTCAGGTGTTCAGCAAAACCGGTGTATCAAAATATGGACCAGTGCCTACTTCTACGTTATGGAACAACTTCCCGGGAAACTGGGCAGGACATAACGATGGCGATGCCATTGTAATGTATGACGAAGTGGCCGACAGGTGGATCATCAGCCAGTTTGCCGTTGATTGCGGCAATTATCCCAACTATACGGAGTACGAACTGGTTGCGGTATCGCAAACAGCTGATCCTTTGGGCGCCTATTACCGTTATGCTTTTCAGTTCGATCACATGCCTGATTATCCTAAAATGGGGATTTGGCGCGATGGATATTATTTATCAGTAAATCGGTTTAATACCAATAATTCGTCGTCGCCTTTCGTTGGTGCTGCCATGTGTGTGCTCGAACGCGACAAGATGCTTGCCGGCGACCCAACTGCAAGAATGATTTACATTAAAACAGAAACCCTGGGCGGCAGTGGTTCGAGCCTGGGCACCGACTGTTCGAGCATGCTTCCGGGCGATTGCGACGGTACTTTTGCTCCTGCGGGAACACCAAATTATTTCACATATATCAATGATGATTCATGGGGTGGTAATGATGAACTCAGGATCTGGTCGCTTAAACCCGACTGGAATGCAAACACGGCGGCCTGCAATTTCGTAACTGCGCTTCCGGTAGCAGCATTTGCCACTTACTCCTCCTATGCCATATCACAAAAAGGGGTATCCCTTAAACTGGATGACCTGAGCGACCGGTTGATGCACCGGCTGCAATACCGGAATATGGGTACATATGAAAGTATGGTAACCTGCCACACTGTAAACTCAGGAAGCAATATTGCCGGAGTACGTTGGTACGAAATGCGTAAAAACGGTTCCAGCTGGACCTTGTACCAGCAGGGCACCTATGCTTTCCCCGACAGCAAATCGCGCTGGATGGGCAGCATAGCCATGAATGGCAGCGGCGACATAGCCCTGGGTTATACTCTTTCGGGGACGGCTGATTATCCTTCAATATATTTTACAGGACGCAGATCGAATGATGCATTGGGAACCATGACTATTGCTGAAAGCCCTATAAAAGTTGGCGCAGCTTCCATGACCGGTGCCGACCGCTGGGGCGATTATGCTATGATGAGTATTGATCCGACAGACAACAAAACATTCTGGCATACAAATTTGTATGTTGGAACTTATGGTGGCAGTTATCCCTGGGCCACGCGTATAGCATCGTTTGTTTTTACCAACGATCCGCTGGTTACAACTCTTCCGGCCACCTCTGTTAACAGCACATCGGCAACCCTTAATGGTAAAGTAAATCCAAATGGATTGGCAACTACTTACTTTTTCAAATGGGGAACTACATCAGCCTATGGCAATGTAACAACCACAACCGATGCCGGTTCGGGTTCAGCTGATGTACCGGTTACTGCATCCATTACAGGACTTATCGCAGGAACCACCTATCATTTTTGCCTGGTAGCCACCAACAACGATGGTACAACCACTGGCAGCGACCTGACCTTTATTGCAGGTCAGGCCGAAGTAATTACAGCAGCCATTACAAATATAACAGCTACCACGGCCAAAGGCGGCGGCAATGTAACCACCGATGGCGGAAGTACCGTAACACGGGGAATCTGCTGGAGCCTGAATGCAAACCCTACGATTGCCAATGCACATACAACTGACGGTTCGGGAATTGGGGCATTTACAAGCAACCTTACCGGGCTTACCCCAGGCAGTCAGTATCATGTTCGGGCATACGTTACAAACGCTGCGGGAACCGTGTACGGCAACGAAGTTATCTTTACATCAGCTGCACTTGCGGCACCTGTTGCCACTGCGGGCACCAATATACAGGCTGAAGGATTCACGGCCAACTGGAACGCTGTGGATGGAGCAACCTCATATTACCTTGATGTTTCATTGTATCCCTCGTTCAGTATTGGCGGCGGCACATCTACACTTTCGGAAGGATTTGATGCAGGATCCACAGCACCTGCAGGCTGGACCTTCACTAACATTGGAGGCACCTATACCACTACCGGTAATTACGGTTTAAAATCGCCTTCACTCAAACTTGATGGAACAGGAGATGCAGTTGAAACAACCACGCTTACATCGGCGGCTACTGAACTTGCATTCTGGTGCAAAGGTCAATCAACAAATGCCGAAAGTGCCCTGCTGATTGAAGGCTATAACGGAAGTACATGGATGACCATAGATAATCTTAAGCCACTGCCCATTACATCAAAAATTATAACCTACAACGGGACTACAACACCGGCCTTGCCTACAGGAATTACTAAATTCAGGTTCTCTTATTCAAAAAGCACAGGAAACCTGGCCCTCGACGATGTAACCATTACATCAGGAGGTACTGTTCCTGCATTTATTAATGGTTACGAAAACCTGCTGGTGAACGGAACTTCACAAAACGTCAATTCGCTGGTAGCTTCAACATCATATTATTACCGGGTAAGAGCCCGCAATGGAAACAGCCAGAGCGACAATTCCAATGTAATTTCGGTAACAACTACAGATGGAGGAACAACTCCCACACTCTATGTTTCACCTGCTTCGCTTTCGGCATTCACTTACCAACCCGGCAGCGGACCATCAACTTCGAAGAGTTTCAGCCTGAGTGGAACACATCTTACCGGAGCACCCGGAAACATCACGGTTACAGGAAGTACCAATTATGAAGTTTCTGCCGATAATACCACTTTCGGGGCGACTGCAACAGTTGCATATGCTACGGCAACACTTGCTGCTACACCGGTATATGTGCGGCTTAAAGCAGGGCTTGCCGAAGGAAATTACATCGGCGAACTGGTTTCGAATGAAGGAGGCGGCGCCGGAACTACGAACGTTATTTGTAACGGGAATGTATCAGTACAGCCAACACCAGCCATAGCCACAGGAAATATTTCATCCTTTGGTGATGTTGCCGTGAATTCGGTTTCTGCAGAAAAAGTTTACCAGGTTTCGGGTACTGATCTTACTTCCGATATTATTATTTCACCACCCGCAGGGTTCGAAATTTCGACAACTTCAGGGTCAGGATTTGTGGCATATCCAAATACCATCAGCCTCGCGCAAACGGCCGGTATTGTGCCTTCCACTACCATTTACGTGCGTTTTTCGCCAACAGGCCAGCAGGCTTACAGTGGGAATATTGTGCACAGCAGCACAGGGGCAGTAGCACAAAATGTAGCGGTCAGCGGAACTGGGATTGCGTCGGTAACACCGCTGGTGGTCATCAGCCAGGTATATGGCGGTGGCGGTAACAGCGGTGCCACTTATAAAAATGATTTTATTGAACTGTACAACCGGGGTACAAGTGCCGTTAACCTCAACGGCTGGTCGGTACAATATTCATCGGCTACCGGCACAACATGGGCAGCAACGCCACTTTCCAATTTCACCCTGGCACCAGGCCAGTATTACCTGGTTCAGCAGGCAAAAGGGTCAGGAGGCACTGTTGACCTGCCCACACCTGATGCTATCGGTACGCTGGCCATGTCGGGATCGAACGGTAAAGTTGCCCTGGTTTCGTCAGTAACGCCGCTATCGGGTGCCTGTCCTGCAGGAGCTACAATTATTGACCTTGTGGGTTATGGATCGACAGCCAACTGTTTTGAAGGCTCCGGACCTACCGCATCAACGGTTAATACTACCGCAGTTTTGAGGGCATCCAATGGCTGTAACGACAGTAACGATAACAGTGCTGACTTTGCAACTGCAACACCAACACCACGCAACAGTGCAACAGCCATCAGCCCCTGTGTTTTACCCTCGCCTGTGCTCACAGTCACGCCTTCTTCGCTTTCGGGCCTGGTGTATGTTGAAGAGAACGGTCCTTCGGCGGCACAGAGCTACACATTGAGCGGAAGCAACCTGAGTGGTTATCCCGGTATTATTACGGTGAGCGGTTCAGCTAACTTTGAAGTGTCTGCCGACAACAATACTTTTACTACCAGCCTAAGTGTTCCTTATTCCTCATCGAACCTGGTAAATACTACCATTTATGTAAGACTTAAAGCCGGTTTGCCAGCAGGAAATTATAACAGCGAGCTGATTACAAATGCAGGCGGAGGTGCAGTTTCTGTTGCTGTAACATGCAGCGGAAGTATATCACTTGCTCCTTTAGCTCCTGTGGCCCTGGCAGCTACCAATGTTACTTCCAACAGTTTTACTGCCAACTGGAATGCTTCGGCTGCAGCAACCGGCTACCAATTGGATGTGGCTACCGACAATGGTTTCCTGAATTTTGTGCCTGGTTTAAACAACCTTGATGTGAATAGTGTTACTACTTATCCTGTTACAGGCCTGGCTGTAAATACTCCTTATTTTTACCGCGTAAGGGCATATAACAGCAATGCTGAAAGCGAAAATTCGAATGTAATTTCACTCAGCACATTGCAGGATAATACTGGTTTCGATTTCGACGAAAGTGCCCCTGCCGATGCATATAGTTTTCAGAAGACTTTATTTGTAAGTGTAAAGGATAATGCCAAAGGCGAAATTTATATTTACACGGTTGGCGGGAAACTCTTTTATTCGACGCCAGCTGTACAGGGCATCAGCAGGTTTTACCTGAACGAACCCGGAGTGTATGTAGTTAAAGTACTCACAACCAAAACAAATATGGTAAAAAAGGTAGTGATTAAATAAACTGCTTATCCCTTTTAATCAAGTTGTAAGTGTTTCGGGAGATTCGTATTATGAAAATGATTTAAGAACAAGGATTAACGATTTTTGATTTTTGATTTTTATTGAATAACAGTGAATTATGCCAAACTTCATAAATCGTTTATCGGCATTCCTTGTTCTTAAATCCAATGAAAGTCCAACTTGACCGAAGGAGATAGGCAGTTTAAATAATTATTCGAATACCTTAATTGAAAAAACTTCCGGCAGTGTCCGGGAGTTTTTTTATGCACGAAGGTTTTCTGTAGCATAAAAAAGCCTTCCCCGGTTATGGAGAAGGCTTTTATTGAAATTGTATGTATCCTGATTATTTACCGCACCAGGCATTTACTTCTTCAATGCGAAGCGAAGGAATATCGAGTTTCAGTTTTTTACGAAGCCCGCTGAGCTCGTGAAGCAGCTTGTTTGGATTGGCTTCCCTGAGGTCGGCGGGAACCTTGATTCCGGCCTTGCGAAGTACGGGAACCCATTCGGCAGGAACTCCGGCAGCAACAAATTCCTCGTCGGTAGCGCCGGTAGCAACTGTAATTTTCTCGGGGCGCATCTGCGGGAAGAAAAGCACATCCTGTATGGATTGCTGGTTGGTCATGATCATGGTGAGCCTGTCGATACCGATACCCAAACCGGCTGTAGGGGGCATTCCGTACTCGAGTGAGCGGAGGAAATCTTCGTCCAGAACCATCGACTCATCATCACCACGTTTCCCCAGTTCGAGCTGCTCTTCGAAACGGGCGCGCTGATCGATAGGGTCGTTGAGCTCGCTGAAAGAGTTACAGAGTTCTTTACCGTTGCAGATAGCTTCGAAACGCTCGACCAGCCCGGGTTTGCTGCGGTGTTTTTTGGCCAGCGGCGACATCTCAACCGGGTAATCGGTAATAAATGTAGGCTGAATGAGTTTCGGCTCGGCGGTTTCGCCAAACAACTCATCAATCAGCTTGCCTTTGCCCATGCTTTCGTTGGTTTCGATATTAAACTTTTTGCAGGTTTCGCGCAGCTGGTCTTCGTTCATTTCCGAAATATCAACCCCTGTAAAATGCTGTATCGCCTCGAACATGGTAAAGCGTTTCCACGGGCGTTTGAAATCAATTTCATTTTCACCTACCTGAACTTTTGTAGTGCCATGCAGGTCGATGGCTATACGTTCAACCATTTCCTCCACGGTATCCATCATCCATTCGTAGTCTTTATAAGCCACGTACAATTCCATCTGGGTAAATTCGGGATTATGGAAACGGTCCATGCCTTCGTTACGGAAATCTTTCGAAAACTCAAAAACACCGTCGTACCCGCCTACGATCAGCCTTTTGAGGTACAACTCATTGGCTATACGCATATACAGCGTCATGTCGAGGCTGTTGTGGTGTGTTTTGAATGGGCGGGCGGCGGCGCCTCCATACAAGGGTTGCAAAATCGGGGTTTCTACCTCGAGGTAACCTTTGCTGCCCAGGTAGTTGCGCATGGTGTTTACCAGGCGTGTGCGTTTTACAAAAACATCGCGAACTTCGGGATTCACAATCAGGTCAACATACCGCTGGCGGTAACGCACTTCGGGATCGCTGAAAGCATCAAAAACCTGTTCGTCCTTTTCTTTTACTACCGGCAGTACACGTAACGATTTGCTCAGCAGTTTCAGTGATTTTACATGGATGGAAATCTCGCCCATCTGGGTAATAAAAACATACCCGCTTACGCCGATGATGTCGCCTATATCCATCAGGCGCTTGAAAGCTGTATTGTATAACGATTTATCCTCACCATGGCAGATGTCGTCGCGCTTGATATAGAGCTGAATACGACCGGTACTGTCCTGCAAATCAACAAATGATGCGGCACCCATGATGCGGCGGGTCATGATACGACCAGCGATGCTTACATCCTGAAAAGCCTGGTGGTTGGCATTAAAATCGGTTAATATATCTTTGGCGGTAACATTTACCGGGAAGCTCTCAGCCGGGTAGGGATTTATACCCATTGCGCTGAGTTCTGTTAACGAATTACGACGTATTTGTTCCTGTTCGCTGAGTTCGAGTTGCATGTTGAAATTTTTTGCAAAGATATGAAATCGCGCTGATTGGAAAAATTTAAACCACCAGCGATCATTAGCATAACCTGAAATGCTAATGACAGAGATATTTTTTTTGTATCTGAAGAGTAGTTCTTCCGGCTATTTTTGATTAATTGGATTTAGCTTCGATTGATCAATCCAGATCAATTTTAATTTCCATTTATTTATCGTAAAATATTTTATCGAATCGGCATAAGTATCCACATCAACACCTTGTGAAGAAAATGCCTGGTTCGAATCTTCCTCATCCGTTTCGGCGATAATAACGGCTGGATTATCCGTGTTTATCACATCCTTATCATTAAAATAATCTTTCCATACAGGAAAGGAGATCGCTTTGCTTTCCCAGCTTAACGAAGGAGCCCATGCCCCTATAACCGGCTTATTCTGAAAGTTATATTTACCTAAATAACTATTGATCTCCGAAATAATAAATGTTCTTCTTTTTAATGATGAACTATAATCAATACTGTTTTTAATTCCTATGGTGATCAGCAATAAAACCGATATCACTTTAGTGATAAAAACCAGTGGTTTTTTCGTTTTTGTGCTGATGAATTCGAAGAGCACCAGCGATATTAACAGCCCCATTGCAAAATACAAACTTACCAGATACCTCGAAGGCAGGTATGTCATCGACAACTTGTGCAATTCCACCAATATCCAACAGGACAGCCCTATAAAAAGAAATTTGTATCGAATTGATTTAGTAAAGAAAAGGTATATCAGTCCGGATAGAAATGCGATGTAAAACGAAATAGTATACAATTTCAAATAAGTACTGTAAAAAATATTATTCAGGATGAAATGTAAATGGTTCGACAAGTTTTGTATGCTTACAAACCGATCCGTTGTTTGGTTTGCCATCACATAATCATAAAAGTCCTTATTAGGCAAATACCACACAACGAAATAGATTGCCAGGTAAATCAACAGAAAAAGAGAAGTATACAATAACTGCTTTATCAATAGCTTTTTATCTGATGACTTTAGCGACATGAAAATCAATATGGAAAAAGGAAGAATAAATATGCTGTATATGAACTGAATTTTTAAAAAGTAAACTATTGATAAGCAAGTTGCCGATAAAAGTGCAGGCTTAAGATAGGTTTTGGAAATGTACGACTCAACCTGAAAAAATATTGATAAAAATATCAGTACCGTTGAGAGCATTTCCGATAAACAATAATGAAAATAATGAAAAACATAATACTGGCAAAACACAATGATTAACGAAAGCCCTCCAAAAAAGGTGTAATAGCTGTTGGAGCCAACTATGTACAAGCAAATGGCCAATGAAAGTAAAAATACAGTTAACCGACCTATTAAAAGACTTGTACCAAATACTTTCAGAGGCACAAATAAAATCCCTCCGAATAAAGGAGTTTTAACGAAATTATCAGATTTATAAAGTGTTAAATCACCATGATTTACAGCATTCCTGATTTGACAGGAATTAAGACCTTCGTCAGTGTTTGCATCCCGGCTTGAGGAAATATCGATATCAGGATCGGCCAGGATAAATGGAATAGTAAGTAATAACATTACTATGCCAATAATGAAAGTTAAAAATACCTTATTGTTTCCCATCACCAATTAAATACTAAAATGCCTTACAGCGTATTGAAATATCCTTTTTGCCTGTCGTGAATGCTAATGAGTAAAATATTAACCCAAATTACTGATTGCAATGGCAAATGTAAAATATTTTGGTTGATACATTTTATTAAGGTGTGGTGATAATTAATCGCAAACGTTATTCAGAAATTTTAATTTATTAAACAAAGCAAAAATAGGATTTTGTACTTTACCGAATCAATCCCCTTACTCGCTAAAAACATCGCTAAGTACCTGTACCGATTTTATTTCGCCAAAACCGGCAATATGTATCCTGAAGTATTGCAGCATGGCAGCCAGCAATTCGGTACGTTGGGTATAACTTATGTTAAGCGCCGTTTCACCGGCATTCAGGGCGGCAAGTACTTCCGAAAGGCTGCTGCTTAGCGGTGATGATAAATAATGCGGATGGCCCGGGGGCAGGCTGCAGAAGTTGCCGCCTTCCATATCAAAAAAGGTATGTTCGTTATCGTAATTGTTATGCGGATCGAAACCCAGGAATTGCGTAAGCCCTACCGAGAAAGCAAGCGGAAAACCTGATACGGAACCACTGGCCTGGTCGAGGTTCAGTATGGCATCTTCCAGGTAGTTATAAAGTGCCGGGTCAGCCATTTGTGCCGACACTGATCGCGAGAGCAACTCGCTGATATAAATGCTCACCGCTGTTTTGGTCATGCTGGCGGCAATGCCGTTGAGCTGGTACTGGCAGGAAGCATCGCGAATAACCCGCATCCCCTCGCCTTCCTTGTGGTTGGCAACCAGTTGTATCACCGACAGGGGTGCAAACAGGTTACGTTTTATCCGCGATCCTTTTTTACGTACACCCTTGGCAATGTATGTCTGCAAGCCCAGTTGCTCGGTATAAACCCGGGCAATAATGCTGGTTTCGGAATAATCCATGCAGTGAAGTACAATGCCTTTG
>CALCJE010000348.1 GCA_937965665.1 uncultured Bacteroidales bacterium
ATTGGTTCCCAGTATTTCGAATTGTGCATTCATATTATAAAGGTTCCTGGCAATTAAAGCCTTCAGCACCGTAGTTATCTGGAATCCAGAAATGGCAAGGTCTTTGTCGTTTCGCGCCACACCCTTGTCGGCTGCAAAAGCCACAAAATCGTCGAGCAGTTTCTGGTCGTTTGTAAAACCAGCCCTAAAGGCTTTGATATCAGGATAAAGTTTCATCAGGTCCTTCCGCTTCGAGTCGACGTACTGAATGGTGAAATCGTTATGCAATCCTTTTCGCAGGATATCGGTATAATAATTTGAAACAAACGAGGTATCCAGCGGGATGAAATAGTCGGGCATAATACCTCCGCCACCATACACTACCCTTTTGTGCTGGGTGAAATACCTGAGCGAATCGGGGAATTTGATACTGTCGGCATGATATAGTTCGCCATGTTTGAAACGTTTGTAAATATCATCGCGGTATTCATCTTCTCCGTCAACATAAGGTTTCTGAATACAGCGGCCGGATGGTGTATAGTACCTGGCGGTGGTTAATCGAACCATCGAACTGTCGGGCAGCATATAGGGCCGCTGAACGAGTCCTTTGCCGAACGAACGACGTCCGAGTATGAGTCCCCGATCCCAGTCCTGCACAGCACCGCTCACAATTTCGGAAGCTGAGGCTGATCCTTCATCAATTAAGATTACGAGTTTGCCGGTTTCGAAGGTTCCACGCGATGTGGCAATAAAATCCTGTTTCGGGCTGCGAATTCCCTTGGTATAAACAACCAGCTTGCCAGCGGGCAGAAACTGGTCTGCCAGGTCGAAAGCAACATTGAGGTAACCGCCTCCGTTGTCGCGAAGGTCGAAAATAAGGCTTTTCATGCCTTGTTTCTTAAGTTGGGTTGCAGCATCAACAAATTCGTCGGCTGAAGTGGCAGCAAAACGCGACAATTTGATATAACCAATATTGTCAGTAAGCATATACGATGCGTCGATACTGTTAATCGGGATTTTGTCGCGCACAATGGTATAATCAATCAACTCCTTACGGCCTTTGCGGAGTATCGATATATCAACTTTAGTTCCCTTGGGGCCACGCAGGCGATCGAAAACATACTGCGTATTCACTTTTTTCCCAAAAGCATCTTCCTTATTGATCCTGATAATTTTATCGCCTGCCATAATACCGAGCTTTTCGGAGGGGCCTCCCGGAACGGGCGAAATTACCAGTATCGTGTCCTTGTATACCTGGAACTGTATGCCTACGCCTTCGAAATTCCCGACCAGGGGCTCGTTGGTTCTCTCAATTTCATCTTTCGAAATATACACCGAATGCGGATCGAGTTCTTTCAATACAGCCACAATGGCTTCGTCAGTCAACTTGGGCTGATCGATGTCCTCAACATAATAATAATTCAATAACTGCATGAGTGTATTGAATTTAAGCGTTGTTTTAGCAGGGTCAACTTTGGGTTTCAGCTGTGCTGATGCTTGTATGCTGAAAAGGAAGAGGATGAAAAATAACAGGTAATAAGGTGTTGATTTCGTCATTAGTTCAGTGTTTGGTTTTGAAACTCAAAAATACACGAAATATCGCTCTGATCCGGATAATTATCGATGTACACATCTTCATTTAACATTTTTTTTACTTTTCCTGTTCGCTGGCAGATCCTTAAATTTCAAGTCAAATCATAAAGAATGTCAATATGTGATGATGGTCACACAAGGGAGTTACTAAAAACAGTAAATTTGTATAATCACAGCACCATATTACGTTAACCCGGTTTTGCTTTTACCGGATTCAGGAAGTTTAAACTGCAAATCTTTTAATTAATGAAATCAAAAAAAATAATTCTCCTTGCTGCTTTCACGGCAGTAATCCTATTTCTGGCCTCGTGTAAGCACGATCCGGAACTGGCACCGGGTACGGCCGAAGTTTGTTTTGACAGGGATATCATGCTGATTGTAAATTCGAATTGCAATGTTACCGGATGCCATGGCAGTGGCGATCACGATATGCCATCGCTGAACAACTACGAAGATATACGAAGCCTGGTTGAACCGGGAAAACCCTCAAAGAGTAAATTTTATCAGGTTGTAACGGCATACCCGGGCTCCGAGAAATTTATGCCACCCAAACCCAAGCCATCCCTCACAAAAGAGCAGCTGGATATGATCAGCATCTGGATTATGCAGGGCGCCAATCATACAACCTGTCCCTGAACATTCGAAAAATAGTATTTACTTTTAATCTGTTCCATCTATGAACTTTAAACTTCCGAACATAACATTTGGCCAGTTTATCCTGTTTATCGCCTTAGCGTTGGCTGTAAGCAGCTGTTATTACGATAATGAAGAAGACCTTTACCTGGGCAGTTCCGGCTGCGACACCACCAATGTGACCTACTCGGCTTCCGTTGCCCCAGTTTTTGCAGGCTACTGTAACTCATGCCACAGCGGCAGCAGCCCTTCCGGCGGAATGGTGACTGACAATTACAATTCAGTAAAAGCAAATATTACGCGCATCAGGGGAGCCATTAACCACCAACCCGGATTTGTTTTTATGCCTCAAAACGGCGGAAAGCTTTCAGCCTGCGACCTGACAAAAATCGACATCTGGATCAGGTTGGGAATGCCAAACAACTAATTTTTAAAACCTTTTAAAACCGAAACTCATGAATAAGTTATTAAAAATAGCTCTTATTGTTGCTGTTATTGGACTGGTTGCTGCTGCGCTGGTATGGAAATTTTATGTTAACAAACCACACCAGGATATTGAAAATGCTACGCCTGCCTACAGCATGACTACTGAAGAAATATGGAAACAGTTTACCGCCGATGAAAAGAAATCGGGACTCACTTATAATGATAAGGTAATTGAACTGACCGGTACCGTTGGCCGGGTAATTGACAACGACTCACTGGTTACGGTTGCATTTATAATGGAAGCCGATTCGATGTTCGGCGATAAATCCATCAGCTGCGAAATGCTCAAAAAATATAACGACGAAGCCAAAGCGCTCAGCAAAGGCAGCGCTGTTAAAATAAAAGGCTACTGTGCCGGTTTTATCGGTGATCTGAAATTGAACAAGTGTTCCATCGTTAAATAAAGACAAATAAAATTCGCAATTATACCGGTAATCTCAGCACTATGAGTACAAACAGATTTTTAATACTGTTCCTTCTTTTTACAGCTATAACCAGGAATTCGTCAGCCCAGGATTTGATGGATATGCTGAAAGATGACAAACCCCAGATCAATTATGCTTATGCCACGTTTAAAACCACCCGTGTAGTGTTGGGGCAATCGGTCGAAAATCCTGCCGCCGGAACGCTCCAGTTCCTGATTCAGCATGATTTTGGCAGCCTGAACCAGGGTGCTTACAATATGTGGGGCCTCGATCAGTCGACAATACGCCTGGGGCTCGAATATGGCATTAACGACTGGCTGAGTATCGGCATCGGGCGCAGTTCGTACGAAAAAACTTTTGATGGATCGTTTAAAGCAAAAATACTGAGGCAAAGCACAGGCAGTAAAAACATGCCCGTTTCCATGTCGTTTTATGGCGCGGCAGCGCTTAACTCCATGCATTGGACTGACACTTCGCGTACCAATTATTTCTCCTCGCGTATGTCGTATGTTGCCCAGCTGCTGATTGCCCGGAAATTCTCAAATTCATTATCCATTCAAATCTCGCCTACTTATATTCATAAAAACCTGGTTAAAACCCGCGACGACCACAACGACAACTATTCGATCGGCATTGGCGGACGCTACAAGATTGCGCAGCGCACCTCCATAAATGCGGAATACTTTTACCAGATACCGACCTTTGTAAATTCGTACGAAGTAAGTGCTACCGAAACAGCCAAATACCTGAACTGCTTCTCCATCGGGGTCGATCTTGAAACGGGGGGACATGTTTTCCAGTTCAGGCTTACCAATGCCCAGCCTATGTTTGAGCGTGCATTTATTACCGAAACCACTAACAAATGGTCGGATGGCGGGATATTCCTGGGCTTTACCATCAACCGGGTATTTACAGTGGCGCACCCGAAAGGAGCTAAGCCGTATTAGAATGTTGGGAATTAGTGCTTGGTGCTGAGTGGTAAGTGCAAAGTGCTGAGTGCTGAGTGCAAAGTGTCTGGTGATTGGTAATGAATTGAAGTTGGCAGGCAAAGGGTTAAAACAGAAGACATCTCTAAGACCATGTTTGTGGTTTGTTTGTAATATTAACGGGGGATGGTTGCGGATATAGCCTGCTGCATTATTCGATACAGGGCTTTCCGGGGCGTGAAGAAACAGTAACAATGGACGAAGAAGAAAAGAAACGGTTTTACAGGAGCATGGTTTTACCGGCGCTGCTGGTGTTGCTGCTCTGGCTGATAAAAATTACGGAGGTCGCATTTCATACTTCCTTTGCTGATTTTGGGCTGGAACCTCAGACTGTTAAGGGCCTGAGAGGTATCCTGTTTTCGCCGCTGCTGCATGCCGACTGGGCTCATCTTTCGTCGAATTCGGTTCCCCTGTTCCTGTTATCGTCGGGTTTGTTTTATTACTACGGCAAAAGAGCCGGCACCATTTTTATGCTATGCTGGCTGGTAACCGGTTTATGGGTGTGGATATTCGCCGCCGATACAGGTATACATATCGGGGCATCGGGGCTGGTGTACGCACTGGCCACCTTTCATTTTACCGGGGGGATTTTACGCCGCGAACCCCGAATGATGGCTTTTTCGATGCTGGTAGTATTCCTGTACGGTAGCCTGGTGTGGGGTATTTCGCCCGATTTTTTCCCGGGTAAAAACATCTCGTGGCAGTCGCACCTGCTGGGGGGACTGGCAGGCATCCTTATCGCATTCGGGTTCCGGAAAGAGGGACCGCAACGTAAAACTTATGTTTGGGAGGATGAGGACGAGGATGATGATTTTGAAGGTAATGAAGAAGATGAACCTGAAGATGAGGAAATGAAGCAGCAGCAGGCAGGGAAGGATTTGTGAGGGGCGAATGGGCGAAGGACGATGAGCGAAGGGTTGAGAGGCGATAATTGGTTATGGAATTCAGAGTTTTGTGAGGATTTAGATTTTTGTTGGTGGAATACGCACAGCAGAAAGATTGAAAAAGTTCCTTATAAGTTAACAGACCTTCAATCAAGTTCGGGCAAGCCTGCTATTCACTGCACCCAGGCTGCAATTCCGGACATAAGCCTTATATTTGCAAAGTTTTTTACGTACCAGGTTTGTGTCAAATCTGACCAGTAATGATAGTACCGAATTTTTGAAAATGATTTCGCCCTGCTGCAATCTTATAAGCTGTTTGCTTTAGTAAATGAAAATTAAATCTACACAAGCTCATTCACCCCTTACTACATCAGGGTTTATCATTACCCTGGGCATTGTTTTCGGAGCCATTGGCACATCACCACTGTATGTGATGAAGGCCATACTCGCAGTATCCGATTCGCATGTTACCAACAGCCTGGTGATTGGCGCTGTTTCGTGTATCATCTGGACACTTACCTTACAAACAACCATAAAATATATTTATATCATCCTGCAGGCCGATAACCGTGGC
>CALCJE010000349.1 GCA_937965665.1 uncultured Bacteroidales bacterium
TACAATATGGAGGTAAATACGTAGCAAAAGACATCAAAAATACCAAGGTAAAAATCATTGTTCCGCATGATTTAAATCTATTGCTTCCCTCAAAAGAGTTTATAAAAACTGGCAAAATGTATTGAAACAGGAATTAAAAATTACTGATATTGTAATTTTTTAATATCGAAATATACTTGAAATGTGTTGTACAAACAAAGTGTAATAAAATAAAAAATATAATTAAAATAAATAGAAAAATGTGATTATAAATTATTGAACCGGCACCTGGCTGTTGAGAAATTTGTGTCTTTTGGTAATACGCTGGAAGTCAAATATTTTTAAGAATATGAAAAATAATTACATGTTTTGATTTAGGGGAATAAACAATCCTGTTACCATCGAACAAAATAATTGTCAGAATATAGCTGAAATATCATTGTTTAAAGGTTTTCAGGCTATTACTTTTTTCTCCGAAGGCTATAAATAACTACAATCAGTTCCCACATTTTTTGAATTTGCCAGCCAGTTGAATATGGGGAGATATTCAGCTAAATTGGATCAATGCTTTAAAAGCTATCATAAAGCGTTGAAAGATAAGATTTTGAAAATGTTTTTTGGAATGTGATTGAAAAAAATTAAAGAATACCAAAAAATCAGACTGACCAAATGGAGGCTGGCGGTAAATATAAAAATCGGGAAATTTATTTCATGGAATCAGGAGGAGCAAGTTCTGTTTCTCCATTTTGCCAAAATCATTTTACCATTATACCGGATTCAAATATTACCCCGGGTTTGCAGATGCTGTTTTCAGTGATCTGCAGGTTCTGGTATTTTAATGCAACATTCGGAGAAAATATTCTCCATCAGAATTCATCCAGACTGCAACCTGGCTTTCAACAGATTCTTTTATCGAAAAAGAGTTTTGGTCTTCGACACAACAGCAGCAAATCCGCTGACTCATTTCAACACATTTAACCAGGCGCAGCATTGAAAAAATCAGTACAGTTCAGAGTAGGTCTTGTTACAGCGATTTTAATCCTGCTGCTAACTTCCTGGAATGCTGCCATGGGAGCAACCCGGGTAGCGAGCGTAAGCGGAAACTGGAACGATCCTGCTACCTGGGGCGGACAGCCCGTACCTACATCCACTGACGATATAATCATTAATTCGGGTATCACCGTTAGCATGAATGTTAATGGTTCATGTCTTACCATCCTTGACATGGATGGAAACCTTGCCGACGGCGGGGGAATGCTAACCATTACCGGCAATGCCGGTGTTGCCATAGCTGGTATTAGCGGAAATGCCGCTATTTTATGCGCTGTCGAAATGCCGGTTGTTTCGGGTATTAGCGTAAGTGGAAGTTTAACGATTTCGGGATCCATCAGTGGGATTGCCGGATCATTAACCAAATCAGGATCCGGTAAATTAATCCTTACCAGCTCAAATACCTATACGGGAAACACCACAATTGCCGGCGGAGTTGTTAATATTCAGAACAGTTCTGCCTTTGGAGGATTTTTCGGAGGTGCTGTGAGCGTTTCGGCCGGCGCAACCCTGGAGTTAGAGAGCAGCATGTTGATGGTATTTAACTCTTTAAGCCTGTCGGGCGATGGCAATACCCCCGGCTATGGCGCTTTGCGCGATGTGAATGGCAGCAATATGTGGGCAGGGCCGATAACGATTGATGCCCCGGTAACAAGCATTAACAGTGCCGGTGGCGGTTTAATCCTGAATTCGATCGATCTGAAAGGCAACCAGCTCAATTTGCTGGGAGCGGTTCCCGATGCCATGATTGCGGGAGTTATATCGTCGACAGTGGCTGGTGGCAGCCTGGTTAAAGAAGATACAGGGGGATGGATCTTATCAGGTAGCAACACTTTTTCGGGAGGTGTAACGCTTCATGAAGGCACACTGAACATCAATAATCCACATGCGCTGGGTGATGTTGCCGGAACATTTACCATCGGAGGAACCGGACATGCAGTTACCATTGACAATACTTCAGGCTCGGCCCTCATGTTGCAGGATTACCTGCAGGTATGGAAAAACGATTTCGTATTCACCGGTTCCTCGAATCTGAATCTTGGTGCCGGTTCAATAACGCTGACTGACGATATTTTGGTTACGACCTCGGATGGTATACTCACAGCCGGGGGAATTATAAACACTACTTTCGACCTGAATAAAGATGGGTCTGGTATACTCAAATTCAACAGTCAGGATATAAAACTGCACTCGCTTTCGATTCTCGACGGCACATTTAAATCACCATCCGCACCCGGCAGCCTAAGCTTAGCCGGTAATTTCGTTAATAACGGGACTTTCATCAACAACAATGGCGATGTTATTTTCAACGGGAATACGCTGCAAACGATTGGTGGAAGCCAGGTAACGCAGTTTAACAATTTAACGTTAAACAATGCAGCCGGTGCCGTACTTGGCAACCACGAAAATATTGAAGGTACCCTGACTTTGACTTCGGGAAACCTGGCGCTGGGAGCTTATAATTTAACCCTTGGTGAAGCTGCTGTAGCCGGAAATCCTTCGGTAACCAACATGATTGTTGCCGATGGCACGGGAGAGTGCAGGCGGAATTTTTCATCAGATGGTTCGTATCTTTTCCCTGTTGGTGATGCAAGCGGAACCACTGAATATTCGCCGGTTACGCTGAACTTTACTTCTGGTTCATATAATTCGGCATGGGTAGGGGTTAGGGTTACTGACAGCCAGCATCCGGATGATGCCAGCACAACCGATTACTTATCCCGTTACTGGTCAATCAGCCAATCGGGGATAAATTCGTGTACCTATGATATAACCGCATCATTCCCGGCAGCAGATATTTCAGGCAACATAAACAATATGATCACAGGGCAATGGCTGGGTTCATCACCCTGGATCCATTTCGGGCCTGTAAGTACAAATGAAATATCAGCTTCGGGGGTAACAGCATTTGGCGATTTTACAGGTATGGCCGCCGTTATTTCACCATTCACTGTTGATATCACAGCCAATCCCGGTGCAAGCGTATGCCGCAATGTGCCTGTAAGTTTAACTGCTTCACCATCCGGAAGTTCCACCTATACCTACCTGTGGTCACCAACCGGGGAAACAAGTCAAACTATTAATCCATCAACAGCTGTTGCCGGGTCAGTTCTTTACAAAGTGGCTGTTACCGATGCAATTGGGAATACCATAACCGATACTGTAACATTAAGGGTAAAAGCTGAGCCCATTGTAACTGCAACGCCAGGTATGCAAACAATATGTTCGGGAACAGCGCCATCCATTGCCCTCACCAGCAGTATCCCAGGGACTACCTATACATGGAGTGTAGTTCAGTCGGGTGTTTCGGGGGCAGCAGATGGGAATGGAGATACAATCAGCCAGGTGTTATCGGTTACCGGCGCAGGTGAAGGCACAGCCGCATATACCATAGTGCCAACAGCTGATGGATGTACAGGAACCCCTTTGGTAGTGGTAATAACAGTAAAACCAATAAATACGATTGCATTAACCTCGGCAGCAGGCACCAATAACCAGGTTAAATGTATAAACACTCCGATTGCAAATATTACCTATGCAACTACGGGAGCGACAGGTGCTTTGTTCAGTGGTTTGCCTGCCGGCATCACAGGGAACTGGGCCGCAAATGTGGTTACTATTAGTGGTATTCCAACTTCGAACGGCATCTCGAACTATACAGTGACGTTAACCGGAGGCTGTGGCTCAGTAACTGAAACCGGAACCATCACTGTTCCGACTACCAATACAGTTACACTTTCTTCGGGTCCGGGTACTGATAATCAAAGCAGGTGCATTAATACAGCTTTAACGAACATTACTTATAATACCACCAGTGCTACCGGTGCAACTTTTACAGGATTACCTGCTGGTGTTACCGGTAGCTGGGCAGCCAACAAAATTACCATCAGCGGATCACCGGCAATTTCCGGTAATTTTAATTATAATATTACCCTTACCGGTGGTTGCGGGGTGGTTTCAAAAACAGGGAATATTTCAGTAATTCCTGATAACACAATAACCCTGTCATCGGCCCTGGGAACCGATAACCAGCTTATATGTCTCAATACCGCCATCACAACTATAACTTATAACACCACAGGTGCAACTGGTGCTGTAATTGCAGGTTTACCTGCTGGTGTAAATGGGGTATGGGCCGGTAATGTGGTAACTATAAGCGGTACGCCAGCATCAGCAGGTGTTTACCCTTATACCATTATACTTACCGGTGGCTGCGGAAATATAAGCAGGAATGGAAATATCACAGTAAATGCTAATAACACGATTGCATTATCCTCGGCTGCAGGAACTGAAAACCAGGTTAAATGTGCAGGTTCGCCGATTGATAATATTACCTATAATACCAGCGGGGCAACCGGTGCATTTTTCAGTGGGTTGCCTGCAGGTGTTAGCGGAAGCTGGGCAGCAAATGCGGTAATTATAAGTGGAATACCAACAGTACCCGGAAACTTCAATTATACCGTATCGTTATCAGGCGGATGTGGTACGGCAGCCGCTAGCGGAACAATGAAAATTGATCCGCTTAATACCATTATGCTTTCGTCAGCTGCCGGTACTGATAACCAGGTGAAATGCATCAATGCTCCTGTTTCGAACATACTATATACAACAACAGGAGCTACGGGTGCTACTTTCACAGGTCTGCCGGCTGGGGTGAGCGGGAGCATGACCGGGAACCTTATCACAATCAGTGGTACACCAACAGCATCGGGCGTATTTAATTACACGGTTACTTTAACCGGTGGATGTGGCGTAGTGAAAAAAACGGGTATAATTACGGTTAACCCGGATAATACCATTATGCTTTCGTCAGCTGCCGGAACTGATAACCAGCAAAAATGTATCAATACATCTGTTACCAATATTACATATTCCACCACCGGTTCAACGGGAGCTACCTTCAGCGGGTTACCAGCCGGTGTTTCCGGAAACTGGTCGGGAAATACTGCAACCATAAGCGGAATACCAGCAACAGCCGGAACTTTCAATTATACTGTTACAAGTACCGGTGGATGTGGTTCAGCAAGCAAGACAGGGAGTTTAAAGATTTTACCTGAAAATACAATTTCACTCAGTTCGGCTGCCGGTACTGATATCCAGGTAACTTGTATTAATACCGCAATCAATAACATTACCTATGTTACAACAGGTGCAACCAGCGCTTCGGTTAGTGGTTTGCCTGCCGGTATAACCGGAAGTTGGGCCGGGAATGTATTCACGATAAGCGGAACGCCTTCGGTAGCTGGATTTTTTAATTACAATATTACACTCTCCGGGGGCTGCGGCGCCATAACGGGATCAGGCAGTATAAAGGTTACACCAAATAACACCATAACCCTGTCGTCGGCATTTGGCAGTGATAACCAGGTAAAATGTGTAAATACTGCCATTACTTACATAAGTTACATTACCACAGGAGCTACCGGGGCAACTTTCAGCTGTTTGCCTGCCGGAGTATCAGGCAGCTTGTCGGGTAATGTAATTACGATAAGCGGGATACCTACTGCTTCAGGTGTTTATCCATATAATATT
>CALCJE010000350.1 GCA_937965665.1 uncultured Bacteroidales bacterium
ACGAGATGCCTAAGTGACTGGAGTTCAGACGTGTGCTCTTCCGATCTCAGCATGCTGGTATACGAGTACACAGGCCCATTGTATAATGATGATGAAAACCTGGTAGAAATGCCGGCATATTACCGCTTCGACCTGAAAATATCGAAACTGCTGGCGCGAAGATATTTTGTAGCCCTCAACATTCAAAACCTTACCAACAACATTTACACCGATAACAAGGGTAACCTGGGTATCAGCCGTTTTATCATGCTCGATGCGGGTTACCGGTTCTGATAAAACGAATAATTTTAACCTTTAAAATGAAATTTATGATAAAAAAGCTACTCTTCGCATTAATCCTGATTCCTTTCCTGCAAGCGGCACAGGCACAGGAAGAAATTGTGAAATGGACTTTCCCGAACAACCTGCTTACCGACACTGTTCAAAACAGTACAAACCCGCTTAATGCCAGCCAGGTAATCCGGGTTGAAGGCGCCGGGCCAATTTCGATGAAAAACGGTGCAACAGATTATGCTGCACAGGCCATAAACTGGAACGATGGCATGAATGCAAAAAACTGGAACATCAGGTTCCTGACCACAGGCTACGATCATGTTCAAATATCTTCGAAGCAACAGGGAGGTGGAAACAACGGAGGCCCGAAAGACTTTAAACTGCAGTACAAAATTTCAGTCACAGGTACCTGGACAGATGTGCCGGGAGGAACTATTACCCTGGCCAACGACTGGACTACAGGTGTTATAACGAACCTGGATCTGCCTGCCGAATGCCAGAACCAATCCGAACTGGTTTATATCCGATGGATTATGGCTTCGAATGATGATATTAAAGGTGGATTGGTAACCGCAGCCGGCGTATCGAAAATTGATGATATCATTATAACCGGAATGCCTGTTACAGGTCTGCCGGATCGGGCATCAGCTGCCGGCTTATATACTTTTCCAAATCCTTCATCGTCCTCATTTACAGTGAACATGCCTGAAGGAACTACGGAATTAGCAATTTACAATGCAAACGGGCAATTGGTTTTCAAAACTGTCCCGGTCGGTGAATTTCTTCATATAGAAGATAAACTACCTGCTGGTTTGTATTTTGTAAAAGCCACGCAGAAAGAAAAAGTAAAGCTGATTAAACATATCGTAAAATAGCATTAAACTCTTTTCCAGAAATGCCGGTAAGCTTCAGTTGTTTACCGGCATTTCTATTTTTGTCGGAAAATTTTAAAGGCATGTATTCTGATAAATAACCGGATAAAAAATATACTCCGTCTAGTACCTAAAGCTTTTGTACATTTATCGTGCAATTTAACATGATCCAAAAATCAAACTTCTATGAAACTACTTGGCCTTGCCCCTATGCTTTGGACAAAACACCTGAACCTTTCGGTGGGTTATTACACCAATATCCTGAAATTTAATTGCGATGAAATGAATGAAGAACTGGGCTGGGCCTCACTCAGTCGTGACAATATACAGGTGATGCTGGCTGTGCCCAAACAGCATCCCGAATTTAAAGCGCCTCAGTTTACAGGTACCATATACATACACACCGACGACGTGGAGAAAATATGGAAAGAGCTCAAAGACAAAGTGGAAATCGTGTACCCGATTGATAATTTTGAAACCGGCATGCGTGAATTTGCCATCTACGACTGCAACAGGTACATCCTGCAATTCGGGCAGGAAATTGATTTAGATAAATTGAAATAGTCAGAAACTGGCAGTAATCAGAAGTGGTTCATGGTTTTTGTTCCTGCCCAAGCTGAGATCAACAGCCTGCCTGAATTGTTGAAAATGTATTAAAATCCAAAATCAAAATTACGGTCACCAAAACACTTATTTATAAGTAGTTAGAAGGAAACAGCATGGTAAGTAGTAGCAAGTTAAAGTTTAAGATTAAACTTAATTTCGAAACCGGACTTTCTGCCTGTTTTTCAGCTACTGACCCAAAGTGAGGCATTGGCATGACTCATTTAAATGTTAAAGTAATTTTACCCCAATAATCTGCATTTTATTGTACAATCTTACAAAACGCTTCAGGAAACAGGAGCGTTTTTTTATTATTTGTTTAATTTTTACAGCAATTTATTAAACAATAATTCACCTTATCTGTTTTAAAAAGTAATCAGAAGCACTTGAGAATATTCATTTTTGAAGAAGCAATTTTTAGGTTAAAAAATGATTTTGGTCTAAGCCAGCAAAAAACCTGATTTTTATTACTTCAAATGAATATTACAAGGGAAGCTCTGATACTTAAATAATAAATATAAGTCAAACAATCAGCAATTTAATAAAATGAAAGACATAAATGCAATCGGGCTCAACAGCAGCAAAGCCAGGCTTTTATCCGAAAAACTCAACGAGCTACTGGCAAATTACTCCATATTTTACCAGAATACCAGGGGCTACCACTGGAATATTAAAGGAGAAAAATTTTTCGAACTTCACCTGAAGTTTGAAGAACTTTACAATGACCTGTTCCTGAAAATAGACGAAGTAGCCGAAAGGATTCTTACACTGGGCTATGCCCCGGTGCATAAATTTTCAGATTACCGGAGCATTTCGACCATAAAAGAAAGCGAACAGGTAAGCAATGGAATTGAGGCAGTTGGAGAAATACTGAACGCCTTACGGACCATAATCATTTTGCAGCGCGAAATACTTCAATTGTCGGCCGATGCAGGCGACGAAGGAACAAACGCCCTGATGAGCGACTATATACGTTTGCAGGAAAAATCGGTATGGATGTACTCCGCTTTTTTAAATAAAAGTTCAGATCAGTAAAAAAGCCCAATATTAGTAACAACAGGCAGCAGCAAGCGAAGATTACGCATTAAAACGACGAATAACAAATGAAAATTTTACTTACAGGCGTAACCGGTTATATCGCACAGCGACTGCTGCCTGTTTTGCTGCAAAATGGCCACCATGTGGTTTGCTGTGTTCGTGACAGGAATCGATTTAATTCAAAAAAATACGCCATCCACCAGTTAACTGTTATTGAAGCTGATTTCCTGAACAAGGATAGCCTGCATGTAATTCCGGCCGATATTGACCTGGCTTTTTACCTGATCCATTCCATGTCGACCCAATCCGGCGATTTTGAATCGATGGAGCAGGTTTGTGCCACTAACTTCCGCGACAGCATACAAAAAACAAATGCCCGACAGGTAATTTACCTGAGTGGTATTGTAAATGAAACGGAGTTGTCGAAACATCTTTCGTCGCGTAAAAATGTGGAAAGCATACTTGCCGGCGCCACCTTTGCGCTAACTACCTTAAAAGCAGGCATTATAGTGGGCTCGGGCAGCGCTTCTTTCGAAATTATCCGCGACCTGGTTGAAAAACTCCCGATTATGATAACCCCACGCTGGCTTGAGACAAAATGCCAGCCCATAGCTATCCGGAATGTGATACAGTTTTTGGTGGGCGTGATCGGCAATACTGAAACCTATAACAAAAGTTTCGATATCGGCGGACCTGATATTTTGAGTTACAAGGAGATGCTGTTGCGATTTGCTGCCATCAGGAAACTGAAGAGAACAATTATTGTTGTGCCGGTAATGACTCCCAGGATATCATCGTACTGGTTGTATTTTGTAACTGCAACATCATTTTCACTTGCTAAAAACCTGGTTAACAGCATGAAAGTTGAAGTTATATGCCAGCCAAACAACCTGGCTTCGATGCTCGGGATAAGCTTAATTGATTATGATACCGCCATCCGGCTGGCGTTTGATAAAATTGAGCAAAACCAGGTAATATCAAGCTGGAAGGATGCCCAAACCAGCAATGTACTTCAGAAAGGTATTTCACAATTTATTGAAATACCGGTAAACGGCTGTTTTAAAGATACCAGGAAAAAAGAAGTGGCAAACAGCCAGTCAGCGCTGAACAAAATCTGGTCGATAGGCGGAAAAACCGGTTGGTATTGCGGCAACTGGCTTTGGGAATTACGCGGGTTTATGGATCGGCTTGCAGGCGGTGTGGGCATGAGGCGCGGCAGGAAAAGCGATACTGATATTTCGGCCGGCGATGCGCTGGATTTCTGGCGCGTATTGTATGCCGACCGCGAAGAAAAAAGGCTCTTGCTCTATGCCGAAATGAAATTACCCGGCGAAGCCTGGCTCGAATTTTCCATAGATGATAAAAATATCCTGACGCAGACGGCTACATTCAGGCCTTTAGGATTGCCGGGAAGGCTTTACTGGTATTCAGTTCTACCATTTCACGGTTTTATTTTCAGGGGTATGATCAAAAAAATTGCAGCGCCGTAATTTGATGCAGACTTCTAAAACCAATAAGCACTGACGCTCAACAAAATACGGGTAACCTTTCACACAATCCGAATCAGATGTCAGCTATCTTTATAAAGATTAAGAAACACGTCATTTTAACTTAAAGAACATATTGAATTACTATGAAACAGGAGATTCCACTCAGAAAACTAGGCAATTCCGAAATGCAGGTTACCCCGATAGGTTTGGGTTGCTGGCAGTTCAGCAAACAACAAAATATGGCCGGAAAATTCTGGCCGACGATTGAAAATGATCTGATCACCAGCATTATAAAAAGCTCGCTTGAAGGAGGCATCAATTGGTTCGACACCGCCGAAGTTTACGGGAATGGTGCTTCGGAGCGGGCCCTTTCGGGAGCACTTTCTGCCGTTGGGAAAAAGCCGGGCGAAATTATGGTTGCTACCAAATGGTGGCCGATGTTCAGAACCGCTTCAAACATTCCGAAAACAATCCATTCTCGTTTAGATGCACTGAAACCCTACCCTATTGATCTGTACCAGGTACACCAGCCCTGGGGTTTCTCGAACGAGAAAGCTGAAATGGATGCCATGGCCAGGTTGGTGAAAGAAAACAGGATCAAATATGTGGGGGTTAGCAATTTTTCAGCTTCGCAGATGCGGTCAGCCTGGGAAGCGCTCCAAAAACATGGCATCAATTTGATTTCCAACCAGGTGCGATACAACCTCCTCGACCGAAAAATCGAATCGAACGGGATATTGCAAACAGCCAAAGAACTGGGCATCAGCATTATTGCTTACTCCCCGCTGGCGCAGGGTCTGGTAACCGGGAAGTTTCACGACAATCCGCAGTTACTTAAGAATATTGGTATGCGCAAATATACACCCCAGTTTAAATCCTCGGGACTCGAAAAGAGCAGGCCTGTTATAAAATGTGTACAGGAACTTGCCATAAAGTATAATGTTTCACCATCGCAAATCGCGCTCAACTGGCTGATCAATTTTCATGGCGAAACTGTGGTTGCCATTCCCGGAGCTACGAAGGAATCGCATGCAAACGAAAATACCGGGGCAATGACGTTTACCTTATCAGATGATGACCTGGCATTACTCGACAAAAAGAGCAGCATATTCAGGTAATACATGTAACGCCATTTACCAACTAACATTAACTAAACCATGACATTTCTCCAGATTTACCTTCTCGCTTTTGCCGCCATTATGTTGATGATGACGTTGCTGTGGTTTGTAAGCATCAAACTCAGGAATGTAAGCATAGTAGACCTTTTCTGGGGTTTTGGTTTTGTAGTAGCAGGCTGGGTTTACTTTATCAACACCGAAGGGTTTGAAGCCCGTAAAATACTTCTTATGAGCCTTGTTACAGTTTGGGGACTGCGCCTGTCCATATACCTGGCGTGGCGTAACCTGGGCAAAGGCGAGGATTTCAGGTACCAGAAATTCAGGAAGGACTTTGGCGACGGCTATTGGTGGTACAGTTTCTTTTCAGTCTTTCTGCTGCAAGGTATATTGATGTGGCTAATCTCCGTCCCTTTGCTCGGAGCCCAGTTTTATCCGGAAAAAACCCTGGGCGTTCTTGATTTTATTGGCGTTGCAATCTGGGTCATTGGTTTTGTATTTGAAGCAGGCGGCGATCTTCAGCTGGCCCGGTTTAAAGCCAATCCGGCAAACCGGGGAAAGGTGCTCGACACCGGATTCTGGCATTACACACGCCATCCCAATTACTTTGGTGATGCTGCCGTATGGACAGGATATGGACTAATATGCATTTCGGGCGGGAGTTACTGGCCGGTGCTGGGATCGGTGTTAATGACAGCTTTAATCATTAAAGTATCCGGTTTAGCCTTGCTCGAAAAAACACTGAACACCACAAAGCCCGGATACCAGGAATATGTACGGAAAACGAGTGCCTTTATACCGTGGTTCCCCAAGAAGTAGAGCTTGTTGGATGTTGGATGTGGGATGTGGGATGTGGGATGTGGGATGTGGGATGTCGGATGTGGAATGTCGGATGTGGAATGTCGGATTGCGGATTGCATGTAGAGGGCAGGAACCTGGAAGTAATATTTAAAACTTGGCTCTTTTAACTGGATCATTAACCTTAACTTTTGCTCATGTTTATCCTCGAAAACATCTGGCTTATACTGTTCATCGCCTGGGGCTTACCCCTCACTTTTTACCGTGGGAAATTCAGGAAAATTGTTTACCAGACCAACAGCTGGACCATCAACTTCAAACCGGTTTTTGTAAAGGAACTGAAGGCACTTTTCGGCAACATCTATCCGGATAACGGAAATTATCTAAAAATGAGAAACTTCTATCGTTTCTACCTCATCATCTACCTGCTTTTATTCACATCGTATTTAACCTTTAGTCAAATTAACAAAATGAACGAAATTAAAATCGGGAGCAGCATCCCATCCTTTACCCTGCCGGATCAGAACGGCAATTTATTCGATATCAATTCGGTACTCGGAAAAAAGAACCTGGTTATTTATTTTTATCCAAAGGACGACACTCCCGGCTGTACCGCCCAGGCTTGTTCGTTTCGCGATCAGTTTGAGGTTTTTACCGAAGCCGATGCCGTAATCATAGGCATAAGTGGGCAATCGGTGGAAAGCCATAAAGAATTTGCTCTGAAGCACAGGCTTACTTTTACCCTGCTGAGCGACGAAGGAAATAAAATAAGGAAGCAATTCGGCGTGCCCACTAATTTCCTGGGATTGTTGCCAGGTCGCGTAACCTATGTTGCCGATAAAACGGGTAAAGTAATCTATATTTTTAATTCGCAGATGCAGGCTACAAAACATGTAGATGAAGCGCTGAGAATCCTCAAACAATCAAAATAACGAGATGAAAACTAAACAGGCAGCTAAACTTATTGCATCCCTCCTATTGCCGCTTGCCGTGGGTGGCATTGCAGGGATTTTTACAGCCGAAGCCATACCCGGCTGGTATGCCACGCTTAACAAGCCTTCGTTTAGCCCTCCAAACTGGGTATTTGGTCCGGTTTGGACAACACTTTACATTGCTATGGGCATTTCATTTTTCATGATTTGGAATATGGATGCCAGCAAAGCGCGCAACCAGGCAATCGGCGTGTTCATGGTGCAATTATTTTTAAATTTCTGCTGGAGTTTTTTCTTTTTCCATTTCAAAATGATAGGCATCGCATTATTTGATATTGTTGCCTTGTGGATAATGATCGTAGTTATGATTTCCCAATTTTACCGGTTAAAACCGCTGGCAGCATTTATTAACATACCATATCTGCTGTGGGTCAGTTTTGCCACCGCACTGAATGCAGCCTATTTTTTGCTGAACAGAAGCTAAACCACCCAGATTCAGACTGAATTTTGCCCGCTTATTTTTTACAAAACAACCTAACCTGACAGCTTGCCAATGGAATATTATTGGCAGGCTGCAATAAACATTTGTTATATTTATATTGTTACATATTTCAAGAAAGCAATTTATAAACTTTCCTATCCTTCCTGTCAACAAAGCCGGTAACACCAGCAGGTTAAACACCGGATAAACTGCCAGCTATTCTCCTGCATTCTCGCCTTGCATGGTGAATTTTCCAAACAAAAGTAGAAACATGAAAAGGGATACCCTGTATCCCTGCATGAAAGGCATCCCGATATTCCGCCTATGAAATTCCTGTACCTGTTACCAGTATTCATGATGTTTTGCCATGAACTTTATGCGCAAAAAAACAATTACCAGGCTATCATAAACACCAGTGCCGGTAATATTGAGGAAAAAGTGATTGCCTGGCGCCACGACTTCCACGAGCATCCGGAGCTTGGAAACCGCGAAAACCATACATCAGCCATTATAGCAAAGCATTTGCAATCGCCTGGCCTCGAGGTGCGAACCGGCGTTGCGGTAACCGGTGTGGTGGGGATACTTAAAAGAGAAAACCTGGTATTTGATTACATGGAAATACAAAAAAACAAATCGCCGAATTAATAATCCTGGCCAAATCCTTAAAAAATCATTTTAAAATGGAACATCAGTTTGAAGAAATCCGCGAACAGCAAAAAGCCTCCTGGAATGCTTTTTCCATTGGCTGGCAAAAATGGGACTGCCTGCTGATGGGCTTTTCGAAACCCATGGGCAATGAAATTATACGGATGCTTAATCCGAAAGATGCAGACCTGGTGCTTGATGTTGCTTCAGGTACCGGGGAGCCAGGGCTTTCAATTGCCAAAAAATTAGGCTCGGGCAAAGTAGTTATCTCCGATCTTTCGGAAAAAATGATCCGGATAGCCGGGGAAAAAGCAGCCCGCAGTGGAACAAAAAACATCGAAACCGCAGTTTGCGATGTGTGCGAGCTTCCTTTCAAAGACAACACCTTCGATGCTATCAGCTGCCGCTTTGGCTTTATGTTTTTTCCTGACATGCTGCTGGCTGCCAAAGAAATGTATCGTGTGCTGAAACCCGGTGGCCGTGTGGCCACTGCAGTATGGAACGTGCCCGGCAAAAATTTCTGGGTTACAGCTTTCAGCAGGACTATCGGCCGCAATATGCAACTACCTCCCGTGGAACCGGGAGCCCCCGGGATGTTTCGGTGTGCCGAAAGCGGCCTGATCCAAAACCTGTTCCAACAGGCAGGCTTCAGAAATACTGCCGAAACTGTAGTTGACGGGAAGCTTAAATGCGGGACCACCGATGTGTACTGGAACCTGATGACAGAAGTAGCCGCGCCTGTAGTATCTGCGCTCAGTAAAGCCGACGAGGCCACAAAGCAAAAAATAAAAGACGAAGTGTACCAGGCTGTTACCGAAAAATACCCTGACGGAAATATCAGGATCGACTCCAGTGCCCTGGTAATTTATGGCGAAAAATAGAAATATCCGGGAATAAAGTATGTAACCAATATCCTCATTCCCAAACAACAATAAACATAAACGGGGAAGCCGAAAACCGGTCAGAGTAGGCGGTACAAATAAAGTTCAGTGTTATGCCCAAATACGTAATTGAAAGAGAAATTCCGGGTGCTGGTAAATTGACAGCAGAGCAGTTGAAGGCGATTTCACAAACTTCGTGTGGTGTATTAAGCAATATGGGACCACAAATACAGTGGGTTCACAGCTATGTAACCACAGACAAAATCTATTGTATTTATAATGCGCCAAATGAAGATATGGTTCGCGAACATGCCAGGCAAGGCGGTTTTCCGGCCAATTCAGTCAGCAAGGTATCAACTATAATTGATCCCATAACTGCAGAATAAGCAGCCACTATTTCTGCTTAGCAGAAAGAATGTACGATTTGAGAAGTATTGTGTGAATTGTTACGGGAGATGCTATGCTTATCATGCATCTCCCGGTTTTAGCCTCAGCAGTGTAATACAATTTATTTGAGATAAATTATGAAAAAAAGTATCCTGATTGCCTGGTTTACAATTCTCCTGGCGAGCATATCGACAGCGCAGAAACTTGGAAACCAGCGCATTCCTCTTATCGGAACCAAAGCGCCATCGTTTCAATCGCAGTCTACCAACGGGCCGGTGTCGTTTCCTGACGATTTCGGAAAAAAATGGAAAATCCTGTTCGCCCATCCACGCGATTTTACACCGGTATGTTCGTCCGAAATTCTTGAACTTGCTTACCGGCAGGACGAATTCAGTAAGCTTGGAACTCAGCTTATTGTGATATCAGTCGACAAGTTGGTTTCGCACCAGAACTGGAAAGCCGACCTGGAACAGATTGACTACAAAGGCCATGGCAAACTGAAAATTAACTTCCCGCTGGTTGTTGACAGTTCATTTTCGATCTGCGACAGTTATGGCATGCTCGACACCAAGTCAGGCAGGGGTAAAAGCGTGAGAGGCGTTTTCTTTATAAACCCCGAAAACGAAATCAGCGCATTTTATTTTTACCCGGTTGAAGTAGGCCGTAATACAGATGAAATTATCAGGACCCTGCAGGCTTTGCAAGCCAACTACAACAGCGACGGCGTGGTGCTTCCGGCCAATTGGCAGCCGGGCGATGATGTTATGATCCCTTTCCTGACGGTTGAAGATAAGGAAGAATTAAAGAAACCGGATTCCAGGGTGCATTACATCAACTGGTATATGATTTACAAGAAGGTGAAGTAAAAATTCAATCCGCCATTTATTATGCTCAGCATACATATAAACTTTCATAAATTTTCCCTTTTACTGGCAATAGTACTCTCGTGGTCCAGCGGTTTCAGCCAGTCGCAGCAAAATGCAACGCAGATAAAGGGACAGATTTTTAATCCCGAAAAAACACCTGCCATGTTTTCGACGGCCATATTATTAAACCAGGATTCGGTCATCGTGAAAGGACTGCTGACGGGTGATGACGGTAAATTTATATTCGACAATATTAATGCAGGCAAATACTTTGTAAAAGTAACCAACATCGAATTTAAGACTTATGTTTCAAAACCTATTCAGATCAGGAAAAATGAGCAGGTAGTACTCGACTCCATCAAACTGGTTACCAATTCAGTTAAGCTGAATGCAGTTGAAATTGTCGGGCGCAAGGCCCTGGTTGAAGTTCACGCCGATAAAACGGTATTTAACGTGGCCAGCAGTGTAAATGCCTCGGGCAACAACGGGCTCGAACTGCTGAGCAAAGCACCAGGCGTGGTGGTTGATATGGACAACAACATCATACTGCAGGGCAAATCGGGCGTACAGATTTTTATTAACGGCAGGCCTTCCCGGCTTTCGGGAAAAGACCTCACCAATTTCCTGGAGAGCATCCGGTCTGATAATATCGAGTCAATCGAAATCATCACCAACCCTTCGTCGAAATATGATGCAGAAGGAACCGGCGGAATTATCAATATTAAACTGAAAAAGAATGTAAGTTCAGGTTTTAACGGGAATGTGATTGGGAGCTATTCGAAGGGCGAACTCCCCAGGGCAAGCATCGGAACTACACTGAACTACAGTGGCAGTAAAATAAATGTATTTTCTACCATAAACTATTCAGAAGACAAGTTCCTCACTAATGTTAAAGAATCATCTTACCAAAACGAGTTCCTGATTGTAAAAGATTCAAAAAGCCAGTTCCACCGGAAATCATACAACATTTCGGGGGGAATGGATTATACCATAAACGCCCGGCAATCTATCAGTATGGATGGAAGGGCATTTGTAAACCGCAGTAACCAGGAGCTGAACAGCATAAACGGAATTTATGATTCGGTGAATACCAGCAATGGTGAAATACTCATCGCAAAGGTGGTGGATGAAATACCCAGCGAAAATTACAATTTCAATTTCAACTACAGGTATGTGCTCGACAGCACCTCAAATCTCTCATCCGATTTTAGCTATGGTAAGTTTTTGAGCACCAAAAACACCTACCAGCCCAACCAATATTACAACAGCACGGGCGACACGCTATTGCGTTCAGTAACCAATACCTACAATGCCGGCACGCAGATCAATATTTGGTCGGTGATGGTTGATTATGAAAAGCGTTTCAGCAAATTTACCTTGTCTGCCGGCGCCAAATATTCCTATATTTCGACAGGTAACCAGCTGGCATTTTATAACATAGAAAATGAAATTCCGACTTTAGATACTACGCGCAGTAATAATTTCGATTACCTCGAAAAAGTTGCTGCACTCTACCTTATTGTGAATGCCAAACTCAATGAAAAGATCACCGTTAATGCGGGTTTGCGGATGGAAAGTACTTCATCGCTGGGACGCCTTGAAAGTGTAATTCCGACCAAGGACAGTGAAGTACCACGTTCCTACACCGATTTGTTCCCCAATGTGAGCATTGCCTACGACGACCAGAAAAAAAGCGTGATCAGTGCAAGCATCGGTAGACGGATCACCCGACCCAATTACCAGGATCTGAATCCGTTCGAATCGAGGACCAGCGAACTGTCGGCATGGAAAGGCAACCCATTCCTGAATCCGAATTACATTACAAATTACCAGATCACCTATTCATTCAAGCGAAAGCTGGTGGTATCAAATACCTATAGTGTTACTAAGGATTTCTTTGCCAATGTTTTCGAAATCACCGAAGGTGCCGGCAACATACTTTCGCCCCGAAACCTACAGAGGGCCATCAATAACGGCCTGTCGGTAAGCTACCCGCTCAGGGTTACCAAATGGTGGGAGTTTACAACTTTCCTGGTGTACAATTATTCGTCGTTTAATGGTACTACCGGCAACACGGTTATTGACCTGAAAGCCAATATTTATAATTTCAGGATACAGAACAGCCTGAATTTGCCCGGGAAAATTACCATGGAACTCACCTATTTTTATACCAGCCCGTGGATATGGGGAGGAACCGTAAATGTTAAAGGAGGATATGCCCTGAACTTCGGGATTAAGAAAGATTTCCTGAATAAAAAGTTATTGCTGCAGGCAACCGGCAGCGATATATTCCGGACACGGAGCGACTTTCATTATAAAAGCAATTATGGAGGCAAACATGTGGATGGTGTCATTACCTTCGATAACCAGCGTTTTGGGATAAATGCAACTTATAATTTCGGCAACCAGAAAACAAAAACCGCGAAAAAGAGGAAATCGGCTATCGATGATGATCTGAACCGGATATCGAATTAAATCGGAACACAGCACAAAAATATCACTGTGGATAGACAAAAGAGTCTACAAGATTGAAATCCAGGTAAATCCCCGCTCCAAACCCTCTCATGGCAGTGTGTTGCTAAATCAATTGCTGTTAAGCCTTTTGGAAAATTATCTGCTGATTATTAGTGCATTATGAATAAATATTTCAGGATAGTTTGAACAGCACATAAGCGCGAATGAAAATTCAGGGCTTTATTTGCATCATAAAACAGAAGCAGCCGGGGATTGACACCAGAGGTATCCACCAATTCCCTGGATTACAGTTTGTAAGCCAATAACAATAAGGCCTCAGGAATTAATTTAGAAAACCTATAAATAACTGCAAAGCCTTCGGTATCACATTTTTTTATTATACTTTTGTATTGCACTTACAAAATTCACGTAACTGCTGCGTGACACGGGACCCATGGAAAATACAATCTACATTCCTACCCTGGTAAAGACATACAGACGCTTGTTCGAGTGCCTGATGTTCTATAATTAAACGTTTGCTCCCTTTCATGATTTTACATGAAGCATGCTCCGTAATTTCAGTTACGGGCATAGTGCCTGCCTGCAACAGCATTTCCGAAAACAAGACTTTAAAACATTTACCATGTTCGAAAAAATAATACCACATAGTGCAGTACCCGAGCGGCCAGCTACAGCCGAAGGCAATTTCTATAAACACACTTCTCATAAAATTGGCCCGGGCATGAACGAGCGTATCCAGAAACTGCGCAAAGTGAGTGTAGAAACCCAGCCTTCGCTTTCTATTGAGCGGGCATTGCACGAAACCGCTTTTTACAAAGAAAATTATGGCAAATATTCAGTACCTGTGCTACGGGCATTGAATTTCCTGGATCATTGCCAAAAGAAAACCATTTACATTGGCGAAGGCGAACTTATTGTTGGCGAACGCGGCCCCAAACCCAAGTGTGTGCCTACATTTCCCGAGCTTACCTGCCACAGTGTGGAAGATTTCAACGTGTTGAACACCCGCGAAATGCAACGCTATACCATCAGTCAGCAGGACATTGATACCTACGAAAAAGAAGTAATTCCTTACTGGCAGGGCAAAACCCAGCGCGAGCGTATTTTTAACCATGTACCCGACGAATGGCGTGCCGCTTACGAAGCCGGGCTGTTTACCGAATTTATGGAACAGCGCGCCCCGGGACATACTGCGCTGGATGGTAAAATTTACAAAAAAGGCATGCTCGATTTCAAAAAGGAAATTGCAGCCAACCTGGCCTCACTCGATTACCTGAACGATGCCGAAGCCACCGATAAAGCCGAACAGTGGAAAGCTATGGATATTTCGTGCGACGCAGTTATCGTGTTTGCCGAACGCCATGCTGAACTGGCTGAACAAATGGCTGCAGACGAAAAAGACCCGCAGCGTGCTGCCGAATTGCTAAAAATAGCCAAAGTATGCCGCTATGTGCCTGCACATGCCCCCCGTAACTTATGGGAAGCTATACAGATGTACTGGTTCGTGCACCTGGGTACCATCACCGAACTGAATGGATGGGATGCCATGAACCCGGGTCATTTCGACCAGCACCTGGCACCATTTTATTACAGGGAAATAGCAGAGGGAACCCTCACACGCGAGCAAGCCAAAGAGCTGATATCGTGTTTCTGGATTAAAGTGAACAACCATCCTGCTCCTCCCAAGGTAGGAATTACCGCCCGCGAAAGCGGCACATACAACGATTTTACGAATATCAACATTGGGGGCGTTACCGGCGAAGGCACCGATGGCACCAGTGAGGTATCGTATATCATGCTCGAAGTGGTAGAAGAACTGCATATCCTGCAACCGGGTAATTCCGTGCATATCAGCGCAAAAACGCCGGATAAGTTCCTGCATGCCGCGGCACATGTAATCCGCCAGGGGCACGGGTACCCTTCGGTTTTTAATCCCGACATTTACATACTCGAAATGCTGCGCCAGGGAAAATCGCTGCACGACGCCCGCGAAGGCGGATGCAGTGGCTGTATCGAAGTTGGGGCATTTGGGAAAGAAGCATACCTGCTCACGGGCTACCTGAATGTGCCTAAAATACTGGAAGTTACCCTGAACAATGGCATAAATCCTGTTACCGGCAACAAGGTTGGGATACAAACCGGTGATCCGCGCGATTTTAAGACATACGACGAACTTTATGAAGCATTTTTGAAACAGCTGCATTTTGTGGTTGATCAGAAAATGCGGGTAAGCAATTACATCGACCGCATGTTTGCAAAATATGCCCCTGCCCCATTCCTCTCGGTAGTGATTGAGGATTGCATCAGCAAAGGAAAAGACTACTATGATGGCGGTCCGCGATACAACACCAGCTATATTCAATGCTGCGGATTGGGCACGGTGACCGACAGCCTGGCGGCATTGAAGAAACATGTTTTCGAGAATAAATCGTTCAGCATGGACAGGGTATTGAATGCAGTGCTGAATAATTTCGAAGGAGAAGAACTGCTACGGCAGACTATCATCAACCGGACACCATTTTTCGGGAATGATGACGACTATGCCGATTCGATAGCACTAAAAGTTTACAACGACTTGTTTGAAACCATTGATGGCAAACCCAACATCAAGCCTGGTGGCAAATACCATCTGAATATGCTCTCAACCACCTGCCATGTGTATTTCGGCAAAGTGATGGGCGCCACGCCCAATGGCCGGCTTGCAGGCAAATCCATTTCCGATGGAACCTCGCCTTCGCATGGCGCCGACACGCACGGACCATCAGCAGTAGTAAAATCGCTTACTAAACTGGATCATGTAAAATCGGGCGGCACCTTGCTGAACCAGCGTTTCCTGCCCAGCATGATGCGCAAGGAAGAAGACATAAAAAAACTTGGTCAGCTTATCCGAAGTTATTTCACCATGGGTGGTCATCATGTACAGTTTAATATCGTGGATACGGCAACATTGTACGCGGCACAGGCCTGCCCCGAGGATTACAAAGACCTGCTGGTGCGTATGGCCGGATACAGCGATTATTTCAACGATATGAATGCTGACCTGCAGCAGGAAGTGATTGAACGTACCGAGAACGATTCGTTTTAAGAAAGTCCGGAGACCGGAGACCGAAGTTGGAAAGTGCCACAGGAAATTTTTGTCCCCCCTTCCAATTTCGGATTTTCTTCGCGGAAG
>CALCJE010000351.1 GCA_937965665.1 uncultured Bacteroidales bacterium
CCACCGAGATCTACACTCTTTCCCTACACGACGCTCTTCCGATCTCAAATGGGCGATGAGCCACTATGCGAGGATCTCCACTCTCCGGACTTCCCTGCTTGCAGCAGGCAAGGGTCTTCCGACATCCCACATCCCACATCCCACATCTCACATCTCATATCCCACATCCCACATCTCACATCCCACATCCCACATCCTTTTAGTATTCGAGCAACTCCTTCACCGCATTGTAAATCCGCTCCTGGTCGGGAAGTATGGCTTTTTCGAGAATACGGTTAAAACCTACCGGGGTAAATGTAGAGCCCACCCTGCGTACCGGGGCATCCAGGTACTGGAATCCCTCGTTCGAGATGATGGCCGCTATTTCGCCGCCAAAGCCTCCGAAAACTTTATCTTCGTGCACTACCATGGCCCTGCCTGTTTTTTCAACGCTTTGCAGTATGGCATCCTTATCCAGCGGGATCAGCGAACGGATATCAATCACTTCGATGCTTTTACCGGTTTCGGTTTGTATGCGGTCGGCTACGGTAAGGCACATATGCGTAGTATTTCCGTAGGTGATCATGCTCAGGTCTTTCCCTTCGCGGCGGGTGCGCGCTTTACCAAAAGGCACTTCGAATCCTTCGGGGACAATGGTTTCGGCAATCGGGTCGTTATACAGCGCTTTGGGTTCGAGGAACAGCGTTGGGCCTTTAGAGCGTATGGAGGTACGCAGCAGCCCCGCGGCATCATCGGCAAACGAAGGACAAACAATCCGTACTCCCGGTATGGCAGCCAGCGATCCCTCAATATTCTGCGAATGGTACAGCCCGCCGCCGATATAACCGCCCGAGGCAAGCCGTATGGTTACGTTGGGCGAAAATGCCCCGTTGCTGCGCCAGTAGTCGTGCGATAATTCGATATATTGCTCCATGGCGGGCCAGAAATAGTCGGCAAATTCGGCACCTTCGACCACTATCCTGATTTTATCGTTGTAACGGCTCATCCCGTTGGCTGTTCCCAGGATAAAGTCCTCGGCAATCGGGCCGTTGAAAATGCGCTCGATGCCAAATTCCTGCTGCATGCCCTTGGTAACATTAAAAATGCCGCCTTTGTCCTTATTGGCAACATCCTGACCCCACAGAAATGTATCGGGGTTCATCCTGAACTCTTCCTTGAGTGTTTCGTTCAGCGCTTGTATAAATTTAAGCGACTGGCCTTCTTTCTGGTTATGGGTGCCATCGGGGAATTTTGCAGGAACATAAGCCTCGGGGTACACAAAGTTAAAGATGGATGCCGGGTCGGGATCGGCCGAAGCCAGCACTTTGCGATGGGCATCCATCATTTCTTTTTGTGCCTGTTCGTCGAGTGTTTTCAGTTCATCTTCTGTAAACCTGCCCGAATGCAGTAAAATAACCCTGAACCTGTCGAGGGGATCAGCAGCTTTGGCACAGTGACGCTCATTTTCGTCGCGGTACAGTTCGTGTTTGTCCGAATTGGAGTGGGAGTGTATCCGCACGCAACTGGCATGAACAATAACGGGTTCCTGTTTTTCGATGGCATGGCGTTTGGCCATTTCCATGGCATTCATCGAGGCAAATATATTTTTGCCGTCGCAATGAATGATACGCAGGTTTTTAAATCCTTTGAAGTTATCAGCGGCAACAGCATTGGCCGACTGGTCGCGCTGCGGTACCGAGATGCCATACCGGTTATCCTGGAAAACAAAAACTACCGGAAGCTTCTCGTTGCTGGCGCCGTTAATGGCTTCGTACACGTAGCCTTCGGAAGTGGACGATTCGCCCTGCGAACTGATAGCAACACCTTTGCCGCCATATCGTTTAATAGCCCGGGCAACACCAACGGCATGCAGGGTATGGTTACCCGTAGCCGAGGAAACATTATGGATGTTCCATTCCGGTTTTGCAAAGTGGTTCGACATATGCCTGCCACCGCCTGCCACATCACCAGCTTTCGATATTCCGTTCAGTATAATTTCTTTGGCGGTAAGCCCGGCCGAAATAGCCGTAAGCATATCGCGATAATAGGGGAATAAGTGATCTGTTTCCCGGTTAAAAGTTTGCCCGATGGCCAGCTGAATTCCGTCGTGCCCGGCATAAGGAGCATGATACGACCAGCCCAGGGCCTGTTTCAGGTAATTAGGCGCACGCTCGTCGAGTTTGCGACCAAGCACCATCAGCGAATACCATTTCTGTAAAGTAGCTTTGTCAACAGTATCAAGCTTATATTCAATACGCTTTTCCATTAGTTTATAAAGTTTTCCTAAAGTTAAATAAAATTAACGACTTACTAACAAAATTGTTCGTCGTCATCGCGAATAAAGCCTGAAAATTGTGCGTGTACGTTGGTTTTTATCCCCTGATAATGGTGTACATTCCGTCCTCACGTAACCTGATAATTGTTGAGGGCTTCGAAACAGAATAATAATCCTGTTTATACGAAACTATATAGTCTACTGCGTCCTTAATATCGTCAGAAACCTGGCTGAAAGTGGCAGGTGCCTCGAAACCCGACAAATTGGCCGAAGTTGAAACGATGGGTTTGCCAAACTGCCTGATCAGTTCTTTGCAGAAATCATCCTTTACGATCCGAATTGCAATGGTGCCGTCGGAGGCAACCACATTGGGCGCCAGGCGGCGGGCATTTGAATAAATGATAGTTACCGGGTTTGTGATACTGGCCAGCAGGTCGCTGGTAATTTCGGGAACAATCTCTACGTAAGTTGATAATTTTTCGAAATCATCAATCAATATGATCAGGCTTTTTGCTTCCGACCGGCTTTTAATGCTGTAAATTTTCTGCACTGCCCGCTGGTTGGTGGCATCGCATCCCAGTCCCCAGATGGTATCGGTTGGATAAAGCAATGTTCCGCCTGCACGAAGTACTTCTAATGATTTTTGTATATCGTTGTCGAAATTCATGTATAAATAACAATAAACTTGTTAATGGGTTTTAAAATGGTCTGCATTTTTTTTTGCTTAAAGCGAAGTATAAACCTTCATCAGGTTCGAAGCCACTTTTTCTTCATCAAAATGAGCTGCATATTTAAAGCCTTTATCTATCATTGCAGTGCGGGTAGCCTCGTCATTTAATACAAGGTTCATGAGTTCCGAAAGCTGTTCATCGTTGTAAGGATCGCAATACAAAGCAGCATCGCCGCCTGTTTCGGCAAAACAACTGCCTGTGCTGGTAATAACCGGTACGCCTGAATAAAGGGCTTCCAGTATCGGGATGCCAAAACCCTCGAAAACCGATGGATAAACAAAGAGATGTGCCGACTGGTAAAGGGCAGGCAGATCGGCAGTTTCGATATTGTGCCTGAAAATAACCCTTTCGCCTGACTGGTGTTTTCTCAGGTAATCGTTAATCTCAATCATATATTCTGTGGGCCTGCCTGCAATTATCAAGGGTATATGCATATTGCTGCGCAGGTAGGCTTTTACCAGGGTTAAGGCATTTTTTCGTCTTTCGATGGTGCCCAGGTAAAGAATGAACCTTTGCGGAAGATCATATTTTTTTAAAACCTGCTCTTTTTCAATAGCCGGTACCTGTTTCCTGAAAACGGGGTCGCAGGTTTGGTAAACGACTTCAATCTTTGCCGGGTCAGTGCCAAAAAAATGGCATATATCGGCTTTGGTTGCTTCGCTGGTAGCGATAATTTTATCGGCTACCTTGCAGGCATAACGGAATTTCAGCAGGTACACTTTCCGATCAGTGTAAGGGTAGTACTCCGGGTATCGTAAAAAGATAAGGTCATGAATGGTAACCACGGTTTTTACCCCGGATTTCCGGATGCCTGCCGGCAGTTCGTTGCTGAGTCCGTGGTAGATATTGATTTTCTGTTCCTGTATTTGCCGGTTAATGCCCCACGATCGCCAAAAGCCTGGAAACGTTTGGTACAGTTTGTTTTCGGGCGTAACCAGGCGCAGGTTGGCCGAAGGCTGGAAAATTTCATAGTTTACCTTGGCCGTAAACATGAAATAGTTGTTTTCGGGATGATATTGCGACAACAACCTCAGTGTACTGCGGCTGTAATTACCCAGACCGCTGCGGTTAAAAAGTGCACGTTTGGCATCAAATCCAATATTCATCATCGCTCCCTGATCACAGTTCGGTTAAAAGGTAATATCATATTCGCGTAAAGCCTCATTTAGCGAGGTCTTTAAATCGGTTGAAGGTTTGCGCTGCCCGATGAGGAGTGCGCAGCTAACCTGGTAATCGCCTGCCGGATATTTTTTGGTGTACGATCCTGGTATAACCACTGAGCGTGGCGGTACATATCCTTTATATTCTTTGGGTTCGGAACCCGTGACATCGATAATGCGGGTACTTTTGGTAATAACCACGTTGGCGCCAAGTACAGCTTCGGCAGCAATATGCGCTCCTTCAACTACAATGCATCGCGACCCGATAAAGCAATTATCTTCAATAATTACTGGGGCAGCCTGCACGGGTTCCAGAACGCCGCCAATACCTACGCCACCACTCAGGTGAACATTGGCCCCAACCTGGGCACAACTACCTACCGTTGCCCAGGTATCAACCATGGTTCCCGGACCTACCCAGGCACCAATATTAACATACGATGGCATCATAATAACCCCGGGCGAAAGGTATGCCCCGTAACGGGCTACAGCGTGCGGAACTACGCGAACACCAAGCTCCTTATAATTATGCTTCTAGGGTATTTTATCATGAAACTCCAGCGGGCCGGCTTCAAAAACTTCCATTTGCCTGAGCGGGAAATACATAATTACGGCCTTTTTTATCCATTCATTCACTTGCCAGCCATTGGCGGTAGGCTCCGCAACGCGTACTTCGCCCTTGTCGAGCAGTTCAATAATCTGAAATACAGCTACTTTTGTTTCGTTTTGGCCCAGCAACGACCTATCATCCCAGGCTTTTTCTATAGTAGATTTTAATTGTTCCATACCCTGAATTTTACTATTCAAAATTAGACATTTTCTATCGATAAGATCATATGTAGCGCCCTAAATCTGTTGATTGATGCAGAAAAGCTTCATTTTTAGCCATTTTGGAATTATATTCTTTGTAATTTTGCCGCAAAAATATTGGCTTGGGAAGGGTTTTAGCCATTGATTACGGACAGAAAAGGGTAGGACTTGCAGTTACTGACGAGCTCAGGATGATTGCAGGCGCGCTGGCAACGGTGCATTCAAAAGATGTAATTACTTTTTTGAAAGACTACACCTCGCGTGAGAAAGTCGACTGTTTCGTGGTTGGATATCCGTTAACATTGCAAAACCAACTTTCGGAATCAGCCAGGTTTACTGAGCCATTTGTGAGGCTGCTTCAAAAAACGTTTCCCGCTATTCCGGTTGAACGTGTCGACGAGCGGTTCACATCTAAAATGGCTTCGGCCGCAATTCTGCAATCGGGAGCTAAAAAGAAAGACCGGCAGGATAAAGGGCTGGTTGACAAAGTGAGCGCTGTCATTATCCTGCAATCGTATCTCGAAATGAATAGCTTTTTACAGTGAACCAATGGTTGGGATAAGTGTTTTTTAGTCAGTTGTAAGTTTTAAGAGGTAAGTTGTAAGTAATAAGGTTAGAGGGTAAGGGTTAAAGTGGAAGGTGCAAAACCGGAAGCTGTAGATGACATATCCACATTGAATTGCGCAGGCAAAACTGAATTTTTTGAACATCAATAGGAAATAACAAATAAAATATACCATCATAATGATTCTTCCAATAGTAGCAATCGGGCATCCTAATTTGCGTAAAGTCTCGGTTGACATAACCCCAGAATACCCCGGATTACAACAATTAATTACGGATATGTGGGAAACCATGTATTTTTCATCGGGAGTTGGATTGGCCGCCCCCCAGGTGAACAAGCAGATCAGGCTTTTTGTAATTGATGCAACACCTTACGAAAAAGAGTCGCCCGAAACCAGGGAATTCAAAAAAGTCTTTATCAATCCTAAAATTGTTGAAGAAAAGGGGGAGGAGTGGGCTTTCAGCGAAGGATGCCTGAGTATACCTGATATTCATGAAGATGTAATGCGCAAACCGGATGTAAGGTTAACCTATTATGATGAGCAATTTAATTTTCACGACGAATGGTTTAGCGGAATCCTGGCGCGTATCATCCAGCATGAGTACGATCACCTGGAAGGTATTCTGTTCGTTGATAAAGTTCACCCGCTTCGCAAAATCATGCTTAAGCGCAAGTTGCAGGATATAGCAAAAGGTATTACCGAGGCTAAATACAGGATGATTTTCCCTTCGAAAAAGCGATAACCCGCTGAATTGAAATAATTTCCTTCTTATTCTTTGTCCGAAAAGTCTTCGGTAAGCATGGTTTTTAACCCCGATGCTTTTATATCGAGCTCCAGTTCGCCGTTGCGGCAGTATGAAATACGGCCTGTTTGTTCCGAAACGATAATTGCTACTGAGTCGTTTTTTTCGGTAATTCCAATAGCTGCACGATGCCTGAGCCCAAATTCGGGTGGCAGGTCCATTTTACCCGATACCGGCAGGATACAGCGCGCTGATTTAATTTTATTATCGCTTATAATTACCGCACCATCGTGCATGGGATTGTTTTTATAGAATATACTTTCTATCAGCTGGTCCGAAATAATGGCATCCACAGCCAGACCGGTTTCCTTAAATTCTGAAAGGTCATTTTTGCGGGCAATTACAATCAGTGCCCCGGTGAGCGTATGCGACATGCGGTGGCAGGCCTGAACTACCGGGTCAATATCAGCCAGGTGGCGATTTTCGAGCTGAATCTTTGAGAAAAACGTCCTGAAACGGTTCCTGGTTATAAACCCCGGCGAACCTATAGCCAGCAAAAATTTCCTGATCTCGGGCTGAAACACCACGATAAAAGCAATAAATCCCACCGATGTAAATGCCCCCAGCAAATCGCTGAGTAAATCCATCTGCAGTGTTTTTACCAGTCGCCATATTCCGAAAATAGCAAGTATTCCCAGGAAAATATTCACAGCAGCCGTACCTTTAAGCAGCTGATATAACGAAAAAAGTAAAAGTGCCACTAAAAATACATCGATTACATCGAGTATCCTGATGCTTAAAAACAGAGGTATGATTAAACCGGCCATTTATGTTGATTTGGATAGTGTGCAAATATACTTACTGCCTGCCGATAATGATAATTTACTTCAAAATTGTTTCAAATTTGTGATGCATCTGCTTGCTGATCAGGTAAGTGTTCAGCAGTTTAATATCATTGGCGTTTATTCGGAGCGCTGCCTTTCATAAATTTCGGCGAGTTTAATAACCTGTATAGCCTCTTTTACATCGTGAACACGTAAAATATCAGCGCCGTTGAGCAGAGCTACCAGGTTTGCGGCTGCCGTTGCCGGGAGTGATTCCCCGGGAGTGATTCCCAGGGGTTTGTATATCATTGATTTGCGCGAAATGCCTGCCAGCACCATAAAACCTGCCTGTTTCAGAATCCCCAGGTCGCGAAGCAAACGGTAATTATGATCCACGGTTTTGCCAAAGCCAAAACCAGGGTCGAGGATAACCTGTTCGATGCCTGAGTCATGTAAAATCAACAACTTTTCTTCAAAAAAACGGATAACTTCTTCTGTTACGTTTTCGTAAACAGGGTTGAGCTGCATGTTAAGCGGTGTGCCCTGCATGTGCATTAAAATATAAGGCAGCCCGGTGGCAGCAACAGCTGGAAAAAGCCCTGGATCGAGCGATCCGCCCGAAATATCGTTGATGATTCCTGCACCGGCGTTAGCTGCCAGGGTGGCAACGCGACCACGATAGGTATCAACCGAAAAAACTGTTTTCGGGTGCCTGGAAGCAAGCAATTCGATGGCTGGCATCAACCGGTTAATTTCTTCCTCCTCAGTAACAACATCAGACCCCGGGCGGGTTGATACTGCCCCCAGGTCGATAATGGCAGCGCCTTCTTCTATCAGCTTATCAGCCTGCGAAATCCAGGCATCTTCACGGGTATATCGTCCTCCATCGAAAAAGGAATCGGGTGTTACATTTAAAATGCCCATTACCAATGGCTTACCAGTTGGCAGTACATTATGGCCGCATTTCAGGCTGGTAATTCGGGAAAAAGATGTAATTTTATCAGTCCAAAAATTCATGGTTTCCTTATTGAAATAAGCCACAAAGTTATTGATAATATGCCTGATAAAACATTTCAACAATACGATAATGCCTTAAGTTCGTGCCGCAAGGTTTTCATGGCCAAGATGCATGATTATGGAACCGCATGGCGTATTTTACGCACAACATCGCTCACTGACCAGATTTATATTAAAGCCAGCCGGATCCGCAGCATCGAGGAAAAAGGCGAAAGCAAGGTTGATGAAGGCATCAGGCCTGAGTTTGTCGGGATGATTAATTACTGCGTGATGGCATTGATTCAGCTTGAATTGGGCGCTGCCGAGGATCCACATATGGATGCCGAACTGGTAGGTGCAAAATACGATGCGTATGTACTTACGGCCCGAAGCCTGATGGCAGACAAAAATCACGATTATGGCGAAGCCTGGCGGCAAATGCGCATCAGTTCACTCACTGATATTATCCTGATGAAACTGCTGCGTATTAAACAGATAGAAGATAATAAAGGGTTGACCCTCATGTCGGAAGGCCTTGATGCCAATTACCTGGATATCATTAATTACTCGGCATTTGCCCTGATCATGCTTGATCAGCAAAACTAAAACTATATGAAACTGATTGCCAATATCAGCCGGAGTCTGGCAGGGATTGTGTTTGTGTTTTCGGGTTTTGTAAAAGGCGTGGACCCGCTGGGTACTGCCTACCGGCTCGAAGATTACTTTATTGCTTTTAACCTGGATTCATTTATTCCGCTGGCGCTGTTTTTCTCCATACTGCTTTGCACTATTGAGTTTGTAACCGGTATCATGATGCTGCTGAACCTGAAGATGAAAATTTCCAGCTGGTTGCTGCTGCTGATGATGGTGTTTTTCACCCTGCTTACCTTAAACGATGCCATAAACAACCCGGTTCCCGACTGCGGTTGCTTTGGTGATGCTATTAAGCTTACTAACTGGCAGACCTTTTATAAAAACCTGGTATTGTTGCCCATGGCTGTAGTTATTTTCATATACAGGAAAAGATTCAGGGCATTTGCAAGTTCCGGTTGGCAATGGGTATTTGCAGCATTCTTTACGGTGCTTTTTGCCGGATTTTCGTACCGGTGCTACAGCCACCTGCCTGCTGTCGATTTTACTGAATGGAAAGCCGGGCATAAGCTTTATCCCGAAAATCCAAAACCTGTAAAGTATTTTTTAACCTATAAAAATAAAGCAACCGGCGAAACCAAAGAGTATCTTTCGCCCAATTATCCGTTCAGCGACAGCGTTTGGATGGCGCAGTGGGAGTTTGTATCTCAGCGTGTTGAAGACCCCAATCATTATTATGGCAAATCGCTGATTATTACCGATACCACGGGCAACAATATTACTGAAAGCATTATCCGTAATCCCGGTTACCAGCTGGTGATCAATGCATATGATTTGTCGAAGGCTGATGTGCAGGCCTTTAAAAAACTGGATGAGTTTTGTGCCAGGGCTTACGCTGAAGACATACCGGCTATAGTGCTGGTGAGTGCCGATAACACGCAGATCAGGAAGTTTGCTACCGAAAATAAACTGCATCTTGAATTTGCAACAGCCGACGATATTATCCTGAAGACTATTGTCAGGTCAAATCCCGGTTTGTTGCTGATGAAAGACGGAGTTATACTGAAGAAATGGCATCACAACGATTTCCCGGATTACCCTGCGTTTAAAAGCAAATATGTGAAAAAGTAAAGGGTATTTCAGCCTAAGAGGTTCATCACCAGGATAGTCCACTTTAAGCTGAATGCTGCTGTTGCTCATTCGTATTTACTCTTTAACTCTCAGACTTCTGAAACATTGAAACCTCTGAAACCCTTCAAACCCCCTCAATCCAAAAAATAATGCTCCGCTACACCCTGGTCCGTTTATCGTATGGAATTCTGGTACTTTTCGGAGTAGTGACCCTGATATTTTTCCTGTTTAACATACTGCCCGGCGACCCGGCACGCATGATGCTAGGCCAGCGCGCTGATATTTCGTCGGTTGAAGCCATTAACCGCGACCTGGGCCGTGATAAACCGCTGGCAGTTCAGTATTTCGGTTTCCTGAATGATTTGTCGCCCGTTTCGTTTCACAATATGCGCGACAGTGCAAGTGCCTTTTTCTTTTACTCCGACAGGTATCCTTCGGCATTACACATATTATCCATTGGCAGTACAACAATTGTGCTCAAGAAACCATACCTGCGCCGCTCATACCAAAGCAAACGGCCGGTTTCCGATATCCTGGCCGAAGCATTTGTGCCGACACTGATCCTGGCAACCGTGGCCATGATAGTTGCAACTGTGTTGGGGCTGGTTCTTGGCATATTCAGCGCACTGAATAAGGATGGCTGGTTCGACCGCCTGGCCCTGGTGGTGAGTATTTTCGGGATGTCGCTTCCGTCATTTTTTGCAGCTATTATTATTGCCTGGCTTTTTGCGTATGTACTAGCCGGTTATACCGGACTAAGCATGTTTGGAAGCCTCTACTCCGTTGATGATTTTGGTAGGGGCGAATATATAAACCTGAAAAACCTTGTACTTCCGGCATTTACGCTGGCTATTCGTCCGCTGGCCATTATTACGGAACTAACGCGGAGTTCCATGCTCGAGGTTATGTCGCAGGATTATATCCGTACCGCCAGGGCCAAAGGCTTAAGCCTTTACCGGATTGTTACCAGGCATGCCCTCCGCAATGCGCTGAACCCTGTGGTTACGGCAGTTTCGGGCTGGTTTGCATCGCTCATGGCAGGTGCCGTTTTTGTTGAATATATTTTCGACTGGAAAGGTGTTGGAGTAGTAATTGTTGATGCCCTCGAAAAATATGATTTTCCCGTAGTAATGGGAGCTGTGCTGTTTATTTCGGTTCTTCTCATTATTATTAATATTTTTGCAGATCTTGTATATGGAATACTCGATCCGCGAATTCGTTACGCATAGAAACTATTATCAAATCATATAAAAATCAAAAAAGATGAGAAAGAAGATTGTTGCCGGAAACTGGAAAATGAATAAAGATTTTCAGGAAGCTGAAGATTTAATGTTCGAAATCGTTGACGAACTTACCGAAAAAGGTTCTGGTGAAACCGAAGTGGTGATTTGCCCACCATCGGTTTACCTCGAAATGAGCTCGGATATCGCTGCCGAAAACGGTTTTATGATCGGTGCGCAGAACCTGAGCCAATGGGAATCAGGTGCTTATACTGGCGAAATATCTGCTTCAATGCTTCATTCCATGGGCATTTCGCATTGCATCCTTGGCCATTCGGAGCGCAGGACCTATTTTGGCGAAACCGATAAAGTAATTGCCGCAAAAGTTGACCTTGCCCTAAAATACGGCATCACTCCCATTTATTGCTGTGGCGAAGTTCTGGCAGAACGCCAGGCTGAAAAACATTTCGAAGTCGTTAAAACCCAGGTAAGCGAAGCCTTATTCCATCTCGGAAACGAAGCAATAAAAGAAGTTGTTATTGCATACGAGCCGGTTTGGGCCATTGGTACCGGTGTTACAGCCTCATCGGATCAGGCACAGGAAATGCATGGTTTTATCCGTTCATTGCTTACCGAAAAATATGGAAGCGAAGTAAGCGAAGAAATCTCCATTTTGTACGGGGGAAGCTGCAACGCAAAAAATGCAGCCGAGTTATTTGCCAATCCTGATGTGGATGGTGGCCTGATCGGCGGAGCCTCATTAAAGGCTGCTGATTTTGTAACCATCGTGAATTCGTTCGCATAACATGGAATATATCGAAATGATATGCCACCCTGCAGAGGGTGAGGATATTGCTGAAATTCTGGTTGGACTGTTGGCCGATGCAGGTTTCGAGAGTTTTACCGAAAACGAAGACGGTACCTTATCGGCATTTATCCAGGCGCCTTTATACACGCCACAACTGGCTACCA
>CALCJE010000352.1 GCA_937965665.1 uncultured Bacteroidales bacterium
GAATGTGCCGTCTTCATTATAAGGTTTTACGGTTGGATCGTACGTTAAAATTCCCAAAAGGACGTTAGATGTTAAAATATTACCATCATATGCCTGAAAATTGGAATTAGCCCTTTGTCCATAAAGGGTAGCACCTGCTTTAACAAAATCATTAATTTTCTGATCAACATTTACACGCGCTGAAATACGATTGTAACTTGTGTTTTTCAACACACCTTGCTGATCGTAATAACCAACGCTACCCAGAATCCTGGTTTTGTCATTACCCCCCTGAAACTGAAGGTTATAATCCTGAATTTTACCTGTGCGGGTAGTTTCAGCAATCCAGTCGGTGTTTACAGTGGACTGTAATTGAGTTTGACTATATACGCCATATTGCTGGTCTTGTTGATTATCAATTTCACGGTACAAATCATTTGCCATTGTCATATATTGTTGACCACTAAGCATACTAAACGGGTTTTGGATGGTTTGCAACGAAGTAGTTCCATTAAATGAAATACGGCTATCACCTTGTTTTCCTCGTTTGGTAGTAATCATGATAACTCCGTTGGCACCGCGCGCTCCATATATTGCCGTTGCTGATGCATCCTTCAGAATCTGCATGGATTCAATATCATTTGGGTTTATATCTGAACCACTGGTTGAAGGAAAACCGTCAACAACATAAAGAGGTTCATTGTTGCTCCGGATTGAACTAAGCCCACGGATCCTAACAGAAGCTCCCTGACCAGGTGCACGGCTACTTTGTGTTACAACAACACCGGCTGATTTACCTTGTAAGGCTTGTGCTGCATTGGTTACCGTTCCACCAAGGTTCATCTGCTTGGTGTTAACAGTTGCAATAGCACCGGTAAGGTCTTTCTTTTTGGTGGTACCATAACCTACTACAACTACTTCATCAAGCAATTCAGCATTTTGAACAAGAGCTACATTCAGCGTCGATTGGTTCCCTACAGCAATTTCCTGCGATTTAAAACCAATAAAAGAGAAAAGGAGCACCTGGTCAGCTGTAGCTTTAATGGAATAGCTGCCGGAGATGTCGGTTAAAGTACCTGTGGTAGTACCTTTAACCACGATACTAACCCCCGGAAGTGTTGAGCCGTCCTTGGCATCAGTAACCGTCCCGGTGATAATCTTCTGGGCCAATACCAGCTGCCATGAGCAACAAAGTATTAACGCCACGAAAAGTGAAATTTTTTTCATACGCAGATGGGTTTAATGTTGTTTGTGAGGATTGGTTGGCATTGTTTCCAATTAAGGAATTAAGGAATTAACGCATTAATAACAATTGTAACTTTACGATGCTAAGATAAATAAATTATTTAGTAAGTCTTACAAATATGAAAATTATTTTTACCTAATTTAAATTCAATCAAATAATTATGGCAAAACAAAATAAAATATAGACATTTTTAAATATTTAATGCATTGTATATCTGAATACTAACCCATTTATCACCCTTTAAATAATAAAGAATTAAGCCTGTATTTAAAATTAAAAATTTTAACTTTCGGCGGGGTGAAACGGAGAAACCGGGTGGGGCGACAACCAAAATATCAGCTAAAACGTGAATTTCAGGTCAGTATACTTCCTTCTTCCCAGCCTGCACGACACTTTTACACTGCAAAAAGCAGAACAGATGCTCTAAAATTTTAGGGCAATTATCAAACCGGCCAGAAATATTGAAATAACTGATATTCAAAACGTATACTGAATAAATACAAATAAAAAAGCAGTTCCACATGACAGGGTAAATATCATATGGAACTGCCCGGAACTGCTCAGGGGAGCCTGTTATTTTTCTTTCAGTATCAGCAGCCAGCCTTTTGCAGGATCAACAGGAATTTTCTGATCGGGAGCAAAAGTTGCAGCCGGCTGAAAATCTTTAGCTTCAACAGCGGTTAGTACAGCTTTTTCGGGCGACATGCCCAGTGCTGCCCAGTTGATGGACAGTTTAACATCTGTTTTTTCTTTGGCCCAGCTGGCAATGGAAATGAGAGCTGACTTATCCTTTTTATAGACCGTACAAATTACAGCCGGATTATCGGTTTTTACCGGGCAATCGGGCACCCAATAGCCAATCATATGGCTGCCCTTTATTCCGAATGTATCCATTATTTTCCAAACTGAAGTAGGATCGCCGGCCCATGGAAGGCGTGCCGTCATACCATAAATCATTCCGCGCCATGCGTTGCCGCCATCCTGCAGCATTTCGCCCATTAAACCATACGGAATACCCGAAATTTCGGTAAGCCAGTAATCGGGTTCGGAATTATAATTGAAATATTCGCCAAACCAAAGGCGGTTTAAGTATGGAAAATGCTCGAGATACAGGTTCGTGCTGCTTGCATAACCATCATTTTTATTAAACTGGTTGGCCGAATGCAGATCTATGATTGCACCATCGCGGTTGCGGTCGAGCACCTTACGAACGCGTTTCATGGTGGTACGGTCGAAAGCAACGTCATCAATATAAATTCCGTCGATACCCTCGTGAATAGCAAGCCAGTTAAGGCCTTCCACATAAAAATTGTGCCAGCGCGATACCCCGCTGTTTACCACAGCTGCATCTTTTAATTCGGGTACAAACCAGGCTGCAATATAATTGGAATCGAGGTGTTCCTGAAGCCATGAAAAACCATTGCCTTTGCCGTGCGAAAGCACTTCGTCGCCTAGGCTTCGCAGCATAAACATCTCGGGCGCTTTATTGGTAAGCTCGCGTACGGTGTAGTAAATTTTAACCTTCAGATCCTTGGAGTGACCTTCGTCGATATATTTTTTCATCTCGGCCGGGCGAAGGAACGGGTAGTTAATAAAGGGATTGATAGCATTGGCATGGTGCACATTAACCGTATTTGCGCCCGATTTCACGATGGTGTCGATGGGTTTAAACGAATGGTAAAAACGTGTATTCCATTGCCAGTCGGTATTTAAAGGGCGGAAAGGAGTAATGAGTAACCTGAAATTAAAGTGCAACTCCTGCCCTTTTTTCAGCGAACGCTGGCCTGAGAAGGCTTTAACGAGGTACTGGTCGCCGGTATGCGATGTGTTGAAACCGCCTTTGCCATTGTTAAACCACGATGGAGGCATATTGAGCGGTTTGCTCAGGTAAAAATTGGTGTTGAGCGGGCGAACATAATTTACATCCTTCAGGCTGGTTTGCATCCCTGCGTTAACTTTACCTACCCAGAGAGCATCCTGGTTTTTCTGCTGATCCCAGTTCCAGTTGAAGGTTTCAGGACGTTTGCCGCCATGTACGCCAAGTCCCATCATCATTTCGGCTACTTCGTTACGATAAGGAATTTCGAGACGAATGTCGTTTACATCCATATCGTGTTTGGCAGCCAGGGTTACCTGGTATTCAATACACCCGTCGAACTCAGCCTGGGCCGAGAGCATCATTTCAAAATCAACCGATTCAGCTTCCGAACTCCAGGCAATGGCGCCTTCGGCCTTTTTGCTGAAAACAAAATCGCCGGCTTTAAATTTCTGCTGCGATTTATCCGTATTATCAATCACCAGCTGAACCGGGGCAGCCAGCATCTCAAGCGGTTTATCGGTAAGCCTGGTCATTTCAACATCAAAGAAACTTTGAATAGACGAGGGCATTCCCAACTCATTGAGGGTAACCGTACGGCCTAGCAACGAAATGGTTTTACCGGAAACTGTCATAGGTGTGTATGGCGGAACAATACCATCGTCGAAGGCAAGTTTCGAATTCAGCCACTTCAGCCTCGACAGGTTAGCAGGATCATCGAACCCGCTGTTAACAATCTGCTGATTTTTAACTACCAGGTTCAGGGTAAAGGTTGAAGGTTTTTCATTCCCGGCAACAACGGTTACATCAGCTTTATAGGTACCCGGAACCACATCGGCAGGTAACTGGATTCCGCACCAGAATGCCTGAATTTTACCCTGGGGCACCGAAACTACTTTTTCGAAATATTCGCCGTCGGAGTTGTAGCCTTCGGTATTAAAACAGGTAAAATTCTCAGCTTTTATGATGTTCTGACCACTTTTCAGGTCCGAAAATCTGATCTCTACACGCTGGAACGATTTAGTAATGGCCCATAAACCAGCCTGGAAAGTAAAATATTCACCTTTCTGAGCGGTGTCAGCAAGCACTGGTTTTGCACCTCCAAGTGCCCAGCGCTGCGGAATATCGTCCGTCATGCGGATTGAATATTCCCGGTTTTCGGGAAAAACCAGATACGATACTCCCGGATTTTTTTTCTTCAATGCATTTAATTCAGCGCCCGATGCAATCACCTCCATCGGATAAAAGGAATTGAAAGCATCGATAGACTGGATTTCCTTAGCCGTTACTTTCTGGAACTTAGCCAGCTGGGCCGCAGCAAGCGGAAGTTTCGACAGCTTGTTTTTTTGAATCCACGAAAGCTCAGCCAGGTTTTTGGGCTCATTATAATAAACTTTGGGATAATTACCCTTGCTCATTACATGCGGAATATAATAAAAATAATACACTCCGGCCGAAGGTGCCTGGAAAATAAACTCGCCAAATTCGCGGTTTACATTAAGCCTTACGGCATTTTTAACCTGCTTGCCGGTGGTAGCATCTACAATCACAACATCAATTTTTTCGGGATGATGATCTCGCCGGCGCCAATCGATATGGGCCAGCAGGGCATTGGAACGGGCTGCCACTTTTACAACGGCCCGGTGATTACCCAGGGTATCCACATTCCAGGTCCCTGTTCCGTATTTCAGAACCTGAGCCTCCGCTGCATTGCCTAAACCTATCAGGCACAGTACAGCTAAAAAGAAAATTTTCATGCTTTTCATATTCTGGTTGTTATTGTTGATTGTGATCTTGTTTTAGTATTTGAGCTGATTTATTTCCTGCAAAATGAACAGTTGCGGATATTAAAATCCAAAAACTTTCGAAAGTTTTACCATCAGGCCGAAGTCGTTGTCGGTCCAACTGGCCTGGTAAGGATCGGTAAATTTAACCTGTTCTGTTTCATTTTCGATGTTCAAAGCCAGGCTTTTGTTCCCTGAATAAACGGCTTCGGTCCAGCGTGTGCTTTTTTCTCCTTTTTTTGACACAGCAACCGCATTTATAAGGTTATCGGCTTTTTGCTTTTCCCCATTTTTACGCATCAGCCATGCTGATAATAAGTTAGCTGATCCGTCGGGTTGAAAGCCTTTGCCCGACGTGAAAGCTATAATCCGGTTTTCTAGTTCAGCAGCCTTTTTGGTATTTTTCATTCCGTGCATGCATAACGCTTCCAGGAAATCGGGCAACCTTTCATCCACATCGTAAGGTTTACCAACACCAAGGTTTTCGGGCCAGGTTCGCGACTGGGCTATAAATTTGATTGCTTTACTATATTTCTTTGCCGTGTAAGCATTCATGGCTACCATCAGGTTCGACTCACGCCAGAGGTGATACCCGGCAGTTGCGCCTTCATTGGGCAGCACCTGCAGTTTGGCCAGCAGGTTTACGCAGGCTTCGTATTCGTTGTTTAACGAAAGCTGCCTGGCCAGGTTCAGGCCAAGATAATAATTCTGAGGCAGTTTGGCAAAAGCCGCGGCAGCCACTTCCTTCGATTTGGCATAGTCTTTCTTCGATTCGTAAAATTTCGACAGGCTTAATGCAGCACGCCAGGCCTGCGGTGCCAGCGCAACAGCTTTTAGGAGGTCTTTTTCAGTCGCCACAGCATCGGCTGACTCAAACAATTTAACCCGGGCCAGGTAAAATGGATAAAAGTCGGGCCCATCGCCACATTTTGTAAACAGATCTTTAGCTGCTTCCTTGTTTTCGTTGTTCCAGTGTATCAGCGCCAGGTAGTATTTTGGTTTCCAGCTCTGGGAACTTTTCATTGCCCAGGTGAGCGGCTCAATGCTTTCCTGCAGGTAAGGGAACACCAGGCCCGGATCGCCAGCATTTGCTTTTTTGAGTAGCTCTGCCGAAAGTGTATGATTCCCCGCCTTTTCAGCAAGCCATGCACGCCAGTAATTAATTTCAGGCTGATCGGGGCCCAGGCTGAGTAATTTTTCCACTTCGGTTGTGAGACCCAGGTTAAGGTACCAGGCCGCCAGTTCGAGGTAGGCTTCGTGGGTTAACTCCGTACGGATCATACCGGTAAAAGCAGTTGCATTATCATTCGAAGGGTGCGCCAGGTATTTCTCGAAACGAACCAGGTGATCGAGCGGGTCAAGTGCTTCCAGTTGTGCCAGGGCTTTATCGGCAGCCATTTGGTCAGCCTGCAGCCTTGCAATTACGGCAAGCAGCTCAAATGCAGGCACTTCCATGGGGTTGGTTACCGCTGCTTTCATGGCATATTCTTTTGCCCGGCCAGGCTGGTTTTGCAACAGGAACAGTTTCGACATTTCAACATACGAAGCTGCCCTGTATTCCAATGCGGCTGAGGCAATTGAAAATCCATCGATAGCATCCGTATATTTTTTGAGCCTGGCATTCACCACTCCATAAATAAAGTTGGCTGCTGCATCGTAGGTATCAATCGAAATTGCCCTGGTAGCATAAGTAAGCGCTTCCTGGTACCTGGCACTCCGGGTCATCAGGTTAGCCATGGCTGTGAGTGCAGGCAGATAATTCGGGTCGCTGGCAAGGCAATTCTGGTAGCATTTTTCAGCATCGGCCCAGGCTCTTTGTTTATCCCATTCACGTCCCTGCAGGTACTGCCCGTATAACGATTTCCAGTCGAAACCGGCCGGCATTTCAACAGGCCGTGAGAGTCGCAGGTCGGTGCGGTCGGCATTGTATAGCACGGTATAATCGCCTAGCATTACCTTCAGTTTCGAGGCATCGCCGTTAAAAGGAAGTGAATCCGAAAAGAGCAGCATCGGCTGAAGCGACAATTGTTTTTCCCACAACAAGGTATTATCCTGGTAAATTTTAAGCTTTTCGTGTGTTTCGGCCAGCGGGCTGAACCACACAAAAACCTTGTTGTTTTTGGTTTCAAGATTTACCGATCCTTCGGGAGTACCATATTTCAATCCTTTGGTACCTTTAACCGGGAACCAGTATTCGGTCCACGCGTCGGTGCCACCGGGAATAAAGGACCGGTGCTTGAAAGGGGTTAGCGTGCTGTTCGAGGCTTCCTGGTTAAAAAGACGGCCGGATTGAATTTCGGTATATTGCCCGTCGGTATCGGTTAACAGGTCTTCCCAGATCATACCCTGGCGCGACAAGCCCCATATCCAAAGCTTTTTGCCGGGTTTTTCATCGTAAGCAGCATAATGCCCGGTGCCGAATTCATCGTTATGCCAGTAACCGCCATAAAACCCAGTATATTCGCCAAATACATGGTACGATTTATAACTTTCGAAGTTGTTGTCTTCGTAAAATGCAAGGTTACGGCCTTCTTTATCAACAGGCCAGGGATGGTTTGAACCATCGTGTCCCAGGTAATATTGACCGGGGTAGGCATATTCGAGGTTACCAGCTACCTTTATACCGGCATTGGTCCAGTGATAGTATGATTGTTCGAGCGTGGACGGATTGTACCAGAAAGAACGGGTGGTAAAATAGGCTTTATCTGCTGGCAGGTTTATTTCTACGCGCCAGCGGGTACCCGAGGGCAGGTCGGTGCTGCCCACAAAGCAACTCACGCTGCCGTCAGGATTTTCGCGGGTCATAAAATCAACCGGCGACGAACATGAAGGTGCATGCCCGATGAGGCCAAAATTGAACTCGATGCCACCCGAAGTCCAGGCGCCACGCATGGCTACATCGCGAAATTTTACCGCATGGTTGAAATAGTAAAACTCCTTGCCGGTACTTTTTTCAACGGCACCCCATACCTTACCGCCTACCTGGGGCGAAATATAAACTTTGATGTACTGGTTTTCGAGCTCAATCATATTCCAGTCCATTTTCCGGCCTTCGCTGGTATAGCCATCGAAACGGAAATACGGGTAAATACGTCCGGGTGTTGCCACCGGATCGGGATCGGAAAAAGGATAGGAATTGAGTGAATGAATTTTTTCCTGCATCACTGCCTTTTGCGCGATTACGCCAAATGCTGATGCTAAGAAAAACACTGCAAAAAGAAGCACCTTATTCATATGAACACGTTTTAAAACTATTATCCGTATAAAATTTAACGTTCGCTGAAAAGCAGCCTGCCGGCCTAGTAAGTAAGTTTAATGCTGACATCTGCATTGGTTGGCAGCACCCCGGTTCTGATGAGGATCATTCCCTTTTTATTGCCAGGCTCAAGATACCATCCGCCGGCAGCAGTTGCGAAGTTTGCTGCGTTTTTGCATTTTTTCAGCTTTACACCCTGCACTTTAACCTGCTTCGGCATTACATTGCTATGAACCTGCAAAAGGTAGGTACGTTTTGTCAACTTCCCTTTAAAATCGCCTTTGGCAGCAGCAATGGTTACTTCATTAAGCTGTTTCCCGGCAGCATCGGACAAAGCTGTAAGCATCGTTTTGGCAGATTTCCCTTTACGGTATTCGCGGTTCGAGCCTTCATCTTCGAACATTTCGAATGTTGCTGCAGGGCCGGGATAAATATCGAGGGTTAAGGTATCGGCCGGGCGTTCATTGTCATAATTCATCTGCTGATACATCGGAATTATTGAACCGGCTTTAACAAACAGGGGTAATTTTTCGAGTGGCGCAGCATATCCGTTCAAGGTGGTTTTTCCTTCATAGATGGTGCCATCCCAGTAATCGAACCATTTGCCTTCGGGTAAATAAATATTATCGCGCACATTGGTATCGCTGTACACAGGAGCTACCAGGAAGTTTTTACCCAGTAAAAATTCGTATTGCGTTGCGGCACCTTTTGTTACCGGATCGTTGGGATATTCAAGCACCAGGGCGCGTACTGCCGGAGTTCCGGTTTCCCAGGCTTCGTTACACAGGGTATACATGTATGGTGTTAGACGAAGTTTCAGTTTCAGGTAGGTACGATTGATAGAGGTATATGGTTCTCCGTAAACGTAAGGTTGTTTGTCCTTGGGCGCCCAGCCCGACATCGACATAAATACCGGCGTAAAACATTTCCATTGCAGGTCGCGGGTAAAGGTTTTATCGCTTCCGCCAAAAATACCATCGATATCGCCGGTTGCACAATTTTGTGCCGATAATCCTGAGCCGATTACGGTAGGAATATGCCAGCGTATGTAATCCCAGGTTCCTTTCTGGTCGCCGGTCCACATTACGGTATTGCGATGGCTGCCAGCCCAACCGCAAACCGACCATACAAACCCCCGGGCATCGCTGTTATTTTCGATGCCATTGTATGCGGATTTGCATCCATCAATACCAAATTTATAACCTTCGCCTATCCAGGCAACGTCGAGTTTACAAAGACGGCTTCCGTATTCGCCTACTTCGCGGGCAATTTTCTCAACCCCGTTTTCGGTCCACAAGCCAGTGTGAAATCCCCGTTTGCGAAGTTCAACAACCACCGAATCGAGTTTGGTGTAGCCACAGCCATACCCGTCGTTGGGGAGTATCCAGCCACGCGGTATGTCGTTTTCAATATATTTATCAGCAATCAGAGGAATAACGTCGGGCGTGGTACCGGCATAACCCGTAGTATTTTTGCCGGTATTTGCACCACGGTTGTAGCAGTTGGCATCACCCATGCCCAACGCCCAACGTGGGGGCAGGAAGGGTTTTCCGGTAATGTCAGTGTAAGCATTCAGCACTTCTTTTAACGATTCGCCCGCGAAATAATAACAGTCGAAACGGGCTTCGGAATGCTGAAGTTTAACGGTATCGGTAAAGGTATATTCGCCGGGGGCATAGGTATTCCGCAAAGCGCCGTAACCCTGTGTGCTCATATAAAAAGGAGCGGGATTGGGGGCGCCGCCATCTTCCCAGTTCCAGTCGATGCGCATAAGAATGGTTTTATCGCGATGCGAAAAACGGCCATTTTGCATACCTCCGCCATAAAAATACTCGTTATCAGCCCGTTGCAGGTACTGCACCGTTTCCTTGCCATAAGTCAGACCTTTCTTTTCCTCCCACACCAGGGTTTTGTTATCGGGTTTATACATGGCAAAACGCAGCGGCTTCAGGTAGGCCCGCAGGGCAACTTTATCGGTAGCCATCAGGTAATAACCATCCATTTCTTTAAAATTCACCGCGGGGATGGCTGCAGGAGTGCTGATCACGATATCGTTGCCGGCAGGGTTGGTAAACTCCCCGTTATACGACATTTGTATGCGAAAAATATCCGAACGGCAGAAATCGACCTGCACTTTGGCATGATTACAATCGAAAGTAAAGGTATTCGCTGTTTTACTGAACCCGGTTACAGCGCCCAGTTCGTAAGCCTGCGAATAGAGTTCCATGGCAAGCGTATCATTCGTCAGGCGGTTATCACCGGGCAAAGCGGTATAAAACTTTATTTTATGGATTCCATAATCCGTTAAATCAGCCGGAGGAAACGCAACAACAACGGTATCAACTATTTTCAGTACATTTTTCTCATCAAACGGTACAGTGACTTTCATCACGGGACGGTTATCAATCCGAAGGTAGCAGTCGAAAGGTTTCCGGATGGCACCTGAGCTCAGGTTAACGACATTAAATTTAAAAACATCGGCATTGGTAAAGCTGTTTCCTGATTTGGGATGCGAAACCAGGGCCGAAGCTGCTACATCCACATCAAGCGCCTCCGAAAGTTCAATATCATCAACCATCCAGTACCAGGCATAAATGCCCCGCCATTGGAAACGCAGGTACACTTTGGGCTGGAAAGCTGCCACCGAGGTTATGTTAAGTTCAACATTCATCGGGTTCGGGCAATCGGCTTCCGAACCAATTCCATTTCTTACTTCGTATTCCTTCCAATCAGTGCCGTTATTCGAAACACAAACGAATAAACCTCCGTCTTTCCTAAGCTTTCCCCAGTCGTTCCACATGAAATTCTGCTGAAACTTCAATACCACCGATCCTTTTTTTGAGCAATCGATGGCGGGTGTCTGAAAATAGGCATCAGGCCATATCCCGGCTTTTTCCCATTTGCGGTAGGCTCTCTCAACCCTGGTGCCTGAGGCATACTGCATATGAAATCCACCGCTTTTCGATGCTATGGGCGGTGCCTGCTGGTCGCGGCCATACGAACCCGGAAATGGCTGGTTGGTACACTCCCACAATATGCTGCTATCGTTCAGCGCTTTAGTTGTCCATCCTTCAGGAAGCTTGCCTGCCGAAAAATCTTCTTTCCAGAATAATTTTTCGCTTTTCACTGATTTGTTTTGGGCTAACAAACCGCTGTTCAGGAAAATAACTGAAATTATTAACCCGATTTTTACCAGGAAATATGGTCGTTTATTTCCGGAGAAGGAAATATTCATAATAATTTTTTTTTGAAAGTTTATACGGCAAATATATATTTTTTATAAACATCTACATGTTTTTCACTTTAAATTTAAAAAATAAATTCGCGTTAATCCTAAAATAATCTGAAAGGCACAACCTCCTGGCTCGAAAGGATTGTTTTCAGGATTTTACGATAAACAGGCATGGGAATAGAATGCAGAATTTATGCAGGTGAAGAATAAAAAAAGACTCCTTCAACGGGTGAAAGAGTCTTTTGCATTGCAATTAACACCAATTTATTATGGATCAATGATTAGCGGGAACTTTCAGCCTGTCGCCGGTTCCCTGTATCATAATTTTTTCCCACGCCTTGCCATAACCAGGCTGCGAAGGGCCTTTCGGGATGTTTTTGCCGTTTCCGTTATCGAGTAATTTACGGCCTTCGGCATTTTTCACATTCCCATCCATATATTTCATAAAAAGATACTGGTAAAACACTTTCCAGTCGCTTACCAGTTTATCACCGGTCGACACCGAATATGTTGTAATATATTCCTTTGCCGTAGCCGGGTTTTGTTTAAATTTTTCCGAAGCCTGCTTGTCGATAATATTTACTTCTGAAATAAATTTGTTTTCGAGTTGTTGCTAGTATTGTTCAATTTCGGGATGTATGAGGTTGTAGCGTGTATAAGCCC
>CALCJE010000353.1 GCA_937965665.1 uncultured Bacteroidales bacterium
GAAAAATCAGCTATAGCCAGGTTTTCGTTATACGATCCGGCCATTTTCAATATGCCGGTATTTCCCGGGTCGAGCCAGGGTTTCAACTGTTCGCTGGCGGCAGTTCCATTCGAAGTCCAGGAGTATGAAACTTTACCGAACATATCCTGTCCCGTAGGATTTGAACATGAGCTTGGACCACCTGTAAGCGTTCCAATTACCAATCCCTCATCGTCGAACAATGGCGATCCTGACGAACCTCCTTCGGTAACGCCCCATCCATTGATTGTTTGCACCCATTTTACCTGCCAGTGCGTACCTGGTGTTGGTCCCCAGCTTGCGGAAGCCAACGGAGATGAATAAGTTGAAATCTTTTTATAATCGCCATCAGGATGATGTATGCAAACCCCGAAGGTTGAATTATTATTGCCGGCATCCCAACCACAATAAAAAGCATTATACTTTGCAGGTATACTTTTGAGCGACCTGAGGAGCAGGAAATCGGAACCTACATCCGGCAGATTGGCCGAAGTAGCAAGTTTTTCAACGCCTACAAGGCTGAGTTGAGCTGGAACCCCGGTATTGGAACAACCAGCCCGCTCGTAATTAAAATATATGATCCAGTGTGCATAATCATCGGCAGTTGCATACTTTCCGTTGCCTTCGCTGCAATGGCCGGCGGTAAGGATTAGCCCGCTAAAATCCTGTAAGGTATTGTTTACTACCACACCTGAACAGAAAAAAGTGCTAGAGCCTATTTTTGTCAGGAATTTAACAGCACCTTGTTTCTGCCGCTGCCAGTTTTTACCTTCTTCACAATTTATATTTACTTCACAACTTCCGCTGGCCGTTGATTTGGTTTCTGGCGATTCGATATCGTGAAAACTACGATACATGAAAACAATTCCTGAAATATCAATCACCGGTAACTCATTTACATTCGCCGGTTCGTAATATTCGATGATGAGTTGATCACCAGCCAGGGGCCTTGTGGAAAAGACCTTTCGGGGAATTTCTTCAGAAGATATGGCGCCTATTACCTGAGATTGATCAGGCGTATAAACAAAAATATCAGCACCTTGGGGCAATCGTATATTACTGTAATTTAAGCCAATAGCTTCAGATCCTTTGCAACTTAATGCCATCCTACAGATGCGCCCGCCTCCGGGAATGTTATCCCAATGTCCGGCTGTTGTTAATGATATATTTACGGGAATCTCCACACCAACCCGGTATGGTTTGCCGGAGTTTGCGTCCTCTGCATCCTCGCGGGCAATGGCAAACATATCGGGACTTGTGATTTCAACAGCCTGAAGCTTTGATTTTTGAAGGGTGTAAAGCCCAAAACTTCTTGGCACTCCACCCCTATCGACCTGGCAGAATGCCGGTTGTGAAGCAATTACAAGTGTAAGAAGTAAAACAAAGTAATACAGATATCTCAAGATTTCTTCATTTTGAAATTAGCACAAAAGTACAGTAAAAAACCTGACTAAGCAGATACTGAATTTTCGATGCAGGCAATTAATTAATAATAGCGCTCACCAGTTCAATCTCATCATTTAAAGCTAAACTGAAGCAAAAATCCTGGAAGGCACCTCCTTGATAATCCCGGCCTGACATGCAAGATCAAACATTTGCATAACAGCATTTTTACCCTGCGCCCCAAGGCTCACTGAAAACTCATTTACATACAAGTTAATATGTTGTTGCATGACCTCTTCATCCATTTCGCGGGCATTACAACTTATAAACTCATTTAAGCCTCCATTGTTTGAATTGGCATACACTATACTCCGGTGGATGCAACGGTTCACTTTTGCTATCACTGCTTCATCGAGCCTGTGATGTGCTGCAATACCTCCCAGGGGCACCGGCGAGCCTGTTTTTTGTTCCCAAAATTCACCCAGGTCAATCAGTTTATGTAAGCCCTTCGACTGGTATGTAAACCGGCTTTCGTGAATGATTACCCCTGCATCAACCTGGTCTGCCAGGATGGCGTTTTCGATCTCAGAAAATAGGAGTTCTGTTTTCTTGATGGATTGGGTCATCGCCAGTGAAAACAGCAGGTTGGCAGTGGTATATTTCCCGGGGATGGCAACGGTCTTTCCGGCAAGGTCGCTGAAATTGGTAAGGTTTTTACTGATAACCAAAGGCCCGGCACCAAAGCCGAGAGCGGCACCCGAATCGAGCAGCAGGTATTTTCCCGCCAGATGCAGAAATGCATGAAAACTGAGCTTGGTAATATCAGGTTTTTCGGCAAAAGCTTCCCCGTTCAAATGCTCAACATCAGCCATATGATACTCAAATTCAAGTCCTTCGGTATCAATTTTATGATGAACCATGGCATCGAATATATATGTATCGTTGGGACAGGGAGAAAAACCGAGGGTGAGTTTCATTGGGGATTGCGGATTACTGATTGCGGATTGCGCCTGCCTGACTGCGTCAGCAGGCAGGGATTGCGGATTCGGGATTATGAATTTAGTAATGAAATTTAGACTATCAAGTTAGCTTTGAACTTTACATTGGGCTATTCTTCCAACAGATTGAGCAGGAAATGGTTCAGATTCTGCACAGCCAGTGGAATATTCCATTGTGATACATCGCGGTCTTCGATGTAATTTGAAACGCTTCGTATTTGTATATGCCTGATGCCATGCATTTTGCAGGCATAAATAAATGCAGCGCCTTCCATGGATTCGGTATCAGCCGGGTGCATTTCTAAAAATGCCCTGATGGATGAAGCATTTCCATGAACGGTATTTACTGTAACTCCGCTCGCTGCAGGCAATTCATTGATCAGCCTGCTTTCGAAAACAGAAGTATTAACCAGTTTGCCGGCCGAAAAGGGGAATTCATCCTGATCCAATAATTTGAGATCAATTATTGAAAGAAAATGCTCGCCATCCTCCGCCCCGGTTTCGGGAAGGCAATCTGTGTTAATATTCAACACGCTGCCCAGGGGCAGATTGCGGTTAAAACTGCCACAGATTCCGGCGTTTATTACTGCATCATAACTGTAACTTGCCAGGGCAATTGCTGTTCCAGTGGCAGTTGGGACCATTCCTACGCCGGTTATCAATACATCAACCTGGAAGTGTTTATATCTGTACCTGGTAATCCGGTGACGCAATACTCTTCCTTTTCCCAAGGTGTTGAGCAAGGGCTTTATTTCGAGGGATGTGGCTGAAATGATCAGGAGTTTCATAATTCGTCAACTTATTTTAAGCCGAGAAGTTTAACGCATTTTTTAAAGATATCAGTGTTATCCTGAACACCTGTAAACGACTCCGCACCTGGCCCATAAGCAAAAACAGGTACCATAACTGCGGTATGATCCTTCAAGATAAAATTTCCCTGAACCGCTCCGTTAGCAACGCTTCCGCCAACTAATCCAAGCCCACCGGTTTCGTGATCGGCGGTAACTATAACCAGGGTTTCGCCGTCCTCTTTGGCAAACTTCAGGGCTTTACCAACAGCATTATCAAAGTCAACAACCTCGCCTACCACGTAATTAAAATCGTTCGCATGTCCACCCCAGTCAATCTGTGAACCTTCAACCATCATGAAAAATCCCTGCTCGTTGCGTTTCAATATCTTTAAAGCAGTTACTGTGGCATCGGGCAACATATTCCCTCGACCTTTAGCCATGCTGGGCATATGTTCATCAGCCAGCAGCGCGGCCAGCCGGGTAACTGATTTTACATTTACATCGTCAAGTTTTTGCACCACAACATAATTCCTGGCTTTCAGGCTGTCGATAAGGTTCAGGCTATCGGCCCTGTGTGCAAAATGATTGTATCCTCCACCTATAAATACATCAATATCGGTACGCAGAAAATCGAACGCGATATCGGCATACCTGGACCGGTCGCTGGTATGCGCAATAAAAGAGGCCGGTGTGGCATGCGTAATAGCCGAAGTTGAAATTAAAGCAGTGGAAAGTCCTTTTTTTTCAGCTTTTTCAAGAATGGATTCAACCGGTAGCCCTGCCGAATCCACACCAATGCTTCCGTTCCTGGTTTTAACCCCGGTGGCCAGTGCAGTGCCGCCAGCTCCTGAATCGGTAATGTAATCATCAGCTGAATAAGTTACAGAAAAGCCGCTAACAGGCATACCGGTTATATTCATCATTCCTTTAAGCGCCGTATACCCTGCATACACCTGGGCAGTTCCCATCCCGTCGCCAATCATGAGAATAATGTTTTTAGGCGGCTGTGGCTTGTTTTTTTTATCCCTGCCTGTACCGGCATTTACAACAGAAAAAACAGTTACAAGAAGTAAGACCAGTATATAATTCTTTTTCATAAAAGCTTTGTATTTGCATGCAAAAATACAAAACGATTTAAAACAAAAGCTTTAAATACAAGCCGGGCGAAGTATGAATACTTCGCCCGGCTTTAAATAGATATTTCTGCAGGTTGTATCCTTTATTTCTGGATATTGGGTAACTGCAGGCCGTATCCTTTCTTTTTATCTTCGATTTTTAACAAAAATGCAAAAACCAGAGCAAGTACACCGAATCCGGTAAAAATCATCATTGGGATAGTATAATCATACGTATTTACAGTTAATCCATCTCTCACCGTTTGACCTGTAACACAATAATTATTAAGCACTTTACCAATCAGGAAAGGAACGCCCATTAAACCCCAGTTCTGAACCCAGAAGATAAGAGCATAAGCAGTTCCAAGTTGTTTTTCAGGAATGATTTTAGGTACTGAAGGCCACATTGCCGAGGGAACAAGTGAGAAGCCTACACCAAGTATCAGGATAAGAACTATCGCGAGCACCCAGCTATTAAGAAAAGGAATTGAAAACATGGCGTGCACAAAAATTAGTAATATAGCTCCAATAATCATGATGGTAGCGCCTTTACCTTTTTTATCGTAAATACCACCAAATAAAGGAGTAAGCAGGATATTCCCGAAAGGCAGCAAAGCCGGAATTGTACCTGCCAGTGATTGGTCGACATTGAATTTATTCACCATCAGGTCAGATGCATACTTGAGGAATGGAAATACTGCTGAGTAGAACAACACACATAAAATTGCGATGTACCACCATCCTTTATTGGTAATAATTTGAAGTATATCTTTTATCTGGAATTCCTCTTCAGCAGGAGCTTCATTTTCGGCAATGGAGGCATCGAGCTTTTTATCCATAAAAGTATACATGATGAACGAGATTAACCCGATACAAAGCATGATAAGACAAACCAGGATAGGTCTCGCAACATTAATAGTGCCGAAAGCCTGTGCAATAGGAACTGAAGTTGAAAGAGCCAAGGCTGTACCCAAACGGGCTGTAGCCATTTCAAGACCCATAGCCAGGGCTAATTCCTTTCCTTTAAACCATTTGTAGATAATTTTCGAAACGGTAATCCCAGCTACTTCAACACCCACGGCAAAAATTGCAAAACCGAGGCCAGCAATCATAACCTGTGATTTGATTCCAAAAATCATTTGATTGTCAAGTGAGTGCGTTGAAACAGCCCAATACTTGATCATTGTTCCTGCAACCATTACAATTGCAGCTGTCAGGCCTGTAAACCTGACACCCATTTTATCAAGGATAATCCCCCCGATAATGAGCATCCCTAGGAATACATTAAACCATCCGTAAGCACTGTTAAAAGTTCCGAAATCATCGCTTGTCCATCCGATTTGACCTTCGAGAAGTCCTTTTAAAGGGGCAATTACATCGGTAAGGTAATAGCCTGTTAGCATCGTAAATGCTACAACTGCCAAAGCCGACCACCTGGCAACTTTTGAGTCTCGTAATGTTTTTCTAATGGTGTCTGTCATTTTTTCTTATGTAAATGGATTTGTATTTGGGTTAGTATTTTGAACATTGCAAAAATCGACTTTTTCCCCGAAAATCAAAAATAATATTCACTTCGCTAAAGCCCTGATCTATAGCCATATTCTTTAATTCCGGGCCGTACATTTCATTTATCTCGAACCAAAGCACCCCTTTGTTGCTCAGTTTATATTTGGCAAACCGGAGAATTGCCTTGTAAAACAACAGCGGATTCTCATCCGGGACAAACAACGCGGTATGGGGCTCATAATTAAGCACATTTGGCAGCATCAGCGGTTTCTCGGAATCGGTAACATAGGGTGGATTGCTTACAATTATATCATACGCTGGCAGGGCTTCCCAGCAGTTTTCGTCAAGGATATCAGCCTTCAAAAACTGTATGTCGGCATCATAAAGCCCGGCATTAACATTGGCTACTACAAGCGCTTCTTCCGATATATCAATGGCTGTAACCTGTGAGCCCGGCAAGTAATGCTTCAGGCTTACAGCAATACAGCCGCTACCGGTGCCTATATCAATAATTTTAGGTTGTTTCAGGTCTTCATTTCGCTTTACGTGCGCAATGATCATACTCACCAGTTCCTCTGTTTCTGGTCGTGGAATGAGCACGGATGGGCTAACCCTGAATTCCATTTCCATAAAATAAGCTTGCCCGGTAACGTATTGCAAAGGAACATGATCCTGTACTTTTTTTGTCGCTTCCTGCAACTGTATTAAAAGTTCAGCACCTGGAACCGTATTGCCTGAAAGTACCCGCTTAGCTGGCGTGAGATTAAAAAAATGCTCAAACAGCCTGTCGGCAATGGCACGCGCTTCCTCACCCGGGTAATTATTACAAAGCAGTTGCACTATTCTCTTATATTCCGCTTGAATTGTTTGCGCCATAAATGTGAACAGGTAAATAAATCCAGTGCGCAAAGATATTCTTAATTAAAAATAATCAGCGATATTTTAATTTTGTTGGTTACAAAAACTAAGCAATTCACTATTTTTGAGAAAATTTGAACCTTAATACCGGTTTATGAAAAAGTCATTCTACCTATCCGTAATCCTGTTGATGGCAATGCTGTACTCAAATGCACAGGATTTCCTGCCTTTTTCGTCAAGTAATTATGCAGGGATCACCGGGTTAAGCCTTCAGCCCGCCTCCATTGCCGACAGCCGGTATAAGTTCGATCTTTCCCTGGCATCAACCAGTGCCATGTTCTCCAATAATTTTTATGGTCTCGATCCGTATGTGCTGTGGCATCCCTCCCTGTTGAAAGAGCTTGATTTTAAAAGCCCATATATTACCCGGAACCTTGATGGAAAAGACAAAACAGGAATAGTGAGCGAAAGACAGGATATTTTCTCATTTATGATTTCGCTTTCAGATAAGGATGCTATTGCTTTTACGCCATCGGTACGAACCATCGTGAATATTGATAATATGACCGAATCAACGGCCATATTGCTGGATAAACTCGACCAGGAAACGGACCTCTGGAAGTTAAAACTCAAAAATGAGAACCTCAGCGCGCAGGCCAATTCATGGGTTGAGTACGGATTTACTTATGCACGTGTACTGATGGATAACCATAAGCATTTCCTGAAAGCCGGTGCCACCCTCAAAATAAACCAGGGCCTGGGATCGGCCTATATGTTTATTAAAGATTTAAATTATGAAGTGAACGGAGAAGATACAATATCACTCTATAACTCTTATACAAATTATGGAGCCTCAGATAACCTTACTGAAGATTATCAATATAAATTCAATACCAATCCTTCGCTTTCGCTCGACCTTGGATTTGTGTACGAATACCGCCCTCAATGGATGAAATTCAAATACGATATGGATGGTGAAACCAACCTGTGGCGCAAGGACCAGAATAAGTACCTGTTCAGGATAGGCTTCACCATGTCGGACCTGGGCAGTGTGCGGTACCGCCGGAATCCGCTGAGCGCCGACTTTAACGCTGATATCCATAACTGGGATATCAGCGAACTGAATATTAGTTCCATAGCCGACCTGAATGCGGTGATCGACAGCAATTTTACATATTACGACGTTTCGGATAATTACAGGATGAACCTGCCACTTTGCCTCAGTCTGCAGGCAGATGTGAGGCTGGCCCAGGGGCTTTACCTGAATGTAACACCTTTTTTGGCGTTGAATCAGGGCAACAGCAATGTGAACAAAGTGCATTACCTTTCCTCCATAAATATAGTTCCCCGCTACGACCTGAAATGGTTCGGCATTTCGTTCCCCATACAATACAACATGTATAAACAGTGGAATGTGGGCCTGGGACTAAGGCTGGGTCCGGTTTGGGTTGGCTGGAATGATATGTTCTCGGCTATGACCACTACCAAAAGCAGGTATGGTTCATCGGCATCGGTGGTACTTAAAGTACCTATTTATTACGGTCATCCGCATGACAAGGATAAGGATAATGTTTCCGATAAAGTAGATCAATGCCCTGATGTCGCAGGCATATGGGAACTGAAGGGTTGCCCGGATGCGGATGGTGACGGCATTACGGATGCAAAGGATAAGTGCCCCGAAGTAGCCGGTTTAAAAGAATTCGACGGTTGTCCTGATACCGATGGTGACGGAATTATTGATAACCTGGATCAATGTCCGGATGTAAAAGGTATTGATTTATTTAATGGTTGCCCCGACAGCGACGGCGACAGCATTATAGACCAGAATGACGAATGCCCTTATAATGCCGGCCCGGCAGCTATGAATGGATGCCCCGACCAGGATGGAGATGGTATCCGAGACAAGGATGATAACTGTCCTACCCTCATAGGCTCATTACAGAATAAAGGTTGTACGTTCACCGATAGCGATGGCGATGGAATTATCGACGAATCAGATAAGTGCCCAGGCATAAAAGGACCTGTTGATAATTTTGGGTGCCCTTACCAGGATACAGATAACGACAGCATTCCGGATAAAGACGATGATTGCCCGAGTATTGCAGGGAAAGCCGTTTTCAAAGGATGCCCCGATACCGATGGTGATGGTATTTCGGATAAAATCGATATGTGCCCGACCATAGCCGGTTCGCCTGCAAACAATGGCTGCCCTGTAATTAAGAAAGAAGAACAGGCAATACTCGACAAAGCTTTCAGCAACCTTGAGTTCGAAACAGGCAAATCAACCATCAGGGCTACCTCATTTAGTTCGCTTGATCAGTTGGCCGGTGTACTCAAAAACAGGCCTGAATTCAAACTGGCACTCGAAGGGCATACCGATAATGTTGGCAACCCGCAATCGAACTTAAATCTGTCGAAAAACCGGACGCTGGCAGTTAAAAATTATTTAGTTAAAAAAGGAATTGATGCCGGCCGAATTAAAGCCGAATGGTACGGGCAAACAAAGCCTGTGGCTCCCAATAATACAACTGAAGGCCGCCAGAAAAACCGACGTGTCGAGATGAAAATATTTTTTGAATAAAAAAAACATATTCATGAAAACAAGCGAATCCATCCACCTGTTTCTACAGCAACCCCGGATAGCCGTTGTTGGTGTATCGCGAAACAAAAACAAATTTGGAAATACCGTTTATAAAACCCTGAAAAAGAAAGGGATTAATGTAATTCCTGTAAACCCTCACCTAACGAATTTCGAAGGCGATACATGTTACAGCAGCATCGAAACCCTTCCATCCGACGTAAATGCCGTTTTTGTAAATACTCCGCCCGAACAGACCTTAAAAATTGTTGAAACTGCTGTTCACAAAGGAATTCAGCATGTATGGCTGCAACAGGGTTCGAGCAACGACCAGATTGAAAGCTACCTGAAAAATAAAGACATTAATTATGTAACGGATCGATGTATTATGATGTTTGCCGAACCGGTCGGGTCGTTTCACCGCATTCACAAGTTTTTTTCGAAATTAACAGGGAATTATCCAAAATAATCATCCAGGCATACTGCCCTTCACCATGAAAACGCATAGAACAGGAGCTGCCGGAAACTGCATTTTTTGTAACAGGGCTGTAGCTGGAAAATCTTTTTATTCGGCAAATGGTTTCAGTGCATTATACAATATAGCTCCCATTCTGCCCGGTCACACACTGATCATTCCTAATCGGCATTACCAATCGCTTACAGAACTTTCGGAAACCGAATTGGGCGAAATGATGATTTTTGCACGCAAAATTACAGCAGTGCTCAAGACAGTATTTAAATGTGATGGCTTCGACTGGACCATTCAGGATGGGGAATCTGCCGGCCAAACTGTGCCTCACCTGCACCTGCATATTATCCCACGAAAACCACTCGATTTTCCCGAAAGCAACGAATGGTACAGCAAAATTCCCGTAAACGAATCACAGTTACTCGACAGCCAGCAAAGGTCCCGGATGAGTGATCATGAATATATTGCTATAACCGCCTTGCTGGCAGAGGCCTGCAAAACAAACATCAGTTAAAAACCGGTTTAGATTGTTTGGTTTGAAATGATGAGAATGGCTTCAGAAAGGATTATCTCTGCCTACACAAAAAACAGGATAACACCCAACACAGCAATTACGGCCCCGATAATTTCACGCCAGGTAACCCGCTCCTTATTAATAAGTACAGCAGGTGGTATAATTAACACCGGTGTAAGAGACATAATGGTCTGGGCAATGCCGGCATTGGTATGCTGAACAGCCATGAGCGAAAATGAAACGCCAAGGAATGGTCCGAAAAAAGAACCCACGGCCAGCCATTTCATCGATTTCGAATCGCGGAACGAGGCGGGCAATTCCTTATATTTTCCCAATAAAAAAAACAAGATAGCAAAACCAATAAAACCAGTAATTACACGGATATGCGAAGCAGCAAAAGGATCGTAGTTGCGCATACCATATTTACTAAATACAATTCCTACACCTTGCCCTGCTGCTGCAATCGCGCCCATAACAATACCCTTTACAGGATACGACATCGAATATTTACGCCGGTTTTTATCAGTTGAGGCACCATCGGCACGGGTGAAGATTACCAGCGCGATTCCACTCAGGGTAATTATCATTGCCAGTATACTCTGAATATTAAGTACTTCACCCAGCATTAGCCAGGCTGCAAAGGCAGCAAACACAGGCGCCAGGGTCATCATAAGCATGGCTACCCTGGCCCCGGTTATTACATAGGCCCTGAACAGGCAATAATCGCCAATAATAAAACCCACAATCCCGGATAACGCAAGCCATACCAGCGTGTGGAAATCAGCATCGAGTGGCAGGAACATTCCACGGTAAAAAATTGAAAATATCGACAGGAAAACAGTAGCTATACCTAAACGAAGGATATTCACATGCATAGATCCTATCCTTTTACTTGCAGTTTCGAATGCCAATGCGGTAATTGTCCAGAAAACAGTGGTCAGCAATGCTGCAAATTCACCCAAATGCGACGTCATATACCTTATTATATTAGGAAGCGGCAAAAGTACTCAAATGATGTTTCGAAAAAACTTTTAAAGCAAAACACTCAAAAAAACTTAAGCGCTTCCGTACCTTTGCCTCAAAATCAGTCCCCGTAAAATCTTTATCAGGAAAATGCTTTTCAGCGATGAATATAAAACCATAACAGCCCAGTCGCAGGGCTCATTCCGCGACAGGGGCAGCAAGTTTTTAGCATTCGCCATTCCAGCCGCCAGCGAGACTGAGGTAAAACAACAACTCGAAATATTACGCAAGAAATATTACGATGCTACGCACCATTGTTATGCTTATGTGCTGGGGTTTGATAAATCAGCCTACAGGATAAACGACGACGGCGAACCCTCTGGCACAGCCGGCAGACCGATACATGGTCAGATATTATCGAAAGACCTGACCAACATTCTGATAGTAGTTGTAAGATATTACGGAGGAACTAACCTTGGGGTGCCGGGCCTTATAAATGCCTACAAAAGTGCAGCTCTTGATGCCTTAAACAATGCAAATATTGTAACCCGGGTTGTTAAAGAAGTATACCAAATAGAGTTTCCCTATGAAGCTATGAACGAGGTTATGAAAATCGTGAAAGACGAGATATTAGAAGTTATTAACAACGAGTTTGGCACGAAATGTGTTATCCGGCTCGCCATCCGACATAGCGATTCTGATAGGATCATCGGCAGGTTTTCGAAGATAAACCTTTTAGTTATTAATTACTTAACAATTTATTAACTTTTAGCTTGAAATAGAAACTCTTTTTTGGGGCATTTTGCCATATACGACTAAAAAATTAAAAATCAAATATCAATTAAATTTTTTTTTGAACTAAGTTATAAAGATTTTTGAACACTGTTATGACGCTATACGCATACTCATTTACAATTTTAAGCTATTAAGCTGACTTTAAGCTGGTTTAACGATCAAAAAAACACCAAGGAGTAAAGATGCAAAACAACGAAATGGAAGGAATTAAAGAACTTCACCAGGAAGTGTGGGAAAATTGCTTAAAAGTGATCCGCGACAACCTCAATTATCAATGTTTCAAAACATGGTTCTCTCCAATAAAACCTATCAAGCTTGAAAATAATGTACTCACCATCCAGGTACCAAGCCAGTTTTTTTATGAATGGCTCGAAGAACATTACATCACGCTTCTGAAAAAAACCATTCGCAACGAACTGGGGCCAAACGGTAGGCTGGAATATAGTATCGTTATG
>CALCJE010000354.1 GCA_937965665.1 uncultured Bacteroidales bacterium
ATGTTTGTACGCGCTGATTTGTACCGGAAGTTCGGCGGCTTCGACGAAGATTTCTTTGCGCATATGGAAGAAATAGATTTTTGCTGGAGGTTAAAAAACGGTGGATATAAAATAATGTTCTGTCCTGACTCGGTGGTTTATCATGTTGGTGGCGGAACTTTACCAAAAAAATCATCGCAGAAAACCTACCTTAACTTCCGAAATAACCTTTCACTATTATATAAAAATTTACCGGCCGAGCTTTTATGGCCTGTTTTTGCAGTGCGTTTTCCACTTGATGGAATTGCAGCTTTGAAATTTTTGTTTGAAGCCGGATTTAAAGACTTTTATGCTGTCCTCAGGGCTCACCTTTATTTTTACAGCCATTTCAGTAGTCTGCGTGCAAAACGCATGAAATTTAAGCAAAGCATGGTGCATGGAATATATAAGGGCAACCTGGTGAAAGAACACTACTTACGCAAGAAAACACTTTTCACCCAACTGGATCCCGGCAAGTTTTCGGAATAGGATAAATTCGTTTTTGAGAAATTGAAAGCCTGTTAGCAACACATCATCTGAAACAACCCGATCATTTTCAGCTTACAGACAAAGCGCTTCACCTTATAATATTTGGTTTTTACTTCAAGAAACTTTCCACAGCCAAACGGTACGAATCGAGGCCAAAACCCGTGATAACACCTTTCATGCCGGCAGAAATCATAGTTATGCTTCTGTATTCTTCGCGGGCATGAATATTCGAAATATGTACTTCGACCACGGGCGTTTTTATCGCTTTTACAGCATCACCAATGGCTACCGAAGTATGCGTATACCCTCCTGCATTCATTATGATACCATCAAAGCTAAAACCGGTTTCATGCAGCTTATTGATTATTTCGCCTTCAATATTCGATTGAAAATAAGAAAATTCTATACCAGGATATTTATTTTTCAGCATTTCGAGGTACGAAGCGAAGGATTCGCTGCCATAAACCCCGGGTTCGCGCAAACCGAGTAAATTCAGGTTAGGACCATTTATAATGCAGATTTTCATGGATTCAGGATTTGTGAACAAATTTAAACATTTCCATGATTCGGTCAGCTAAAAGTTTAGACATGCATTTCCGGCATCGGGCTTCTGAAATTAAAAATTCCTGCTGCCGGTATTATCAAAATGTACTACTTTTGCATTGAATTATTGAATAGGGGTGCCTTAACAAAGCGGGCTGAGATCAAACCCATTGAACCTGATGCGGGTAATGCCGTCGAAGGGATGGACAAACTTTAAATGAATGGATTTCCCTGTTCGCCATTTGAAGTTTAACGAATAACAAAACTGATAATGAAAAAGATGATTGTACCGGCACTGCTGGTAATGATGCCATTTTTTGGATTGGCACAATTGAACCTTTCAGGCAAAGTTATTAACCAATTAACCCGCGAAGAACTTCCGGGAGCCGGAGTAAGAATACTCAACACCTATTATGCTGCTGCAAGTAATAATGCCGGAACTTTTGAAATCAGAAACATGAAGCCTGGTAAATACAATATCGTTACCAGTTACGTGGGTTTCAGCAGCGACACCCTTGAAGTACTTTTTGATGCCAGTAAAACCATTACCATTGAGCTCCAACCCATTGCAATCATGCAAGACGAAGTGATTGTAAGTGCCACACGGGCCGGAACAAATACCCCGGTAGCGCTTCAGAACCTGGATAAAAAGACAATTGCAACCGCCAATTTCGGACAGGATTTGCCTGTACTCATAGGTAACAGCATTTCGGCAGTAGCTACTTCTGATGCCGGTAATGGCATGGGCTATACGGCTTTACGAATTCGCGGTACCGATATGACGCGTATTAATGTAACCATCAACGGGCTTCCGCTCAATGATCCGGAATCGCATAATGTTTACTGGGTCGACCTGCCCGACTTTGCTTCCTCAACCGATAACATACAAATCCAGCGGGGTGTTGGCACATCTACCAATGGGGCATCTGCTTTTGGCGCAAGCATCAACCTGCAATCGTCGCATCTGAAAACCGATCCTTATGCTGAAATAAATAGCTCATTCGGATCTTTCAACACCCTTAAAAATACGTTATCCTTTGGATCGGGGCTCATCAATAAACACTTCAGTATGGACGGCAGGATTTCAAAACTTAATTCTGACGGGTATATCGACAGGGCTTCTTCCGACCTGTTATCTTATTATATTTCTGGCGCTTATACTTCGGGCAAAGATTTAGTCCGCTTTAATATCATTTCAGGTAAAGAAAAAACCTACCAGTCGTGGGATGGTGTTCCATCGAACGTACTCGATACCAATCGCACCTATAACGGAACAGGCTTATATTATGATAATTCGGGTGTACAACATTATTATGACAATGAAACCGACAATTACATTCAGACCCATTACCAGGCCATTTACTCGCACGAGTTTAACAAAAAATTATACCTGAATGCTGCCGCACACCATACCTCAGGTGCAGGATATTACGAGCAATACCGCGAAAGTGATAAGCTTTCGGATTACGGAATTGAAAATATACGCCTGAATGCCCCATTTTACCTGATCGGGAATGACACCATCCAAACACCCGATAGCACAATCAGTCAATCGGACTTGATCAGGCAAAAACACCTGGCTAACACGTTCAGCGGGCTAACCTGGTCGCTGAATTATCATACCACCAGGTTAAAATCGTCCATTGGTGGATCGTGGAACACCTATGACGGAAACCATTTTGGGAGGGTCATCTGGTCGCAGTTTACCGGGAACACCGAAATTAACCACGAATGGTACCGGAGCAAAGCATTAAAGACCGATTTTAATATTTATGCGAAAGCCGAATACCTGCTTGCCACCAACCTGCATGCCTGGGCTGATCTTCAATACCGGCGTGTATATTATTCCATTGATGGCATTGATGACGACCAACGCGATATTACCCAGCAACATACGTTTAACTTCTTCAATCCAAAAGCTGGCTTGTCGATAGATCTGAACACAAACCAGAGTATGTATTTTTCGTTATCGGTTGCCAGCCGCGAGCCAAACCGCGACAATTTTGTGGATGCTGACCCATCGAAACCTGCCCCAACCCCAGAAAGACTCTACGACGTTGAAGCGGGATACACATACAACAACAGCCATGTTTCGCTGAATGCAAATGCATATTATATGTATTACCACAACCAGCTTGTACTCACCGGCGCTATTAATGATGTTGGTGCACCGATCATGGTTAATGTTCCGGTGAGCTATCGTGCCGGTATTGAAATTTCGGCCAGGGTACTGCTAAGCCGTAACCTTAAATGGGAACCTGCCGTTACCCTCAGCCGGAATAAAATAAAGTCGTTTACTGAATTTATCGATAACTGGGACACCTGGGAACAGATTGCTGCAGATCATTCAAATACAGATTTATCGTTCTCGCCGGCAGTTGTGGCAAGTAACAGTTTAAGCTGGATGGTTCTCAAAGGTTTAAACATTAACCTGATCAGCAAATTTGTGGGCAGGCAGTACATTGATAACACCCAAAGTAACGACCGGCAGCTTGATCCATATTTTGTAAACAACCTGCTTTTCGGTTACACCCTAAACCCGAAGTTTGTTAAGGAAATAGGATTTTCGTTCATAATCAACAACATACTTAACGAAAAGTACGAATCAAATGCATGGGTTTACCGGTATTCGTCGGGAGACACAATGCAGAAACTTGACGGATATTTCCCACAGGCAGGCATCAATTTTATGGCAGGGATTACGGTGAAGTTTTAAAATACCCTGATCAGAGCAATTTACCAATTACCCTTCTTGCTGACACAGGCAGGGTAATTCGGATTTATGAAATTTCATACCTTTGCCCCGTATGGCAAATATCATAACAATAAAGAATAAGAAGGCTGGTTTCGAGTATTTTCTCGTCGAACAGTTTACTGCCGGCATTGTGCTGCTCGGTACCGAGATTAAATCGGTGCGTGAAGGAAAAGTAAACCTGACCGACAGTTATTGTGCTTTTAACGGAGATGAACTTTACCTGCTTAACGCACATATTTCGGAATACAAATTCGGCAACCAGTTTAACCACATTGCCAAGCGGGCGCGCAAGCTTTTGCTGAACCGGCGTGAATTAAAAAAAATAATGGGAAAAACCCGCGAAAAAGGACTCACGATAGTGCCGGTGGAAATGTTTATTAATGACAAAGGTTTCTGTAAGGTTACCATTTCAATAGCCAAGGGAAAGAAAAACTACGACAAACGCGAAACCCTCAAAACAAAGGATAACAAACGCGAAATGGAACGCAGGCACGAAGATTAACTTTACCGGTAAAATTCTTCAAGTATATTCTGCTACCGACCTAAAGCTAATATTGTAAGCTTTTTTATTTTTTGTAACTTTGTGAATATTAATAATCTGTATCTTTAAAAAAAATATCCATTTATAACATCTTATGAAGAAGGCCGAAACCAGCAATCATCATTTCCTTCCCAGAACATACCTTAAAAATTTCGGTATCATGCGGGATAATGATTTTTATGTGCATGCGTTGCAAAAAGATCAGGATATTAATAAGATTGCGGAGAAATGCATTTCGGATTGCTGTGCTTTAAATCATCAGCAAACACCTAAAAAAAGCGAAAAATCAAATCAGAAACTTGAAGATATTTATACTGAGATTTTTGAAAACCATTACGAGCGTTTATTTTCGATACTCACCAACGATGATATTACCGAACTTTCGGATGAAATAAAAAAAAGTGCGGTTTCGGCTGTAATTTCAATTTTTGGCAGGACCAGGAGTTGGAAGGATCTGATTCATCTGAACACACAATCAAAAAAAGACTTCAGGTTAAACAAAGTGTTCCGGATCGACCACTATTTCGATTCGCAGGGAATGCGGGTTGACATCAGGAACAAAACGCTTGAAGAACTACAGATCAATGATAAAAATATTACGCGTTTGCCCCTTGTGGTTACTCAGCTAAAATCGGCCCTGCACCTGATAGAAGCCAGACAATTTGACTTTATCAATATTTATAAAATTGCCGACGACAGTGAGTTTATTACATCCGATAATCCAGTGGTAGCTATAAATATCAATAAGGTAAAAACTTCGACTTTCGATATTGATAATGCGTACTACATGCCCATCAGTAACAAATACCTTGTTGCTGTATTTCCCAAAGAAAAGAATCCCTCGCACAACAAAATAATCCGCATCTTTATTAATAAGGAGTGGGTCGAAAGTTTTAATAATATGCAGATCTTTGGCAGGAACCAGTTTATTATCGGTTCGAAGGAAGCAATTATAAATGCGTTCAGCAGCTAACACCAAATCCATCAACTTTCAGCAGCAATAAATTTGTTTTGGATGCCGAGTCCGGGTTTTGTCCTGGGATGAATGCTTACAATCCATCCGATATGTAATTATCTTATTTCATGCCATTTACCCTAACTTCCGGATAATTTTACCTGCTTTCAGAATCAAACTTTAAGAAATTTTAACTTTATTCACTGAACAATGGTTAATAACTTTTTGAAGTTTTTATCCGGAAATTTCCCGTCCATAAGAGCCTGTTTGTTCTTAAGCTCAACTTTGTTACATGCACATTTACAGTAATTTATAAGTTTAAATTTTTATATATTCAACAAAAAGCTCAATTTAGAGAAATTCTAAATTACTGCTATATCAAAAATCATACATATATAATTTCAACAATTCTATACTTTTGCGGCCTCTAAACCTGAATAAAAAAAATTATTTATGGACAGTAGTGCTCTAGTACTTTTCTTTATTGTTGCCGTGGTGCTGGTAGGAGGAGCTATGCTTTTCTCCAGTTTTGTGCCACCAACATCTTATAATCCAACTAAATTCGAACCTTACGAATGCGGTATTGAAACCATCGGAGGATCGTGGCTTCAATATACGGTGGGTTATTACCTGTTTGCGATTATCTTCCTGGTGTTCGATGTTGAAACCGTTTTCGTGTTTCCCTGGGCCGTGGTTATGAAAACCGCAGGAATGACAGGTTACATTGAAATACTCATCTTTTTCTTCATTTTAGGTCTTGGCCTTTTATATGGCTGGAAAAAACATGCATTGAAATGGGAATAACATCAAAAAAAGAATTCGAGAAAAACGACTTTCCGATCCTCGAATCATACGAGGGTGGCAGTATCATACTCACACAACTTGATGCATTGGTAAACTGGGCACGTTCCAATTCGGTGTGGCCGCTTACTTTTGGTACCCGTTGCTGTGCTATTGAATTTATGGCTGTGGGTGCATCGCGCCACGATATGGCCCGTTTTGGTTACGAAGTAGCGCGTGCTACTCCCCGCCAGGCGGATATGATCATTATTTCAGGTTCTATCAATTATAAGATGGCACCTGTTTTAAAACGTCTTTACGACCAGATTGCTGATCCGAAATATGTAATAGCTATGGGCGCATGCGCTGTTTCGGGCGGGCCGTTTTACTACAACTCCTATTCAATTGTAAAAGGAGCTGACCATGTAATTCCGGTCGATATTTACGTACCGGGTTGCCCTCCACGCCCTGAAGCGTTGCTGTATGCGTTCCTGCAGTTGCAGAAAAAAATAAAACGCGAGAAAAACTTCAAGAATAAGATACAGAAATAAGTAATACCAGATAGACTTTGCCAGGAGGTTCTGCAAACTGTATTCATTTCCTCCGCGCAACTGTAACCCAATCAGGCCATGACAAACGAACAACTTATAGCACATTTAACATCCGCCTATCCTGATGCTAATGTAAAACAAGGCAGCCAATATCCTGAGATTACCGTTTCTCACGATACAGCACATGCATTGATGGTACATCTGAAATCGGATGCCAGCCTGGCTTTCGATTACCTGGTTTGCGAATCAGGCGTTGACTACCCCGCATTTATGCAGGTAGTGTACCACCTCGAATCAACCTCACATAGACATTTCCTGGTAGTAAAAGCAAATACCGAAAACAGGGAAAATCCTGTTCTGGATACAGTTGCCGATATTTGGCCGACTGCAGAATTCCACGAATGCGAAATCTATGATTTACTGGGTATTACGTTTAGCAATCACCCCGGTTTGCGCCGTTACTTCCTCGACGACACCTGGGGACACCCGCTGCGTAAAGATTTTAAAGATGATATTCACGTTGTAGAAAGATAGTTATGGCAGAAATTATTGAGAAACTTATTACTACCGACGAGATAAAGACAGATGAGTATCTTGTTAACATAGGTCCGCAACACCCTAGTACACACGGTGTTTTACGGTTACTGACCAAACTTGAAGGCGAAATTGTACATAATGTAGAACCGCATATCGGCTACATCCACAGCGGCATCGAAAAGATGACCGAAGCCCTCTCCTACCCGCAGATTGTTCATCTTACCGACCGCATGGATTACCTGTCGGCTCATATGAATAATGAGGCTGTTTGTCTTTGTGTCGAAAATGCACTGCAGGTTGAAGTTCCTGAACGTGTTAAATACATCCGTACCATTTTTGATGAACTGCAGCGTCTGGCTTCGCACCAGTTGTGGTGGTGTGCTTCGGGAATGGACCTGGGTGCACTCACCGCATTTTTCTATGGCCTGCGCGATCGTGAAGATATCCTCGATATTTTTGAAGAAACCTGCGGAGCCCGCCTGACCTTAAACTACAGTGTTCCCGGCGGTGTAATGTTTGATATCCATCCTAATTTCCAGAAAAACGTAAAAGCCTTTATCACAAAATTCAGGAAGAAATTACCTGAATACGATAAGTTGCTTACCGATAATATCATTTTCCAAAACCGTACCAAAGGAATTGGCATTTTATCAAAAGAAGATGCCATCGCATACGGTGTAACCGGTCCTACCGGACGCGCTTCAGGTTTCAGTTGCGACGTTCGTAAACATCATCCTTACAGCGCTTATCCTTATATTAAGTTCGAAGAAAAAATGGGAACCGAAGGCGACTCATTTACACGTTGGAAACTGAGGATGGACGAAATGTGGGAATCGATGAATATTATCGAACAACTGATCGACAATATTCCTGAAGGTGACTTTGCTGTGAAAATGAAAGGTGTTATCAAATTACCTGAAGGAGAATTTTACCAGCGTGTTGAATCAGCCCGTGGCGAATTCGGAGTGTATATTGTAAGCGACGGAAAGAAAAATCCATATCGCGTAAAATTCCGTTCACCCGGTTTCTCAAATCTTTTCACCATTAACCATATCGCCAAAGGATGGAAAATTGCCGACCTTGTAGCAATTATGGCCACTTTCGACCTCGTAATACCTGACATTGACAGATAAGCACTGAATAGTGTTTTTACAATAAAAAGAACGTAACAGATAAACCCATTTCACAATGGCATTCGAAAAATACGATTTTACGCCTATCACTCAATCCATTCACCAGGGATTGATTGAAAACGTTTCCCCCTTACTTACAACAATTATAGAATGGACTATTATCGGAGTTTTATATCTCCTTTTTATAGCCGTTTTCGGACTGTTCCTGGTGTATGCCGAGCGCAAAGTTTGTGCTGCTTTCCAGCAACGTTTAGGCCCTATGCGTGTTGGTCCCTGGGGAATAATTCAAACTATAGCCGACTTTATCAAGTTGCTTATGAAGGAGTTGATCACACCTAAAAGTGTTGATAAATTCCTTTATAACCTGGCTCCTTTCATCGTTATCATTGTGCCGTTCCTGACTATTTCGGTTATACCGTTTGCACCGGGACTACAATCACTTGATTTCGATATAGGTATCTTTTTTGTAACAGCTGTTTCGTCAGTTGGTGTAATTGGTGTATTGCTTGCCGGATGGGCAAGTAATAATAAATATTCGCTGATTGGTGGGATGCGTAGTGGCGCTCAGATTGTGAGCTACGAACTTTCGGTTGGTATGTCGCTCATTACCATGGTAATATTAGCAGGAACCATGCAGGTTTCCGAAATAGTGGAACTGCAGCGCGGCGGCTGGTTCCTTTTTAAAGGACATATTCCTGCTCTGATTGCATTCACAATATTTGTAATCGCCGGTACTGCTGAAACCAACCGCGGTCCTTTCGACCTTGCTGAAGCTGAATCAGAACTTACCGCCGGATTCCACACTGAATATTCAGGTATCAAATTCGCCTTTTTCTTCCTGGCTGAATATATCAACCTCTTTATTGTTTCTGCAATGGCTACCATTGTATTCCTGGGAGGTTGGATGCCTTTCCACTTCGGTGACTGGGCTGCATTTAACAACGTTATGGACTTTATTCCAGGACTCGTTTGGTTCTTCCTGAAAGTTTTTGGAATTATATTCCTGATCATGTGGTTCAAATGGACATTTCCACGCTTACGTATCGACCAGATTCTTACACTCGAATGGAAATACCTTCTGCCTATAAACCTTTTCAACATCCTTCTGATGGCAACCATGGTATTATTGGGCTGGCACTGGTAAAATTCTGAAACTGATAACATTAACCTTGACAAATGAAATCATTCTTCAATTATATAGCTGAAATTTTTAGTGGCATCTGGACATTGCTGACCGGTATGAAAATTACTGCAAAGTACTTTTTTACTCCCTGGAGAAATGTTACCCAGCAATATCCCGAAAACCGCGATACCCTCGTAATGTATGATCGCTTCCGTGGCGAAGTAATTATGCCGCATAACGAAAATAACGAACACAAATGCACCGGTTGCGGTCTTTGCGAAAACGCCTGCCCTAACGGATCCATCGAGATCATCAGCAAAAGCATTATGACCGAAGAAGGCAAAAAGAAACGCATCATCGACCAGCATATTTATCACCTGGGAATGTGCACCTTCTGCAATTTATGTGTAAGAGCCTGCCCTTCGGATGCCATCAAAATGGGGCAGAAATTTGAGCATGCGCATTGGGACAGAAGCACTTTTACAAAAGTGTTAAACCAGCCCGGATCAAAAATAATGGAAGGCATCAAAGAATAAGAAGACTTGAACACAGGGTTCCGATTATTTAAAACCCTTACATACAAGCACGTAATTATAAGAGACAACTGAATCTGAAAACAGAAAAATTATAAAAGATGAATAGTGATGTAATGTTTTACCTTTTGGCCGGTATGATCCTGATGTTTTCGGTTCTTACCGTTACAAGCCGGAAAATACTACGAGCTGCAGTATACCTGCTGTTTGTACTAATTTCAACTGCAGCCATCTATTTTATGCTCGAATACACCTTCCTTGCCGCGGTGCAACTCACCGTATATGCAGGTGGTATTGTAGTACTGATCATCTTTTCGGTATTACTTACCAGCCATATCAGCGAAAAAGCAGTTATGGCAGGGATGAAACAAAGCCTGTTGTCGGCATTGGCTGTTGGTGCAGGCGCACTGCTTACACTTATCACTATCATGAGGTTTGCATTTGTTCCGTCTGCTGCACCTGCGCAAACATCAAGAGTTACCGATGTGGGTAATGCATTAATTTCGTATGGCCGCGACGGATTTGCACTTCCTTTCGAAGTTATTTCAATACTTCTTCTTGCAGCGCTCATCGGGGCCATCATTGTTGCCCGTAAAGAGAAGGATAGCGTTATTGTTCGCAAGGAAAATGAAATCAAATAGTTGTTGCCCAATTGATTAAACATAAAAATTAACAGTAATACACCATGACCGGAACCATACCGTTACAATATTTTCTGGTAATCAGCACGCTGATGTTTTTTATTGGGATTTATGGGTTCTTGACCCGTAAAAACCTGATAACCATGCTTATGTCGATTGAGCTTATTCTCAATTCGGTAAACATCAATTTTGTGGCATTCAACAGGTACCTTTATCCTCAAAACCTGCAAGGTCATTTCTTTACGCTGATTATTATTGCCATTGCTGCTGCCGAAGCTGCCGTAGCCATTGCCATCATCATCAATATTTACCGCAACGTCAGATCAATTGATGTTGACAAGGTAGATGAAATGAAGTTTTAAGTAAAGCATTAATCACTGACATATTAAAATAAGATATGGTCGACTACACGTATACATTGCTTATCCCGCTGATTCCACTTGCATTTTTCCTGTTCATTGGTCTCACCGGGCACAAAATGAAACCCATTGTTTCCGGCCTGATAGGCACTGCCGGATTATCGATTGCAGCCATACTTTCGTATCTCACTGCGATCAGGTATTTCTGGACTGATCACCTGGCCGAAACCGGTTACAAATCATTGAAAGCCGTTGAAATCACATGGCTGCATCTCACCGATAAGCTCACCATTAACCTTGGTGTCTTACTCGATCCTATTTCGGTGATGATGCTGGTGGTTATTACCACGGTTTCGCTGATGGTGCACATTTACAGTATCGGATATATGAAAGGTGAACGCGGGTACCACAGGTTTTTCGCATTCCTTTCGTTATTCAGTTTTTCGATGCTTGGTCTGGTGCTTGCTACCAATATTTTCCAGATGTATATTTTCTGGGAACTTGTTGGTGTTTCATCATTCCTGCTCATTGGTTTTTATTACGAAAAACCAAGTGCTGTTGCAGCATCGAAGAAAGCATTTATCGTTACACGTTTTGCCGACCTGGGTTTCCTGATTGGTATTCTGATGCTTTCGTTTATTACCGGTACATTCGATTTCCAGACACTTACAAGCCCCACCGGCCCTGCAATTACCCAGGTTGGCGGTGCCGCATTTATGGGTATGTCGGTACTCACATGGTCAATGATCTTTATTTTTATGGGCGGCGCCGGTAAATCGGCTATGTTCCCACTGCACATCTGGCTGCCTGATGCCATGGAAGGTCCAACTCCCGTTTCGGCGTTAATTCATGCTGCAACCATGGTTGTTGCCGGTGTTTACCTGGTAGCACGTTTATTCCCCGTATACTCGCTGGCAGCACCTGATGCGCTGAATGTGGTAGCCTGGGTTGGCGGATTCTCTTCACTGTTTGCAGCTATAATTGCCTGTACACAAACTGATATCAAACGTGTACTTGCATATTCAACCATGTCGCAAATCGGTTATATGATGCTTGCACTCGGAGTTTCGGGTTATGGAGGCCACGAAGGACTTGGTTTTATGGCATCAAATTTCCACCTGTTTACCCACGCCATGTTTAAGGCATTGTTATTCCTTGGTGCTGGTGCTGTAATTCATGCTGTACATAGCAACGATATGAACGATATGGGTGGACTTCGCAAATACCTCCCCATCACGCATATTACTTTCCTTATTGCCTGTATTACCATTGCCGGTATTCCTCCATTTGCCGGTTTCTTCAGTAAGGATGAAATTATGGTTGCCGCATGGCATCATAACAAAATACTTTTTGGTATTGAATTCCTGGTTGCCGGTTTAACCGCATTTTATATGTTCCGCTTGTATTACAACATATTCTGGGGCAAGGCAACACATTACCACCATACTCCGCACGAAGCGCCGTATGTAATGACAATTCCCCTGATGGTGCTGGCTTTCGGTGCTATGTTCTCGGGTTTCCTGCCTTTCCATGCACTTGTAACATCCGATGGTCTTCCTTTTGAAGCACACATCGACTGGTCTGTGGCAATACCTTCGGTACTTATAGGTGTAATAGGAATTGTGATTGCAACCCTGATGTATCGCAAAAC
>CALCJE010000355.1 GCA_937965665.1 uncultured Bacteroidales bacterium
ATTTATGTGGTCGACGGGGTTATACTCGACAATATCTCTTTCCTCAACAGTGCCGATATTGCATCCATGGAAGTATTAAAAGATGCTTCGGCTACATCCATGTACGGATCCAGAGGATCGAACGGGGTAATCCTGATCACAACCAAAAGCGGGTCAACCAATGTTGAAAAAACAAATTTCAGCTATTCGGGCGAGTACAGTATTCAATCGCTATCAAAAAAGATTGACCTGCTCAATGGCAAGGAATTTGCAACCATTGCCAACGAAATTCCAGGCGATCCCAGCTATAATAATGTAGATGCTGTGCCGAATACCGACTGGCAGGACCTGATTTTCCAGACTGCCCCGATTAACAATCACCAGATTTCGGCCTGGGGCGCAACAAAAAAGACATCATATTATATCGGTATAGGTTATTTTAACCAGAAAGGTATTATTGACAAATCAGGTTACGAGCGTGTAACGCTAAAACTCAATAATACTTACCTGCTGACTGATCATTTGAAACTTGGCAATAACATTACCATTGCTCCTTACAAACAACAAAACGAACCGGGTGTGGTCTTTCAGGCATACAGGGCATGGCCTACACTGGAGCCATACAGGGCTGATGGATCATTTGCGGGAGTCCAGGGTGTTGGTAACCCGCTTGCCAGCATTGAGTACAACAATAGTTTTAATAAAGGAATCAGGGCTGTAGGCAATATGTTCCTTGAGGCTACATTTCTGAAAAGTTTTGTTGCGAAAACCAGTTTTGGTATTGATGCAGGATATAATAAATCAGAGTCGTTCTCACCTGCTTATACAGTGCTGTATTATGATGGTACGGAATCCATGCAGAAGCATTCGAAAAGCAGTCTTTTTAAGGGATCGTCCGAAAACATAACATGGCTTTGGGAAAACACCCTGAACTATAACAAAACCTTCGACAAGCATGCCATTAATGCGGTTGGTGGGTTCACCATGCAAAATTCAAATTCCGAGTATTTTAATGCTTCAGGCGAAGATATTATCAGGGATGCAAGCGATTTCTGGTATCTGCAATACAACAATATCACCGGCAGTGGTATAAATGGCAGCTTAAGCAATGGCGTTGATGCCGGGCTGTATTATTCCATGATTTCGTACCTGGCCAGGGCCAATTATACCTACGACGATAAATACATTTTCACGGCAACTTTCAGGCGCGATGGTTCGTCAAAATTTTCGTCCGAAAACAGGTGGAGTATGTTCCCATCACTGGCTGCCGGCTGGAATATCAGCAACGAATCGTTTATGAAAAACCTGACCCAGATATCAAAGCTGAAACTTCGCGCAAGCTGGGGTAAAATAGGTAACGAAAAAATAGATTATTCGAACAGGTTTTCACTAACCCAGGATAATGTAGCTGTTTTTGGAATTGGCGACATTTTGTACCCGGGTGTTACCTATGCAAAAAGCGGCAACCCCGACCTGAAGTGGGAAGTGACCAGTCAAACAGACGTTGGATTGGAGATAGGCGCATTTAAGGACAGGCTTACAGCCGAATTTGACTACTACCACCGTGTTACCAACGACATTTTGGTTGAGTTGTCGACACCCGGCTACCTGGGCAACGGACAAGGGCAAAAGATCCGCTACAACGCCGGTGAAGTGATGAACAGCGGATTTGAAGCAAACATAAGCTGGAGAGACAAAATAGGAGAAGTGGGCTACAATATTGGATTCCTGGCCTCGACCATACACAACGAAGTACTCAGCGTTGGTGGCAGCAGCGGTATTGATTCACTGCTTTATGGCGGCGACGTGAAAGGCTTTTTAACCCAAAGCCGCGAAGGCTTACCCATTGGTGCATTTTACGGTTATAAGACCGACGGAATATTCCAAAACCAGGCTGAACTGAATGCCTATCCTCATACCAGTGATGCAGGTGTTGGTGATCTGCGCCGTGTGGATGTAAACGGAGATAAGATAATTAACGATTTGGATCGTACTTACATCGGTTCACCCATACCAAAGTTTATCCTCGGGTTAAATGCTGAGATCACCTACAAACACTTTGATTTTTCATTCAGCCTTCAGGCACAAACCGGAAATAAAATATACAATGCCAAAGAATTTATCAGGCCCGATGCTTATAATTTTGAACAGCATGTGATGGATCGGTGGACCGGCGAAGGTACCAGTAATTCCGAGCCACGTGCAAGCTTTGGAGGGTATAATTATATCCCATCCGATAAGTTTATTCAGGATGGCTCCTTCATGCGATTGCGAAGCCTGGTATTAGGCTATACCCTTCCTGAAGCTTTGAGCACCAAACTTCACATGCAGCAATTCAGGGTATATGTGAAAGGGAACAACATCTACACACTCACCAAATACACAGGTTATACACCTGAAATCGGCAGCGGTGATGTTCTTTCGAATGGCATAGATACAGGTATTTATCCTGTAAGTTCGGTATATTCCTTTGGTGTAAATTTAACATTTTAGCAGCCATGAAAAACATACATAAAATATATTTGTCAGCATTTGTAGTGCTTTTGTTTGTGCTCGCAGGTTGTGAATCATTCCTGGATAAAGAGCCCCAGGGTGCATTAACCCAAACCACTTTCCCCACTTCTGCAACCGATGCCTTGCTTGCAGTAAATGCAACTTACGGAACCATGCTTGATGTAAGTTTCCATTCAGGCACATTTCCTATCCTTGATATCATGTCCGACGATGCCCGCAAGGGGAGTAATCCAACCGACCAGTCGGCCGAAATTGGCCCCTACGATAATTTTACCTTTACCAAAACCGGTAACGAACTTAAATCGTGGTGGGCAACACTCTACATGGGCATTAAAAGAGCCAATGTAGTGATTGAAAAAGTACCGGCCATTGATATGGATGCCACTTTGCGCGACCGGTATATTGCTGAAGCCAAATTTCTGCGTGCACTTTTCTATTTCGACCTGGTACGTGCCTGGGGCGATGTTCCTTTGATACTCACCACTAATCCGTCCAATAACCTGGTCAGATCGCCTAAAGCCGATGTTTACAAACAGATTAAAGAAGATCTGCTTGCGGCAATAACCGGTCTGGATGAAAGGAACGCACAACCCAACGCTGAACTCGGAAGAGCTACCAAAGGCTCGGCAAAAGCTTTGCTGGCAAAGGTTTACTTATTTGATGGCGATTTTGTAAATGCCGAAAAATATGCACTGGAAGTGATCAATTCAAAACAATATGGATTGGAACCCCTGTTTATAAATGCCAGCAGTGTAGATGGCGAACATGGTATTGAGTCTGTTTTCGAAATCGGAGCCATAGGCCTGGAAGCCGCTGGTGGCGATCAATATGCAAATGTGCAGGGCGTGAGGGGAACGCCAAACCGGGGCTGGGGATTTAACCGGCCGACACCAAATCTCAGGGCATCGTTCGAGGAAGGTGATCCACGGATGAAAGGAACCATCATCGACCTGGGTGATGTAATTGACGGCATCATCATCCTTGGTGATGGCACTACACCGGATGTTACCAAGGACAATGAAGGCAATATTCTTGAAACAGAATGTTATAACCGGAAAGTCTGGACACCGGGAAATAATGTTGCCACTCAATTCGGGCATAACAGGAGAATAATCCGGTATGCCGATGTGCTGCTGATTGCTGCCGAAGCATTGAACGAAAACAATAAACCGGGGGATGCGTTGATTTACCTGAATAAGGTAAGGGAACGTGCACGCCAGGGTAACAATGCAATTTTACCCGACATAACAACTACGGAAAAAAATGCACTCCGAAATATAATTCTCAACGAGAGGCGCCATGAACTGGCAATGGAAGGTCATAGGTTCTGGGACCTGGTGCGTACCAATAAAGCTGCCGAAGTCCTGGGTCCTTTAGGTTTTGTAACAGGTAAAAATGAGCTCCTGCCCATACCTCAAAGTGAAATTGATATTTCACAAGGCACATTAAAGCAAAATCCCAATTGGTAAATTACAGTTTAATTAAATGTTAACCCTTAAATCAACCAAATTATGAAAAACAAATTAATGTATGTAAGCACAATTCTCCTGGCCGGTGTATTACTGCTGGGAAACAGTGGATGTAAAAAAGATGAGCCTGCGGCACTTTCACTCGTAGCACTAACAGCTGGAAGTATTGATCTGAACGGAGCTGTGGCAGCAAACACGGTTCCAACCAATCCTACCATCGTAGCCGAATTTACAACTGATGTTGATCCGGCAACCGCTACCAGTGCCAATATTACAATGACAAGGGACTACGATAATGCAAATGTTGCCCTCACAATTACCACATCAGCAAATAAGATTACGATTGTGCCCACCGAAGCATTGGCCAGTGGTGCATTATTTAAACTCAATTTCAGCGCAGGGCTCAAATCAACCGAAGATCAGTTCCTTACAGCTACAAGCAGGAATTTTACCACCATTGGAACCTTCGCTCCATCAGGTATGATTGCATATTGGAACTTTGAAGACAATTCAAACGATGTTGTGGGAGCTTTCGATCCAGCATCAGGTGCTATTAAAGACATAACTTACACTGCATCACGCAATTCAGCTGCAGGCAAAGCAGCAACTTTTAACGGCACAACCAGTCTGATAGAAGTACCTAACGGTGACCAACTGATGAATACACACGACTTTACACTCAGTTTTTGGGTAAAAGCTGTTTCAACAGATAAAACCAGCGGACATTTTGTAATGGGTCTGGGTGGATGGAATGGTTTCCAGTTTGAAATATTCGGAGCCTATGATGGTTGCAAACTTGCAGCTCAATACGACCTGGGCACAACAACTGCGTCAGAAGATCTTTGGTTCAATGGAGCAGCAACAGGTTCTACCAAAGATAATGGTGGATGGCAGGGATGGACTTATTGCAAAGACCTCACCGGATCAGGCGGACTTGCATTCCTGATAAAAGATAAATGGGCTAATATTGTTTGTGTTTACAACAGTACGACCAAGGTTGGAAACATGTACATTAACGGCGTATTGATGAAATCACAGGATTTCAACCTGTGGCCCACAGCTGATGCAAAAAGAGGAGCAGTTGGCTTGAAATATGCCGGCGGAGCAGCAGGAAATCAACTTGCTTTCGGATTTATTCAAGGCAGCACCAATCGCACTATATCAGATGCCTGGGCTGATCCAACTAATGCTGACCCAACCTTGAACCATTTTAAAGGACAGCTTGATGATGTTAGAATATACCACAAAGCTTTATCTGCAAATGAAATTGATCTGATGTACAAATCTGAAAAACCTTAATGATGGTTAGTTGGTAGTACAAGGGAGGGCATTGGGATTTCCTGATCCCTCCTTTTTTTTAAATTTTAATAAAAAGAGAAATGAAGACCAGGATTATAATACCCGCAATATTTGCCTTAATGGTTTCGCTAACCATTTCATGCAAGAAAGATAATCCTGTTGTAACGGGTACTTTACAAATTACAACATGCACTGCCGGGGATGAAACGCTTAAATACCCCGATGTTTCAACCGGGATAGCAAATGATGCCGATCTCACTATAACTTTTTCTTCTTCCGTTGATACCAGCTCAGCAAAAAACTGCATCACCTTAAAACGCCCTGACAATACCGTTGTTCCAGCGAGGATAACGTTTAAAGACAATATGACCAGCCTGGTAGTTAACCCTGTGGATGTACTGGCAAATCTTACCAATTATAAATTAGCGGTATCATCAGCACTTAAAGGCGCTAAAGGAGAAACTTTTGCCGGCATCGAATACACTTTTACCACTGCCAATGGTGCTTTTATCGTTAAAACGATTACAATTAACAAACAGAATTTTATGCCTCCTGCCAAAGGCAACAATATCAAATTGAATGATTTAAATATCGTTATTGAATTTTCATCGGCACCTGATCCTGTTAATATTAAATCATACTTCCTGCTTTCGGGTAATCCCGTTTTTGATGTAACCATTGCAGGCGATGGCAATACCGTTCAGTTACATAATCCTGGTGTTTTATCAGGATATACAAATTATTACTTTACAATTTCATCCGATTTGAAAGCTAAAAACGGTTATACTTTCGATGGCTTCACAAACTCATTTTACACGGCACTGGATTCGACCCTCAAATTCCCCGAAATCAGTGACGATGAACTTTTAACACTGGTGCAGCGCCAGACATTCAAATATTTCTACGATTTCGCACATCCTGCAAGTGGCATGGCACGTGAACGCAATTCGTCGGGTAATACGGTTACCACAGGGGGGTCAGGTTTCGGGGTGATGGCTCTGATAGTAGGTATGGAACGGGGTTTTATCACGCAAAGCCAGGGCCTGGCACATTTGACCAAAATAGTATCCTTCCTCGAAAAAGCAGATCGTTTTCATGGTGCATGGCCACACTGGATTGACGGGAATACCGGTAAAGTAATTCCTTTCAGCACCAAGGACAATGGCGGCGACCTGGTTGAAACTGCTTTTATGGCCCAGGGACTGATTGCCATGCGGCAATACTTGAAACCATCAGTTCCTGAAGAAAAAAGCCTCATCGACCGCATTAACGTGTTGTTTAACGGCATTGAATGGGACTGGTACACGCGTGGAGGACAAAATGTAATGTACTGGCATTGGTCGCCAAACTATGGCTGGGATATGAATTTTAAACTGCAGGGATACAACGAAACACTGATCACGTACATAATGGCTGCCGCTTCGACCACGCATACAATTCCCGCTGTAGCCTACCACGAGGGATATGCCCGCAGTGGTGCGATAAAGAACGGAAAAACTTTTTACGGGTATGTATTGCCCCTGGGATACGACTATGGCGGCCCGTTATTTTTTGCACATTATTCCTTCCTCGGGCTTGACCCGCGAAAACTTTCGGACACTTACGCAAACTATTGGACACAAAACGTAAACCACTCACTCATCAACTGGAAGCACTGCGTGACCAATCCCAGCAAATATATAAATTACAATGCATCGTGCTGGGGGCTTACCGCAGGTGATATACCTTTGGGGTATGGCGTGAGTGAACCCACCAACGACAGGGGCACGATTACGCCCACAGCCGCGGTTTCGTCACTACCCTATACACCTGAACAATCGATGCAGGCCATACGCTATTTTTATTACATAGTTGGCAATAAATTGTGGGGACAATATGGCTTTTATGATGCTTTTGATGCTACAAAAAACTGGTGGGCAAATTCCTACCTGGCCATCGACCAGGGTCCTGAAATCGTGATGATCGAAAATTACCGCACCGGCCTGGTATGGAACCTTTTTATGAGTGCCCCCGAAGTACAGTCAGGGCTTACGAAATTGGGCTTCACCTATTAGACACCTCAATAAAACCTGCATTTAGCCGCGAGGATCATATAAACCTGTAATTGAGAACATTTAATCAGAAGGGCGATATATAATGAAAACACTACTCAACTTCAGCAAAATATTAACACTGGCAGTTTTAATAGCCACATCGGGTTGCGCACATTCACAAAAGGTCGCTTTCAAATCGCAGGGAAAAATCAATTATTCCCTGTCCGCCCAGGAAGAAGCCATGCTCGATTCCATACAGTACAAAACATTCCTGTATTTTTTAAATGAACATCATCCTGAAAAAGGAATTGTGAAAGACCGTGCTGCCAGCTGGGCTCCTGCCAGCATAGCATCCACCGGGTTTGGCATTCCGTGTTTCGCTATAGGTGTTGAACGCAACTACATTACCAGGAAACAAGCTGCCGAAATTACGCTGAACATTCTTAAATTCTTTGCCAACTCCACGCAAAGTGCCGACACAAACGCCTCAGGTTATAAAGGGTTTTATTACCATTTCCTCCGGATGAATTCGGGTACCCGCGAATGGAAATGCGAACTCTCAACCATTGATACAGGCATACTGATGATGGGAATTCTTTTTGCCCGCAATTATTACAATCTCGATAATGAAACTGAGAAACAGATCCGTGAACTGTCTGCTTTTATGCTCGGACGTATGGACTGGGATTTCATGCAGATGCCTGCAACCGGCAAGCATCCCAACTGCATTTCAATGGCATGGTCGCCCGAAAAGGGCTTGCTTAACCATGGATGGAGCGGGTATAATGAAGGCCTGTTTCTGTATGTGCTGGCTGCCGGAACCGGAATGAAAGACGTAGAAAGAAGTTATAACTCGTGGCTCTCGACCTACGAGTGGAAAACCCCGTATAAAAACCTGTCGCATGTAATTTTCCCTCCCCTGTTCGGGCACCAGTTTTCGCAGGCTTTTATTGATTACCGGGGCCTTGCCGATAAATACATGAAGGAAAAAGGGATCGATTACTTCGAAAATTCTAAACGCGCCACCTATGTTCAGCAACAATATGCCATCGAAAATCCCAAAGGATGGGTAGGCTACGATTCGTTGTGCTGGGGGTTTACCGCCTGCGACGGCCCCGGAGGCAGTTATAATTTCGGCGATAAAAGGTTTGAAGGCTACGCCGGGCGGGGCAGCAGCGGACGTGAGAATACCATTGCCGAAGATGGAACCATTGCGCCCTATGGCCCTATGTCGTCGTTGCCTTTTGCCCCTGAAATAGTATTGCCTACCATAAAATCGATGAATGCCAGGTATGGCAGTAAATTGTGGGGAAAATACGGTTATTACGATTCGTTCAATCCCACTGCCAAATGGGTTAACAATGACTTTATCGGAATTGACCAGGGACCCATGCTGATGATGATTGAAAATTTCCGAACAGGGCTTGTGTGGAATTATGTGATGAAGGATCCTGTTATCCAGAAAGGACTTGAAAAACTAGGATATACATACCTTAAACCATAAAAACCGGCATCCTATAGCCTTGATTCAACAAGCGTTGCGGAGCCTTGCCTGCTTGTTTTGCCCAGGTAAAATGCAGACAGGGATCTCGTGAAAGCCTTAAAAAAGCAAATAGTGATTAATCAGCAAT
>CALCJE010000356.1 GCA_937965665.1 uncultured Bacteroidales bacterium
TGGTTGATATAGTATTCGAAAGCAATATCCTGGTGCCGGTCGAATGCATGAGCCGCAAAATTATGCTGCACCGATTTTTCAAAACCTTCTTCCAAACGCTGGTTGAAAAGGTCTTTTCCCATAAGTTTTACCAATCCATCAATATCATGAGGTACATACCAGGTGTACTGCCAGGCATTTCCTTCAATCCAATGTTTGCCTGAAAAAGGATCAAAATCTTCCATCCACCTGCCAAGTGAATCTTTTGGAACCTGCATCTTCAACTCCGGGTGAAACTGGTTTTTCCAGTTCCCTGATCTTCCCAGAAAAAAAGTATAGTCAGCATCCTGTTTCATGGCTTTTGCCAACTGGGCAGCACAAAAATCAGTGTATGCATAATCCAGTGTCCGCGAGGCAGCATCAATTTCAAGGGGAACGTACCCCAACCGATTGTACACATTTAATCTTTCCATACCCGAGAGCCCTTCGCCGGGTGGCCTGATGCCCTGTACCATTCCGTTATGCCTGACAGCTTTGTAAAGCTTATTTACATCATAATTCCGGATGCCTTTCTGAAAAGCCGAAACCATTAATGCTATTTCGTGGGTAACATCCATTATACCAGTCATCTTTAGCCCTGTCGGGCCATTGTTTGTCCAGCCCGTTTTGTCGTAAAGTTCAAGTTCGGTGCGTACCCAGTTATTCATTATGTCGGGTGCGATAAGCGAAAGAATGGTGTTGTAATTCCAGAACGAATTCCAGAATGCGTCGCCCCCATACATGACACCGCCAGCGGGTAATTGCTGAATTTTATTATATGGATCACGATAGCGTCCATCCACATCGCTCCAGGTTTGTTTGGCAAAACTTCGGTAAAAATTGGTATAAAATTTCTCCTTATTCAGCTCACTTCCCTTTACTTCGATACGCGAAAGCAATGCGTTCCATTGTTCGCGGGCCGAAGCTGCAACTGCTTCGAAATTCCACCCGAAAGGATCCAATTCGGTTTTCAGGTTATTCCTGGCGCCTTCCATATCCACCAGCGAGAGCCCGACTTTCAGCATAATCGCCTCATTCGCCTGGGTTGAATAGGTCACAAAAGCGCCCACATCCTTTTTCCCTTTGATTTGGTCAACCTGGGTCAGGATACTTTCATTATTCCAGCCATTCAGCGATTTAAAGGGTTTATTGAATTGAATGGTAAAGTAAAGGGTATACTCACCATAGGCAGCGCCGGTTTGTGCGAAACCTTCCACCACATTATTGCCAATTTTGTTGAATACAGCATTCCTGATATCCACTCCATATTCGACAGGGAAGTTTAAAGCCAACAGGATGCGAGCGTCGTTATTAGCCTGAAAGGTATATTTATGAAATCCGCAATGTGTTGATGCCGTAAGTTCAGCCTTGCAACCGGCATCAAAAAGTTCGCATGAATAATATCCGGGCGAAGCTTTCTCAGTTTCCTTTAAAATGCGTGAATGAAAACCTGATCCGGCGCCGCGATAGGCTTTAGAGCTCGCGCCGTTGTCTTTCGTAAAATCCTGGATTGCCGGCATCACCATCAAACCGGCCATGGTCCAGGCGTGCAGATGGCTGAATCCCGTGACATTCATAATTGAATACTCATAACCTGCCATCCAGCCCGATTCCTGGTTATCGGGACCCAGTTGCACCATTCCATAAGGTACGCCTGCATACGGCCCCAACATCCACCTCGAATTGGAAGTTCCGGTAAAGACATTCACATAATCTACCGGCTTTTTTGCGGTTTGTCCGTAGCCTGTTAATAATAAGCAAGTTAACAGGACAATGAGCAAATGTGTTTTCATTTTATTTTTATGTTTTTGCTTTGATGCATTTTGATGTTTTGACCGTTTTTACTTTTTGCCAATTACCACGTTCTTTCCCGAATAATTCACCACTTTGTCGAACTTTTCAATTGCATCGTTACCCGTTCCTTTGTTTTTGCCAACAAAAACGATATTAAACCTACGTTCATTAATCATTCCCGGAAAGGAGCCTTTGCGATCAGCAATTGTCAACGTTTTTTTCTTATCATTCCAGGAAAATTGTACAGTTGAATAAGCCCCTTTTTCATAATTGTAGTTGTCGTTTTCATCTTCATACAAAGTAAACTCCCCGTTGGCTCCTTCGTAAATGCGGATTTCAAGATTATCCCATTTCTTTTCGGTGGCATATTGAACTTTTGGTCCAACGGGCAGAATTGTTCCAGCCTTCACAAACAAAGGAATGATATCTAGAGGAACCTCTTTTTTCACTGTTTGTCCGCCATTGAACTTTTCGCCGGTCCAGAAGTCGTACCAGTCGTTTCCTTTAGGCAGGTAAACGTTTTTTGATTTTACAATACTGAAATCTTCAACTTTTACAGAGTCTCCCGCCTTTACCTCAGTTTTTGAGTACATGGGCTGTGTTACAGGATTTACCAATATCGAACTGCCAAACATAAATTCATCGTTGATATCCAGCGCTTGTTTATCATGTGCAAAATCCATAACAAGGGCCCGCATCATACTCGACTGCCTGGAAGTTACATTCCATGAGGTTGCATAAATATAGGGTAACAGGCTGTATCGTAAGTTTATATATTTTTCGATGGCATCGTAAGCCGGGTTTCCTTTTTCCCCAAACTGATAAAGCTCCCGTGGCGCACCTTCGCCATGCGAACGCATCATGGGGCAAAAAGCACCAAACTCCATCCATCGCACATGTAATTCCCTGTAGTCGGCATTTTTGAGCGGATCCTTAAAATTCCACAGAAAGAATCCACCTATATCGCTGTTCCAATAAGGAATACCTGAAAGTGAAAAATTTAAGCCTGCAGAAATCTGGTTACGTAAGGCAGCCCATGAAGCCACCACATCGCCCGACCATGTATTGGCGCCAAAGCGCTGCTGACCGGCAAAAGCCGAACGGGTAAGAATAAATATCCGCTTATCGGAGGTTTGCATACGCTGATGCTCAGAAACACCTCCAACTGTCATCAGTGGAAAGGCATTGCAAACCTTACGGAATGAACCCAAATAAGTTTTAGTGTCAAAATCAGATGGTTTTGGATTAAAATGGTCAGGTTCAGATGAATCCATCCACCAGCCATCCATTCCCAGCGAAAATATTCCCTTATTCAAATAATCCCAATAAATATCGCGTGCTGCAGGATTGTAAGGATCGTACACTCTCACCCCGGATGGATAATCGAGTCTTGGAGGCCACTTTTCGGAACCCGATTGAGGCCAGGTATCAAAATTGAAAAGTGCATTAATTTTTTCAAGCTCCTTATATTGCTTTGTCATGGGGCCAAACGAATTCCAGATTGAAATAATCATGTGAGCATTTAAACCGTGCACATCGTTTACCATTTTCTGAGGGTCGTAAAATCCAGTATTCAGAAACTCCATGGCATTCCACTGGTAATTGTTGCCCCAGTACTGCCAGTCCTGGATAATACCATCGAGCGGGACACCCAACGTACGAAACTTTTGCACCACACCCAGTAATTCATCCTGGCTCTTGTAACGTTCGCGGCTTTGCCAGAATCCATAAGTCCATAAGGGAAACATGGGAACCTGCCCGGTAAGGTTGCGCATGCAGCCAATTACAGCATCGGCATTTGCACCGTACATAAAATAATAATCAATGCCTTCGGCAACCTCCGATTTGAATAAAGTATGTTCAGCATTATCCTCAAAAATTGTTGGTGAGTAGTTGTCCCAAAACAATCCATATCCTTTTGCCGAAAGGAAAAACGGAATGTAATCATCGGTATTACCCTGAACCATTGTAAGTTTCAGGTTACGCTTCGACATTTTACCTTCCTGCTGCTGACCTAAACCATAAATGGCTTCGTTCTTTTCGAGAACGAAGGACTGTGTAACTGAATATGTCTTAACTCCCGCATCATTATAGTCAATGAATGTAGTTCCCGATTCCTTTTCGGACAAAAGTTGCATAGCCTGGTTTGCAAAGGCAACCATTCCTGTTTTCAGGTTTAGTAAAACTTCAATCTTTTCGCTTTTCAGCGACAGTTCATTCCCATGAAGTTTAACACTGAATGCTGTTTTCTGAGGTGTTTTAACGACCGAAAGGCTTTGTTTCTCAAAAGTTTTACCTTCAGGATATTTTATTATCCTGACAATAGATGGGCTATAAAACTTTATTTCAACTTGAACTGCATTTATTACAGTAGTTACTCCAAAATCAGTTTTCTGGTAGGTCTGGGCATTGCTTGCCAACCTGAAAACAAAAATTAATGCCAAACTTATATATATGCGTATTAACCTCATATTTAGTGCTTTATTTACCTTTCTTGATAAATGAGGCCACTCCCTTTGGGCTTATTCTTTTGATGTTTCCTTCAGCATCGAAATTTAAACTGTCAATACAAAGTTGCCTCACAGTTATGCCTTTTGGTTGCGGATACATTAAGCGATGGTAAAGAATATAATCCTGGCCGTTTTCCCTGAAAACCGTATGATGCCCCGGCCCGTAGGTAGAACTATCGGCAGAGGTTGATAAAATGGGGCTGTTTTTCCCTTCCTTCCAGGGGCCAAAAGGAGTATTCGCGGTTGAATACCTGATTTTATAGGTATAATCCACTGCTTTTCCTTCGGAATACATCAGGTAGTACATGCCGTTTCGTTTGAGCATAAAGGGCGCTTCAAAATAATTGGGCGGCGAAATATCCTTTGGCTCTCCATCAAAAGTTATCATGTCTTTTTTGAGCTTAACGGCAAAACAGTGTCCGTTCACCCAATTTAATCCCGAACCCCAATAAAGATAAGCTTGTCCATCACTGTCAATAAAACACTCGGCATCAATCATGTGGAAGCCCGGTAACTGAAATCGATTTATTAATGGACTGCCATCAGCTTTAGCGTTTTTCCACGGACCGAGCGGAACATCGCTGACTCCGGCCCAGATTTCATTACCCACCGAAACATACATGTAATACTTACCATTACGGGCTTTAACCACCGAAGGCGCCCAAACCATATCGTTTCCGGAATTATTGCTGGTACATGCCATTTTCGTTGGCCAGTTGATATGTTTTTGGTTGAAACTCTTAAAATCTTTCGTTTCAAGTACCGCCAGCTCTTTGCTTCCCCACGGATCAATGGTGGCATAAATGTAGAATGTATCACCAAATTTTATGATCGTAGGATCAGCAAGATACCCGTTGAATATTGGATTTGAAATTACCGGGGCATTTTTCTGGCTAAAGGCCAGTATATTTACTATGCTTAAAATGACTAAAAAAAGTACTTTTTTCATTTGAATTTAAATTTTAGAATTACTATCCCTCAATCATCTGAATTACAGGATACCAGCTTTTTATATTTTCAACCTGGTTTACTTTGCTTCAGCAGAAAGTGTTAAAACTTCATTACCGGTGATCGACGATGCTGGTTTAAAATCAGAACTTTTCATGTAATTGATAAGGCTGGATCTGAGCTGCCGCGCAACCGGTCGTTTTTCCAGATCAGTATGCAAATCAACCGATGAAAAAACTAATAATCCTTTACCAACCCTTGCTTCGAAAACATTACCCAGCTTTCGGTTTTTAAAGAAATTATCAATCACGGTCACTATCGGGTCCACGGCCAGTTTATCAAGGATAACTGTTTTTGAATTTTTACATAAATCCCACCATTGCCAGTTGGAGTAAAAATCAGTCGGAAAATCGCGGAAAGCTGCGTGGTTCGGGTCCATCAGCAATCCCATGGTCCCGGGTTGATCAGGGAAATGGACCGGGCTCCAGAAAACAGGGACAAATTTTCCGGTTATCCCAGAAATATTATTCACATCCGGATTTAGGAGAACTTTCTTTCCTTCGTCCAGGGCCGCAAGGGCATCTTTAAATGAAGTGGTGACAACTATCTCGTCATCCTGCGATTTAACTTCGGGTTGATACAGCCAAAAGTTCCATTGGTTTTTATAGCCTGTTCCCTGAAGCATTAATTGTATGGTGTATTTTGCCGGGGCCGGCATGTCTGCAAGTGGAATGCTAAAACTGCCCAGCTTAGAAGTGTTTCCTTTCAGCACCTGCGAAAACCGGGCCGAATCTTCCCTGATTATTTTTCCATCACTGCCAATTACCCGCCATTTCAGTACTGCATTTTTATAATCTTTGAAATAATCAGCAATTCCATATTCGGCCTTAAATGTTTCGTTTGTGGTATACACCGCTTTTTCGAACCAAAGCAACGGTACAACTTCGCTGCAAAACATTCGCCATTCTTCGGCGCTCACAAAGCCTTTCGATTCCCAGAATGCATTCAGAACACCCACCAATGCAGTTCCCTGCCCGGGGAAATCATGTAAGTCGAGCAACTGGAAACCGCTTAGTCCTGAAGTTTTCAACGCCCGTTCAATTTCTTCTTTATACAATAAGGTTGCAAATTTGCCGGTAGCTGCCGTGTAATCGCCAGCCTTCGATAATAATCCTTTCCTTTCGAGGTCTTTCTGAACTGCAATGAAATTTACCGGCGATAAAACACCTTTATATTTTTCAATCTCTTTCATGTCGGGGTACACGGAATATTGACCTATTTCGTGCGAAACAACCGGGATACTCAGATGATCTATAGAATGGGTATAGTCTGTTTTAAAATCGGGCGAAAGCTGGTCGAATACACCTTGTCCGCGAACCCATCCTTTTTCAGTATTTTGTGTAATGTAGAAATCATCAACGCTTTCGGGCTGGGTGCCATGCTCTTTTTGAAACGAATAAGTAGTTGTAGTGTACAGATGTCGGGGATCCTTGTTCCGGAGCCTGGTAACCAGGCCGGTAAGCAGGTCGAAATTACCTTCGAGTTCGTTACCCATCGACCACAAAATAAAAGAAGGATGATTTCCATACTCCCGGATAATGTTATCGGCTTCGAGGTTAATAAAATTAACCATCGGCTGATCTGCACCGAAGGTCAGGCTCCAGTTTGGAAGTTCGACCTGGATATACATTCCCATTTGATCAGCAACCCTGAAGGCCGCGTCGGGCGGGCACCACGAATGAAACCGCAGGTGGTTGAGCCCATAACTCCGGGCAGCTTCGAAAACTTTCCTCCAGCCTTCTTCATTCAAGGGCGGATGACCGGTAAGCGGAAAAATGCTGCATTCAAGCGTTCCGCGCAGGAACAAAGGCTTCCCATTTAGGTAGAAATGCCTGTCACTTGCTTTCAGGTCGCGGAATCCAACGGTTTGAAAACGCACCGCTTTTATTTTCTGTTTCCTGTCAAGCAACGAAACCTTCACAGTATACAGGTTGGGGTTAAATTCATCCCAGGGCTGAAGCGCGCCCGGAAGCTTAACTACAATAGCGGTTTTATCCTTTCCTGCGGCAGAGATGTTACTGCCTGCAATTTTATTGTTTTTATCAAGCACCTCAACCTTAATGGAATATGCACCCTGTGTTTTAAAAACGGTATTTACTTCGGCTTTCAGGCTTTTACCTGCAAAATCAGGATATACTGCCACAGCCGAAATAAAATTGGGATCAACGGCACTCAGCGATATCTCACCAAGAATACCATTCCATTTAACCTGGGTTTCCTGGGTATAGGCATGTGCCATATCAGCATTATTCAAAACAAACTTTCTGGAGTTATCGATGCAAATGGTAATGATATGTTTGCCGGGCAACAGGTTTGCCGATAAGTCGTAATAGTGTGGTGTGCAAAGGCTGTAACTGTTCCCTATCTTTTTACCATCAATCCACACTGTCGATTCCCAAAGCACCCTTTCTAATTTCAGGCTGATATGTTTTCCATTCCAGTTTTGGGGGATGGTAACCTCTTTTTGATAATAAGCCGGGCCGATATAAGAAACTTTTCGCTGAAGGTGAAGCATCACCTCGCGGACAAGCACGGGCTGAACATGCACCGGGTTCCCAATTCCCGCTGAATCGAGGGTTGAAGGCAATGCAATTGCCAGGTTATAATCAAGTGTTTTCAGATCAACATTCGCGGGATTATGAACCGAATCCAGGCACAGGTTCCATTTGCCTGCCAGGTTAATAAATTCAGTTTGTGCATTGCACAAAAATGCTATATTCAGGAGAACGATGGCTGTAATTGATCTGATCATAGTCAAGAGGTATTCTGGTTATTGAGGTAGAACTTTTCGCAACATATCACCTGATTTCAAAATTTATTTTTCACAAAAACATTAGGTTTTTACGGCTTTTGGGAGATCAGGTTTAAGTTCGGAAAATTAATACATACCACGCAGGTATATTGTGACAATTCGTTCAATATTTAGTAAATATTCACATAAGAAATGGCAATTAAAGCTTTGGGATAAATTCAATGCCCCGAATGCATAAAAAACAGCAAAACCAGCTGATGTTTGTTGATCTTTTTTTGCGTCCGTTAACACCCTGCAATGCAATCAATATTTATTGTATAAACTATTCAGGATAGTATTTTTTGATGGCTATATAGTATTAAATCAGATTCTACCCTGATACAGGGCATAAAAAAAACGGCACCTTAATATTGAATTAAAGTGCCGTTTAAAAAAGAAAATCGGGTTACAAACCTTGTTTTTCAAGTTCTCTCCATACCAATGCACTGGCACCCATAATGGCAACAGAACCCAGCTTGAGACTTGACGGGAGTATTTTTACCTTGTTCTTAAAAATAGGCAGCAGGTGACGTTCCATGCTTTCCTTGGTTGGTTTAAAAATATAATCACCGGCGGCTACGGGGCCTCCAAAAAGGAAGATGGCTTCAGGACTCAGGTGGTGAACTGTATCTGCCAGGGCTTCGCCTAATAATTCACCGGTAACGGTAAATACTTCTTTGGCCAGTTTGTCACCCCGTTCGGCAGCTTCGAAAACAATTTTCGAATTCATTTCGTTGAACGGAATATCTGCAAGTTCACTTTCGGCACTGTTATATTTGGCCAGCAGTTCGAACACGGTACGTTTCATTCCGGTAGCCGAGCAATAGGCTTCCAGATGCCCGGTTCCACCACAACCGCAGGTGCGTGTTCCACGGCCTATGGTGGTATGACCCACTTCGCCTGCAAAACCATCGGCACCGTAAACCAGGTCGCCATTCACAATTATTCCGCTGCCAAGCCCGGTGCCCAGGGTAATCATCACGAAATTCTTCATATTCTTGCCTCCCCCGAATATCAGTTCTCCAAGTGCAGCAGCATTTGCATCGTTGGTAAGTTTAATATTCGTGATTTCAGGAAATTTAGCCTGTATCATCCGGGCAAAGGGTATTACACCCACGAAAGGCAGATTGGGTGCATGCTCAATGGTGCCGGTATAATAATTGGCATTCGGGGCTCCGATACCGATTCCCATCACACCTATGGCCGGGTTGATCTTTGATACCACATCAATCGCTGATTTGATTTCAGCGGCAAGCAGTTCAATATATTCGGCAAGTAATTCTTCCGATACGGACTCACTTCCTGTGGGATTATCTCTTTTCTGGGGGGTAGGCAACTGCGGCTGCTTTTCATATAAAATATTCCCTTCGCGGTCAACTACTCCGATGGCGGTATTGGTTCCACCAATATCAATTCCAATTGCTACTTGTTTCATTTGTAATGAGTTTTAATGATGTATTCTGTTTTTCTTATGATCCTTACAGGAATAATACAGTTTGTAACTTGTATAATGATTTTAAAAATTAACGGAGTTTGCTTCCTTTAACTGCATAGAAGAAAATATACAGGTAGCAAAGCGCCGGAACAACAAATGCCCACGAATAGCCCGACAGGTCGGCAATTTTACCCATAATCAGCGGGATGATGGCACCACCGCAAATAAGGGTATTTATGATTCCTGAGGCAGTGCTGAGTTCACCGGGCTCAAGGTCTTTAACAGCCAGGGTGAAAATATTGGGGAACATAATGGAGTTAAACATTCCGATGGAAACTACGGCCCACAGCGCAACACTTCCCGATGTAAATGAAGTAACAAGCGCAAGGATGGCTGCAATCAAAGCAAATACGGCGAGCGAACGGCCGGCGTTGCCTTTGCCAAGTTGCATTAACAGGAAATTACCTACGGCAACAACCATAAATACAAGTCCTATATTCCAGCTCCAGTCAGTAACAAACGAACCTGAAACCAATGCCAGCATCAGCACTAAAGCAACATAGGTGTATTTTTTGGTATTATCGGCAATTTTCGAAAGCATAATTGATCCGAAAAACCTGCCAACCATGGCACCGCCCCAATATATGGCTACATATTTACCGGCAACAACTGGATCCATAAGCTGGGTTGATTTCAGGTAGTTCAGGATCAGTCCTCCGGTACCTACTTCAGCACCCACGTAAAAGAAAATTCCTAATGCACCCAGGAGTACATGCGGGTGATTCCACACACTTTTCTTTGCCAACACAGAGTCGCCGCCAACTTCAGGAAGTTTAGTCAGGAAAATGGCAATTGCAACCAGTACAACAATAATTCCAATGATAATAAAAGGCATTTGAACAGTTTGAGCTTTTTCAAGCGCTGAAAGCATCGAACTGGCACCTTTAAAAATAAATACTGCTATAATCCAGGGAGCCACCATGGTAGCTATTGAATTCAGCGCCTGAACCAGGTTCATACGCCCACCGGCTGATTCTTCCGAACCCAGGGCTGCAACATACGGATTGGCAGCTGTTTGTAAAAAGACCACACCCGATGCCAGTACAAAAGTAGCGGCAAGGAACAAAGGAAAAGAAGGAACTTTAGCGGCAGGGAAAAACAGGAAACTCCCGGCGGCCATTAAAAGCAAACCTGCAATTAGAGCGCTTTTGTACCCTATCCTTTTTATATACAATCCAATAGGTATTGAAATAAAAAAATAGGTGATGAAGAAGGAAAAACTGAGCAGCTGAGCTTTAAACTCAGTGAGTTCAAAGATATCCTTCACCTGTCCGCTGAGGGTAATTATAAACGTGGTTGCAAATCCAAAAATAAAAAAAATGGATCCGATCACAGTCATTCCCAGACCGTAGTTTGCGTTTTTTTGTTCCATAATGTTTGGTTAGATTGGTTAAATTGATTTGTATTCAATATTAAAGAGTTTACCCGAAGATTTTTGAAAGACTTATCTGATGTGTACTGCCCGTTTATTCTGTGCCAAAAACAAAAATCTATAAGCAAATATAAAGCTTTATACAAAGCAATATATTTTCTGATGTCGTAAAAATAGAGAACTTAGTGTTAAGTTCACACAAAGATCAATTTTTTTTTTACAACCCAGCAGCGTATATTATTAACATACTGATGCACAAATCACTAAACAAATTTTTCGGAAACGAAGGAAAAAATGGAGGAAAATTAAATCAACAGCTGTACCTGATGCTAGCAGTTTTAAAAATTATTGAAATTGAATAGCCACAAAATAAATTTAGGTTTTCTGTTTTTTCTTTTTGGCGGCAGGAAACAATACATTGTTTAAAATAAGCCTGTAGCCAGGCGAATTCGGGAACAGGTTGAGATCGGTTGGCGGATCTCCTACCCGGTGTTCATAATCTTCGGGATCGTGCCCGCCATAAAAAGTCCAGGTGCCTTTCCCATAATCACCATGTATATACCGGGCTTCGTTCAGGGCTTTGTTTTCGCCCATAATAATAACTTCCGGTTTCACATACTTTTTATCAAATGCAGTGGTTTGTCCCCTGAAACCATGTATCACCTGCATATGGTTCTGGCACAACATGGTGGGAACCGGGTCCCATTTTGCAGAAAAGTCGAACAGGGTAAAAAAGTCGTTATTCTGGCTAACAGCGCGGTTGGTATTCACGTCGATGGATGAAATCTCGTACTCATAAGGGTTTGTAACCAAGCTGAAATTCCTGAAAGCAAAGCAATTATCATAATTTAATTTCGATTGTGCTTTTGCATCCATGGCATCGCCATCAAACATCACATCACAAATATCCACATTTTCGGCTGCCAGGGCAACATCGTAGCTGTCGGGCGCCGAACACATCGAAAACAAATACCCGCCGCCTGAAACAAAGTCCCTGATTTTTTCGGCTACAGCCAGTTTCATTTGCGAAACTTTCTTAAAGCCCAGTTTTCGGGCCATTTCCTCGTTGGTACGCACATCTTCCCTGTACCAGGATGCATTTCGGTAAGCGCCCCAGAACTTGCCATACTGACCGGTAAAATCTTCATGATGCAGGTGCAACCAGTCGTACATGGGCAACACCCCCGAAATTAGTTCCTCGTCGTACACGATATCATAGGGAATTTCGGCGTATGTCAGTGCCAGTGTAACGGCATCATCCCAGGGAAGCTTGTTTTTAGGCGAATACACGGCAATTTTAGGCGCTTTATTGAGCTTTACCTCGTCCATATTCACTTCTGGATCAGCTATTTCCTGCAGGATAGAGGCCGCCTGTGCATCGGCAATAACTTCGCTGGACACACCCCTGATAAAACATTCATTTTCAAAGGCTTTTAAGTACTTGATCATAAAAGCGCCACCCCTGTAGTTCAGCAACCAGCTTACTTCGGCTTCCTGTTGCAGCATCCAATACGTAATACCATAGGCTTTCAGGTGATTTTTCTGCGACTGGTCCATAGGTATAAGCAGGTATGCCGCAAAACTACGGGTCATCGTCAGGAAGAAAACCATTAAAAGGATGCTTCGTTTCATGTTGGGTTTTTCAAACAATGATGTTGATACCTTCAGAATTGGCAAATCCATTCAGGATACAACAGGAATTTTTACAGGGAAAACAAAAATTTCCTTCGAAAAGTTCAATACTTCAGTCGATCCGGCAATGATTGAAATTGAGAGAAATAAAACCTAAAACTGATGATATTCAGTAATTTAGAAACCGGGTGAACCCAGGTCGACCTCATCGTCCATGCTGTTGAGCCGCGACTGCATGATTACCGTATTATTCATCGGCTGCTCAAAACTGTTGTTTGGCGATAGTTGCATACCCATTTTTTCCATGCCTAAACCTTCAAGGTCCTGAAAACGCGCAAACCGGCTGATAAACTGTAACCACACTTCGTCGGTAGCACCATTTCGGTGCTTTGCTATGATAATCTGCGCCTTACCTTCGGTTGAATTTCCTTCTTCGTCCTCCATAATTTTATAATATTCAGGACGATAGATAAAAAGTACAAGGTCGGCATCCTGCTCAATAGCTCCTGATTCACGAAGGTCCGAAAGCTGGGGCTTCTTGCTTCCCTGGGCTGTACTTCGCGTTTCGACTGATCGGTTTAGCTGCGAGAGCGCAATTACCGGGATATTTAATTCTTTGGCAAGACTCTTCAATGAACGCGAGATCGTAGAAATTTCCTGCTCACGGTTGCCGCTTCCTCCTTTTTTATCTCCTCCCCCGGTCATCAGCTGGATATAATCGATCATAACCATATCGATATCGTACTGCGCTTTGAGCCTGCGACATTTGGCTCGCAGTTCGAAGATGGACAGCGAAGGGGTATCGTCAATATAAATAGGTGCGGTAATCAGTTTCGAAATACGCGCATTCAGTTGCTCCCATTCAAAATTTTGCAATTGCCCTCGCCTGATAGCGCTGGCCGAAAGTTCAGACTCGGAAGCTACAAGGCGGGCCACCAGCTGATCGGCCGTCATTTCGAGTGAGAAGAAGGCTACTGCTTTTTTTGCCTCCACAGCAATATTACGTGCCATCGAAAGTGTAAAAGCTGTTTTACCCATACCCGGACGGGCTGCAACAATAATAAGGTCGCTTCGTTGCCAGCCCCCCGTAAGTTTATCGAGATCGATAAAACCGGAAGGTACGCCGGAAGAAACACCATCGTTTTTACGGGCATTATCAATCTGGTTCAAAACTTTGTGAACCAGTTCGGGCATCAGCTGTGCTTTTTTCCGCAGGTTATTTTCGCTGATCGAAAAAAGATTGCTTTCTGTTTCATCGAGCAGATCGAAAACATCAGTTGAGTCTTCGAAAGATTTACGGATAGTTTCGGTTGATATTTTGATGAGTTCGCGTTGCAGAAATTTCTGTTTCAGAATTCCCACATGGAATTCGATATTTGCCGATGATGCAATACGCGAAGTTAGTTGGGTAATGTAAAACGGCCCGCCGGCAAGTTCCAGTTTGCCATTCTGGCGAAGGGTATTGGTTACCGTAAGGATATCAACCGGTTCGTTGTTATGAAATAACATGGTGATAGCCTCGAAAATGGCCTGGTGCGATTCCTTATAAAATACCTCAGGCACCAGCATATCAATAACAGCTGCCACGGCATCTTTTTCGAGCATAAGTGCTCCGAGAACTGCCTCTTCGAGGTCAGTGGCCTGGGGTGGCAACTTGCCATGATCCTGGAAAGGATCCCTTGATACTGAAGGCCTTTTGAATGTTTTTCGCGCTGCCAGCGCATCGGTTCTCTCGTTTTCTTCCATACGTGTCAAAATTAGGGTAAAATCGCCCTGCTTTGTTTTTAGTTGCCAGAATAATTTATTAACAAAGCTGCCTTTGTCGGAAAAACCTCAAAAATATGGAAACAAAAGCTGATTATAATTCATTGTAACAGCGATCGTCTACATAAAACCAGACTATATTTTTGAAGAGTAAAAAAAAGACTGCCATGTGCTGGCAGTCTTTTAACAAATAGTTCCTTATGATATTAGCGGGGTGCAACCGGTGCCGATCCGGGGTTATTCTGTGGCATCTGGGCACCGTTCGAGTTATCGA
>CALCJE010000357.1 GCA_937965665.1 uncultured Bacteroidales bacterium
TTCGGTGCTTGATGTTGTATTGTTAAGTATTTGGTAAATTTAACGGATGAAAAGCAACAGAAATTTTACCGTCACTCGTCGGGGGACGCGCGCCAGCGAAGGGACGCGCGCCAGCAAAGGATTCGGTGCTTGATGTTGTATTGTTAAGTATTTGGTAAATTTAACGGATGAAAAGCGACAGAAATTTTACCGTCACGCGTCGGGGGACGCGCGCCAGCGAAGGTTTATTCTACATAACCGGGTTAGCTAATCAGGAGACTTCATTCCCTTAAAAAGCACTCTGGATTAAACCCCACTGGTGTATGCTGGTGGGGTTTGTTTTAGGTATGAGATAACTATTTCAATTTATAAGACAGGAATTTAAATATTAAAAACGGCACTTCCAATATTCAAACCGGCAAAGTGAATATTCAACCTGGCAAATTCAATATTCAAAACGGCATATTCAATATTTAAAAAGGCATATTCAATATTCAAAACGACATATTGAAAATTAAAATCGGGAAAACGAAGATATAATCTGTGAAAACCCATCCCTCCGTTTTCCACATTCCTTACTTTTACAGAAAATTAGCATTGAAATGAATAATACCGAATTCCGCGCATGGGCCCACCGCCTGGCCGACCATATGGCCGACTATTACGAAAATATTGAAACCTACCCCGTAAAATCGAAAGTAAAACCGGGTGAAATTATAGCGCAGCTCCCGCCTGCCCCACCAGCCGAAAGCGAAGATATGCAGGCCATTATGCATGATTTTGAGCGTATCATTATGCCGGGTATTACACACTGGCAAAGCCCTAATTTCTTCGCGTATTTCCCGGCCAACGGAAGCTACCCCAGCATACTGGCCGAAATGCTTACCGCGGCACTAGGCGCGCAGGGCATGGTATGGGAAACTTCGCCCGCCGCCGCCGAGCTGGAGGAAACCGTGATGAACTGGCTTAAAACCATGTGCGGACTGCCTTCAAACTGGCACGGTGTAATACAGGATACCGCTTCAACCTCCACCCTGGTGGCCATACTGAGCGCCCGCGAAAAACTCAGCAACTACGGCATTAACGAAAACGGGTTCGGAAACGCTGCGAAACTGCGTGTGTATTGCTCAGCCGAGGCCCATTCGTCGGTGGAAAAAGCAGTGAAAATTGCCGGAATCGGTCGCACAAACCTGGTAAAAATACCTACCGATGCGCAATACCGTATGGATGTAAATGCCCTTCGCAAAGCCGTTGCTGAGGATATTGCAGCTGGATTTGTTCCGCTTTGTGTAGTGGCGGCCCTGGGCACAACCGGCTGCACGGCGGTCGATCCGCTTGCTGAAATCGCCAGGGTTACCCGCGAATATAAAGTGTGGCTGCACATAGATGCGGCCTATGCCGGAACGGCGCTTTTGCTGCCCGAATACCGATGGATGATTGAAGGCATGGAGCAGGCCGACAGTTTCGTGTTTAACCCGCACAAATGGATGTTTACCAATTTCGACTGCTCCGCTTATTTTGTAAAAGACAGGGAGGCGCTGATACGCACTTTCGAAATACTGCCCGAGTACCTGAAAACCGCCAGCCGCGGGCTGGTAAACGATTACCGCGACTGGGGCATACAACTGGGCCGCCGTTTCAGGGCATTGAAACTGTGGTTCGTGATCCGCTCGTTCGGGGTCACCCAGCTGCAGGACAAAATACGCGAACATATCAGCATGGCCCGCTGGTTCGAAAAACAGCTTGCTGAACATCCTGAGTTTGAAATCCTGGCGCCAGTAACGCTCAGCGTGGTTTGCTTCCGGTATAAACCCGCAGGAAGTTATGATACCGAAGCCCTAAATGCGATAAATGATACGCTGATGAAGCAACTGAATGCCACAGGAAAAATATTCCTTACCCATACCAAACTGAACGGGCAGTTTACGCTGCGCATGTCGGTAGCCGGCACACTTACGGCACAGCAGCATGTTGCAAAAGCCTGGGAATTGATACAGGAGACAGCAACTAATTACCAGGGTGCATAAACTAAGCCTACTGGAAAAGTGAATAATTATAAACGGTAAAATGTGGATTTATAGCACAGAAAAACAGCGACTTAAAATCGCTATTTAAACTTTTTAAAAATAAAAATGTGTTCATACCTGCATTTGTAAAGAAATAATGTATATTTTTGCATTCACAACAGTAATAACCTGTCAGGAAATGAAAATCAACAACGCCTATCAATTCTTCTTCTTTTTTTATTTTACCAGGAAGCGGGGCTGATACGTTATTGCTAAAAATATAATAATGTGAAAGTCCCGGATGTACCGGGACTTTTTTTTTGCCTGAAACTATGACACCTCCTCTGAAACAAAATGTAATCAGCGTAGCCATACAAGGCGGGTTTGGCGCTTATCACGAAATTGCGGCAAGGCAGTTTTTCGAAGGTATAAACATCGAAATAGTACCCTGCGAAACTTTTACCGACCTGTTTAACGAACTGCAGGATAAAAAAGTTGATTGCGGTATTGTGGCCATGGAAAACTCGGTGGCCGGCAGTTTGCTGCAAAACCTGAACCTGCTTCGCGAAAGCGGCCTTACCATTATGGGCGAGCAATACCTGCGCGTGGTACAAAACCTGATTGCACTGCCCGGCCAAACCATTGCCGATTTAAAGGAAATCCACTCGCACCCCATAGCCATACAACAGTGTCATGCTTTTGTAAACGAACTGCGGCGCAAGGGTGTGCGCATACTCGATGCCGCCGATACCGCGCTGAGTGTAAAATGGATCAGGGAGGAGAACCTGGCAGGCGTGGGCGCCCTGGGAAGCAGCCTGGCCGCCGAAATGTACCATATGGACATCCTGAAAAAAGGGGTGGAAACCAACAAGCGTAACTTCACCCGTTTCCAGCTAATCACCGAAAGTGATGCGGTAAAAGAGCTGGAGCAGATTGCCAACCAGCAGATCAACAAAGCCACCCTGTGTTTTTCGCTTCCACACGAAGAAGGGCGGCTGTCGCAGGTGCTGTCGGTACTGTCGTTTTACAATATGAACCTTACCAAAATCCAGTCGCTGCCGATTGTGGGCGTTGAATGGGAATATTTTTTCTACATCGACCTGGTATTTAAGGATTACAACCGGTACCAGCAATCGCTCGAAGCCATAAAGCCCTTAACCGATCATTTACAAATACTGGGAGAATATCAAAATGGACAACCACCAAGTGAAAATACAACCGTCGCAGAGGACTGAACTGGTGCAGGAATACTATTTCTCGCATAAGCTCAGGCAAATTGACGAGATGCGTAAAGCCGGGGCCGATATCATCAACCTGGGTATCGGCAGCCCCGACCTGCCCCCTGCCCCTGCTGTGATAGCAAAACTGGGCGAAACCGCCCACCTGCCTAATGTGCATGGCTACCAGAGCTACAATGGCATACCTGCTTTGCGTGAAGCTTTTGCAGGCTGGTATCAGAAATATTTTCACATCACACTGAACCCGGCAAACGAAATATTACCGCTTATCGGCTCGAAGGAAGGCATTATGCATATCAGCATGGCCTTTGTAAACCCGGGCGATGAGGTGCTGGTGCCCGATCCCGGCTACCCGACCTATACTTCGGTTACCCGCCTGGTTGGCGGAATTGTAAAACCTTACAAACTGGAAGAAAAAAACAACTGGCATCCGGATCTTGATGAACTCGAAAAAAGTGCCCTCAGCAAGGTTAAAATCATGTGGATTAACTACCCGCATATGCCTACAGGCGCCAGCGGCAGCATGTTGCTGTTCGAAAAACTGGTTGCCTTTGCCCGCAGGCACAACATATTGCTTTGCAACGATAATCCCTATAGTTTTATACTGAACAACCAGCATTTAAGCCTGCTGTCGGTGCCCGGTGCCAGCGAAGTAGCGCTGGAACTCAACTCGATGAGCAAATCGCACAACATGGCCGGGTGGCGTATCGGAATGGTAGCCGGACAGGCCGAATTTATCACTGCCATAGTGAAGGTAAAGAGTAATATGGATTCGGGCATGTTTCAGCCCATGCAGCTGGCCGCCGTTGAAGCTCTGAACCAGGGCGACGAATGGTACGCTTCGGTAAACGAAACCTATGCAAAACGCCGTAAACTGGTTGAAGCCATCATGCAGAAGCTAAGCTGCACTTTCGATGCCGACCAGACAGGGCTTTTCGTTTGGGGGAAAATACCTGCAACTTATGTCAGCGGCGAACAACTCACCGAGGAAATTCTTCACAAAGCCCATGTGTTTATTACCCCGGGAATGGTTTTCGGCGAACAGGGAAAAGGTTATATCCGTATTTCGCTTTGCGCGAATGAACTAACGCTGGGAAAGGCTTTGGACAGGATAAAGGGAATTTACGAATGACGATTTACGAATGACGATTGACAATTAAGAAAGGAAATATCACTATGAAAGTATGCATTGTAGGAATCGGGCTCATTGGAGGCTCCCTGGCCATTGACCTGAAACGGCGTGGTTTTGCCAGCAGCATTATTGGAGTCGACAGCAACAAGCACCACCAGAATATAGCTATCCATAGCGGACTGGTTGATAAAATTGACACCCTCGAAAATGCCGTCAAAAAATCGGATTTAATCATTTTAAGCACCCCGGTAAATGCCAACCGCGAAATGTTGCCCGGCATCCTGAGTATGATTGAAGGAACTTCGAAAATTGTTACCGACATGGGCTCAACCAAGGCAGGAATAGCCGCCGCTGTTGCCAACCACCCCAACCGTGGCCGCTACGTAGCATCGCATCCCATGGCCGGTACCGAATTTTCGGGTCCCATGGCAGCCATTGGCAAATTGTTCGATTATAAACATGTGATTATCTGCGATAAGGAACTGTCGGACGAAGATGCCATCCGCAAGGTGATCGATATGTACAATATCCTGAATATGCGCATCACGTATATGAAATCGACCGATCACGATGTACACGTTGCCTATGTTTCGCACATTTCGCATATCACTTCATTTTCGCTGGCGCTAAGCGTTCTCGATAAAGAAAAGGACGAAGAAAACATTTTGAAACTGGCAGCCGGTGGTTTCGAATCCACGGTTCGACTGGCAAAAAGCAACGCCGAAACCTGGGCCCCGATTTTTCTACAGAATTCCGATTACATTATCGAAGTACTGGATAGCTACCTGGAAAAGATGAATCTTTTTAAAAAGTATATCCAGGAGAAAAATTCGGCCGGGCTGATTGAACTGATGAACGAAGCCAATAAAATAAGAAAGATACTGAACTGACATACTGGTAAATAAAACATTTAAACACTAAAAAAACAGCAGATTATGGAAAGCAAACTACATATAGAGCCCATACAAAACTGGAGCATTTACAAGGGGCGGCCCCTGCTGATTTCGGGACCCTGCAGCGCCGAAACCGAAGAACAAACCATGGACACCGCCCGGCAGCTGGCAGCGCTGAAAAAGGTTGATGTTTTCCGTGCCGGAATCTGGAAACCCCGCACACGTCCCAATGCATTCGAAGGTGTGGGGCACGAGGGGCTGCGCTGGCTCAAACAGGTAAAAGAAGAAACCGGCATGCCAACCGGCACCGAAGTTGCCACCCAGAAACATGTGTACGAAGCCCTGAAATTCGGGGTTGATGTGCTGTGGATCGGGGCACGTACCTCCGCCAATCCTTTTGCCATGCAGGAAGTAGCCGATGCCCTGAGAGGCGTGGATGTGATGGTTTTTGTGAAAAACCCGGTAAACCCCGACCTCGAACTCTGGATCGGAGCCATTGAGCGATTGTATGCAGCAGGTATAAAACATATCGGAGCCATACACCGCGGATTTTCGGCTTACGAAAAAACCACGTACCGCAACCAGCCCAAATGGCAGATTCCCATCGAACTGCGTTTGCGCATCCCCGAACTGCCTTTGTTATGCGACCCCAGTCATATTGGCGGTGCCAGGGCATACCTGTACGAAATTGCCCAGGAAGCCATGGACCTGAATTACGACGGGCTGATGCTCGAATCGCACCGCGACCCGTCGTGCGCCTGGAGCGATGCCAGCCAGCAGGTTACCCCGCAGGCGCTGCTCGAGCTGCTGAATAAACTCATACTGCGGCAACCCGTTTCGCACGACAGCAAATTTATGGAAGTGCTTGGTGCGCTTCGAAGCCAGATCGACGTATTCGACGAGCAGCTCCTCGACCTGCTGGAACAGCGTATGCATGTATCCGAATCGATCGGAGCCGTGAAACGTGATAACAACATTACCATCCTGCAAAACCAGCGCTGGGAAGAGATTATCCGCAAGGTGGCAGCCAAAGGCACGAATAAAGGCCTGAGCGCAGAGTTTATCGACCAGATGTTTAAGGCTATCCACCAGGAGTCAATTAACCACCAGATGAAGGTGATGAATGTTGCTGCTGAACAGCACTAAAGCCGGGTTGTAAGGGAAGACAGAAGACAGACACCTGCTAAATCCACTTCCCATTGCCCAAATCACATCAAAACTGCAATCATGTAGTTTTGATGTGATTTTCATTTTAGGTTGTATCTTTGGCTGTAACAAGTTCAGCTCTAATCACAATCTCCCCAAACCAATAAGCTTAAAACCACCGGGCAATGAATAAAACTCTTTTTCTGGCAATCTTTATCCTGATTACCACCTGCGGAATGGCCCAGGATCGCATAACCGGGCGCACTTTTGCCACGCGTTCCGAAGTGATCGGCCAGCATGGTATGGTAGCCACCAGCCAGCCATTGGCCACCCAAATCGGTCTCGACATACTGAAGCAAGGCGGCACGGCCGTGGATGCAGCCATTGCGGCCAATGCAGCGCTCGGGCTGATGGAACCCACGGGCTCAGGCATTGGTGGCGACCTTTTTGCCATTGTTTACGAAGCCAAAACCGGCAAACTGTATGGATTGAATGCTTCGGGCCGGTCGCCCAAAGAACTGACCATGGACTATTTCAAAGCCAAGGGGCTGAAAAGCATTCCGCCTTATGGCCCTTTGCCGGTAAGCGTTCCGGGTTGTGTGGATGGCTGGTTCGAATTGCACAAGCGTTTTGGGAAACTTGGCATGGAGCAACTGCTTTCGCCGGCAATTGCCTATGCCGAAAATGGCTTCCCCGTTTCGGAGCTGGTAGCCTATTATATGGGGAAGACCATAAATAATATGGGAAGTAAGTTCCCCAATGTGCTCGAAACCTATACAACGGATGGCCTTAATGCGCCAAAGAAAGGCGATATTTTTAAAAATCCCGGCCTGGCAGACACTTACCGTAAAATTGCCAAAGGAGGCCGCGATGCCTTTTACAAGGGCGAAATTGCAAATGTGATTGCTGACTTTATAAAATCACAGGGTGGATTTTTGAGTTATAGCGACTTGTCCTCGCATCATTCCGATTGGGTTGAACCCGTCTCGACCAGTTACCGTGGCTACGATGTATGGGAACTGCCGCCTAACGGGCAGGGAATAACAGCCCTCGAAATGCTGAATATCCTCGAGGGATTCGATTTTTCGCACATCCCTTATGGCAGCGCAAAACACATTCATTTGTTTACCGAAGCCAAGCAACTGGCGTTCGAGGACCGCGCACGGTATTATGCCGATATGGAGTTTGCCAAAGTGCCGGTGCAGCAGCTTATCAGCAAGGCGTACGCGGATGAGCGCCGCAAGCTTATAAACGAAAACAGGGCAGGTGTTTATCCAGCCGGCAGCCCGATGGATGGAGGAACCATATACCTGACCACTGCCGACAGTGAAGGAAACATGGTTTCGCTTATACAGAGCAATTACCGCGGCATGGGTTCAGGCATGGTGCCGCCCGGTTTGGGTTTTATGCTGCAGGATCGCGGTGAACTTTTTAACCTCGATCCCGGGCATGCTAATGCTTATGCCCCGGGCAAGCGGCCATTTCACACGATAATTCCATGTTTTGTTACCAAAAACGGGCAGCCTTTTGTCAGTTTCGGGGTGATGGGCGGTGATTTTCAACCTATGGGTCATGTTCAGATTATCATGAACCTGGTTGATTTCGGGATGAACCTACAGGAAGCCGGTGATGCACCCCGCATAAACCACAGCGGGGGCAGCGATCCTACGGGAAAGACAAATCCCGAAAAGGGCGTAATTCAGCTCGAAAGCGGATTCGACTACCAGGTGATTCGCGAATTAATGGAAATGGGCCACGAAGTTGGTTTTACGTTCGGCGATTACGGAGGGTACCAGGCCATTATGTACGATGCTACCCGGAAAGTGTATTTTGGCGCATCCGAATCGCGCAAGGACGGGCAGGCAGCCGGCTATTAACAACCGGCTAAAAGGCTACATCCACCGGCTGCGGATGCAGAGATTTATAAGCTCGGCCAGGTTATGGGTGAGTGTTTTTTCCATGCTGTTCCGCTTATGATTTTTTACGGTATGGATACTCAGATTCAGCCTGTCGGCAATCATTTTGCTGCTCAGCCCCTGGAAACAAAGTTTTATAATTTCCATCTCCCGCTTCGAAAGTTGTCCATGACCGGTTTCACCGTAAATTTTTGAGAATACTTTCTGGTAGCCCAGTTCAGAGGCGTATTTGGAGATGGTAAGCACCAGGGTTTTATCCGTTTTTATATCACCGATTTCGGTAAAAACTTTCAGCCTGAGCATAGGAAGCTGCGGCTCATCCGAAAAAGCCAGGGTGCCTTCGTGCAGAAACTGCGAAACCTGTCCGTCCTTGCGAATATAGCGGTGGTTAAACGAGAACCGGTAAGCGGAAAGTTCGGCCGGCGAAATATTTTCCACAAATTGTGCTATGTCGGGCATAGCCTCGTTACACCAAACCAGGCGGTCGTCGGGAAATGGGCGTAGGGCATGCAACTCAGCACTATCAGCTGACAGGTGGCTGGTAAAGCATTCATAAAAGTCGTTGCACTGCTGATGCCCGCAAGCGAAATGCCTGCCGGAATAATCGACCAGGCAATCATCAAAAAGCTGTACGGCTGTGTTTTGCGAAAGGTGATTATTGTTTGATTTTCTTTTTGAATCTGCCTGCAAAACTGCTGTTGCTGCGTTTGCCGCGAGTGTGTCGCTTACATCGGCAAGACTATACGTTTTTTGATCTGCTTTCATCATAAAATGCCGTAATCCAATGTTGTAAAATCAAATAATTGCAGCGTCGATAGCAGGAAACCTAGCGCAGAAAGGCAGTGTGAATCAGGGTGCTGCTGCCGGCAAGCCAGTTTTCGGCATGAAATGCCTGAAGCAATACTTCCTGGAATTGCAGAAGCAACCCTTATAAAACATTTATTGTTTTTAAAAGTTCATACAGTGGCCGGAAGGGGAAAATGGAACCCTGGCAACCGCGAACAACGGAAAGCTTAATCATGCGGAATGTAAGCCTGATCAGCCATTGCTGATGGCCCTGTTGAGAAACGCCATAAACGGCTGCAGTTCACGAACCAGACCAAGCGCCAGCTTATCGTAATTACCCGAAGTAATTTCCTTATCCTCCATATTTTTCGACACAATGTAGGAACGATATTTCAGCAATTCGATGTCAGGAAAATCAGCGGGGTAATCTTTGGGTGCTTTTTTCATTTTATCAAAATCGCCCAGTGCGTCGAAATGCTTTTTAAACGAAGGCTTTGCTAATATTTCTTTAAGTTCGGGGGCATGAAAATATACTTCATCACGCAGCAGTTTTAAGGTATCAGGCTGTGGCTGGTACACCCCGGCAGCAAGCATCGACTGCCCCGGCTCGAAATGGAAATAATAACCCGGGAAATTGCTTTTGCGTCCGCCCCTGGCTATAAATGCTCCGAAATTGGTTTTATAAGGCGATTTGTCGGCTCCAAAATGTACATCTCTGAAAATACGGAACATACAATCCTTCAGGGCCGGGGTTTGCAGGGTGGGATCAATGGCTGAAATGGAAGTGATCATTTCTGTAACAAAGGTCTCGACCTCTTTTTTGGCGGCTTCGTACCATTTTTTATTCTCCTGAAACCACTCGCGGTTGTTGTTGGTTTTTAATTGGTTTAAAAAATCAAGTACCAGGGTTGCATCCATTTCAATACATTTTATGGTCAAAAGTGATTTGACAAATTTAACACTAATTGCAGACAAATGTTCCGTCATCCTTTTTAAATCCCTGGACAATTGCTTCATGAAGCCATTTTTTACAAGTAATTGAATCAATTACAATTTTTTATAAATTAGTCGAAAATTATAGTAGGATGAAGATACCTATTACCCTGTTTATCATATTCGGATTTTTAATTCCAGGCATGGCCCAGTCGGAGTGGAACACCCAGGGCGCCCGTTCGGCAGGCATGGGGTTTTCGTCGGTGGCAGTAAGCGATTTTTGGAGCGTAAACAACAACCAGGCAGGGATGGCATTTTACGATAAAACGGCTGTCGGGGCCTATTTCGAAAACCGTTACCTGGTAAAAGAAGCCGGCACCCAAACCGGTGCTTTTTTACTGAAAACCAAATCGGGCGTATTCGGAGCTACCATAGGGTACACCGGCGATGCCAGCTTCAGCACCACCAAAGCAGGCCTGGCATACGCCCTTAAACTGGGGAAACGATTTTCGGCCGGGGTACAGCTGGATTATATAGGCACCAGCCTTGGAGATGAATATGGAAGCAGAAGCAACTTTACTTTCGATGCCGGTATCATGGTTTTGATAACCGACCAGCTCACCTTTGGCGCTCACACCTTTAACCCAATGCATGTAAAGCTTTCGGATTATAATAACGAAAGCATTCCCACCACTATGAATGCAGGTTTCGGGTTCACATTCTCCGACCGCTTGCTGCTTACCGCCGAAGCCTGTAAAAACAGCGAATTCCCAATGGAATTACGCACAGGAGTTGAATGTAAACTCGGGAAAGTAGCTTTTGCCCGGGTTGGGCTGAGTACAAACCCTGCCAGGTATACCTTTGGCTTTGGCCTCGAAATGAAAAAATTTACACTTGATATGTCATCATCCGTGCACTCGCAACTGGGTTATTCGCCCCAGGTTTCGATGCAATATGCTTTTTGATTTGTAGTCTCAAAAAACAGCATAGGAAGCCAGCAGCTGGTGCTCCAGGAAAGGAATCCACATATCAATACTGTTTAAAGATCTTAAATACACCGAATATTAATGCTAAAACTGCCGGTAATTCTTTCAGCGATAATGTTTTTCACCTGCCTTGGCGATATCATGGCACAGGAGCCTGATACTACCAGGTATACAGGTGCTGAACAGATTGAACAGCAGATTGAAAACCTGGCCGAGCGTTCGGATGTGGAAATGGATTACAGCGACTGGACAGAAGAAATAAACCTGTTGCGCGAGCGCCCTGTGAACCTGAATTCGGGCGATGAAAATGAGTTGCGTCGTTTGTTTTTCCTGAATGATCTGCAAATCGCCAACCTGCTCGAATATACCCGCCAGTACGGGCAGCTGGCTTCAATTTACGAATTACAGGTGATTGATGGGTTTAACGAAAAACTGGTTTCGCAAATACTTCCTTTTATTTCGTTGTCGCCCTATGTGCCTGAAAAATTTTCACTCAGCCGGGCATTGAAATATGGCGGCACGGATGTAATGCTTCGCTACCAGCGTGTATTACAGCACCAGAAAGGGTACGACGATGTACCTGATTCGGTAAAGGTAGCAAAGCCCAACGATTATTATCTAGGCAATGCCAACAGCCAGTTTATCAGGGTACAGTATGCATACAAAGACTATCTGAAACTGGGATTTGTTGCCGAGAAAGATCCCGGTGAACCATTTTTACCTAAATCAGACACCCTGCGCAAGGGATTCGACTTTTATTCGGCCCATCTCTTTATTAAAAACATGGGCGTGGTGAAACAGCTTGCTATCGGCGATTACCATGTACAATTCGGGCAGGGATTAACGATGTGGTCGGGGTTTTCGGTAGGCAAAGCCGCAGGCTCGGTAGTAATGCGAAAAAGAGCGCCGGCCCTCAGACCTCATGCCTCGTCGAACGAATATGCTTTTTTGAGAGGCGCGGCTACTACACTGGGTCTCGGGAAATTCGACCTCACTGTGTTTTATTCGAACCGCCGGGTTGATGCCAACCTGGTGCAGGCAGATACTGCAAACTCAACCGAAGAAATGGTGACCTCGTTGCAGGAAACCGGTTATCACCGAACCCCTGCCGAAATTGCTGATAAGGGAGCCAACCACGAAAAAGCCGGCGGCGGGCACCTCGCTTGGAACGGGCAACGACTCAGGACAGGAATCACAGCTTATCATGTGAATTATGCCATTCCTTTTGAGCCACAGGATTCGCCCGACAAGAAATTTCAGCCAGTGTTAAATTCAAATACCTACCTGGGGATCGACTATAGCTACAATTACAAAACACTTACCCTATACGGGGAAGCCTCCAAACAACTGGATGCAGGCCTGGCCGTGTTGCAGGGCCTCTCCTTCAGCCCCGATGCAAGGCTTTCCTTTGCCATGGTTTACCGCAATTACCAGAAAAACTATGTTAACAATTTTAATGCGGCTTTTGGCGAAAGCAGCAACAGCACCAACGAGAAAGGCCTGTATATGGGGATGGTTGCTACACCGCTCAGCAAAATTACTTTGAGTGCTTACGCTGATTTCTTTCGCTACGACTGGCTCCGCTACAGTGTTGATGCACCCTCGTCGGGGCAGGAATATTCGGTACAGCTGGTGTATAATATTTCGAGGCGTGGCGACCTGGTACTGGGTTACAGGCAGTTAGTGAACCCCATGAATTATTCACTCAACGACGAAAAAATGAACCAGCTTGGGGATTCGAAGCGGGATTATTACAGGCTACAGTTAAATTACCAGGCCCTTTCGTGGCTCAAATTCCAGGGCAGGATAGAAATTACCAAACGTAATGCACCGGATAAAAACCCGGAAACCGGTTACCTGATGTACCAGGGCTTCCAGATAAAGCCTGTAAACAAAGACCTGAGCGTAAGTTTCAGGTACCTGCTATTCGACACCGACTCCTACGATACACGTTTGTATGCATTCGAACAGGATGTGCCATTCTCTTTTTCGGTACCTGCCTTTTCGGGAAAAGGAAGCCGGTTTTACTGCATGTTCAGTTCGGCAATTACACGCCATATTTCGGTTATCCTGCGTTTTGCCCAAACCTTTTACTCCGACCGCAACGTAATAAGCAGCGGCCCCGACGAAATAAGCGGGAACAAGAAATCGGATATTAAGGCCGTGATGAAAATATCTTTTTAATTTACAATCAATTACAGGGTGAAAACTTTTTCATTTCATCGGGAAAGCAACCCTTGCAGATTCGGAAATTAGTTTATTTTTGCCCCAAGCAAACCAATCAAACTATAACACAAACTAAACCTAACATCTATGTTCAAACAACATCCACGGGGACTTATCGTAGCGTTTTTCACCAACATGGGCGAACGTTTCGGTTTCTACACCATGATGGCCATCCTGGTACTTTTCCTGCAGGCAAAATATGGCCTTTCGGCTGATAAGGCAGGAAGTATCTACAGCTGGTTTTATTTTGCCATTTATGCCATGGCGCTGGCCGGCGGTATGCTTGCCGATGCTACCAAAAAGTACAAAACAGTAATTCTTGTAGGTCAAATAGTAATGTTTGCCGGTTATGCCATGCTGGCATTGCCGGGCTTACCGCTTTCGCTGACTATAGCCGGATTATTTATTATTGCACTCGGCAATGGACTGTTTAAGGGTAACCTGCAGGCAGTTGTGGGACAATTGTACGATGATCCGAGATATTCGAAATTCCGCGATTCGGCATTTATGGTATTTTACATGGGCATTAACGTGGGTGCATTTTTTGCTCCATTCGCAGCCAAAGGCGTTCGCGACTGGTGGCTGAAAGCAAACGGATTTCTCCACGACGGAAGTTTACCTTCACTTTGCCACCAGCAGTTGAACGGTACACTGAAAGATACCAAGGAATTGCAGTTACTGGCTGATAAGGTCAGCCTCAGCGGGCCGGTAACCGACCTCTCGGCTTTTGCACAGAACTATATTGATGTTTTTGCCCGCGGCTATAACTACGCATTCGGGATAGCAGCCATTGCCCTTGTAATTTCGCTGGTTGTGTACCTGTTTTTCAATAAACTTCTTCCTAACAAGGAGAAAGAAATCAAAGAAACCAAAAGTACTGAGGTTAGCACAGGCGGTTCGATGAAAGCAGCCATTGCTGTGGGTATAGCCGTAGCAGTGGGCGCAGCAATTTATTTCCTTGCCAACAGCATCGATCTTGCATTTGCATTCGGACTTTTTATTGGATTTGTAAGCTGGATTGTACAGATTTCGACCAAAGAAGAACGGCCGCGTATTACGGCGCTACTGCTGGTATTCCTGGTGGTAATATTTTTCTGGATTTCGTTCCATCAAAATGGATTGACACTTACCCTTTATGCACGCGATTATACCTTTAAGGTAGTTGATCCGTTTACCAACCTTTTCTTTGGCCTTTATTCCATTCTTTCGGTTATAGGTGCTATTGCAGGTGTAGTTTTGCTGGTTGGGAAAAAGAATTCGGTTAACCTGAAAATTGCCGGGGCCATCCTTACCATTGCTGGCGGTGCATTGTCATACTATTTTTACAGCACCGGGAATGCTGAAAACGCTATATCGCCCGAAGTGTTCCAGTCGTTTAACCCGCTGTTCATTGTTGCCCTTACTTTCCCCGTGATGGGATTTTTTAACTGGCTGAATAAAAAGAACATGGAGCCATCAACTCCACGGAAGATCGGTTACGGGATGATAATTGCAGCCATTGGTTTCACGCTGGTACTCATCAGTGCCTGGAACCTGGTTTCCCCTATTGACCTGGGTGGTCAGCCTGTTGCCGATTCATCGCGTGTAAGTCCTTACTGGCTGGTGAGCACTTACCTCATTCTCACGGTAGCTGAATTATGCCTGAGCCCGATGGGACTTTCCTTTGTATCGAAAGTGGCACCTGTTCGCTTCCAGGGGTTGATGCAGGGGGGCTGGCTGCTGGCAACCGCAGTTGGTAACAAGTTGTTATTTGTAGGAACCTGGGCATGGGATCGCCTGCAACTCTGGCAGCTCTGGTCCATATTTATTGTTTGCTGTATTTTATCAGCTATTTTCATTTTCTCCATCATGAAACGACTGGAGAACGCCACGAAATAACCACATCAATTAACCACTTCAAGAGGCTGCCCGGAAACAGGCAGCCTTTTTTCGTTACTTTTGTGCCATGACAAATATTGTTTATCCCGGTGGCCACCACCGGCGATATAATTCGTATTCGGAATATTTCAAACGTGAGTTTGGCACCCGGGTTCAGAAAGTGACCATTGATGCGGGCTTCACCTGCCCCAACCGCGATGGCGTAAAAGGTACCGGCGGTTGTACGTATTGCAATAACGATGCTTTCAACCCTTCGTACTGCCAGCCGCATAAAAGCATTACTCAACAAATAACCGAAGGCGTTGAATTTCACCAGGTACGTTACCGCAGGTCGAAAAATTACCTGGCCTATTTCCAGGCTTATTCGAATACTTACGGATCTCTCGACACATTGAAATCCTTGTATAACGAAGCGCTTGCATTTCCGGGAGTTGTCGGGCTGGTGATAGGCACCCGGCCCGACTGCATTGATGATGAGAAGCTTGAATACTTTGCCCGCCTGGCCGAAAAGCATTATGTGATTATTGAATATGGTATTGAATCGTGCTATAACCGCACACTGGAGTTAATCAACCGCGGGCACACTTTCGAAGAATCGGCCGAAGCCATTCGAAAAACCAATGCATACGGGATACATACCGGGGCACATCTTATTTTCGGGTTGCAGGGCGAAACCGAAGCAGATATGCTTGCCGAAGCCACCGTTGTGTCGGAACTGCCGCTGGATACTATTAAATTTCACCAGTTGCAGATCATCAAAAATACGCGGATGGCCATGGATTTTGCTACCAACCCGGCCTCATTCAATCTCTTTAGCCTCGAAAATTATATTGATTTTATTGTCAGGTTTACCGAACGCCTGAACCCTGCATTTGTAATTGAACGCTTCACCGGCGAAGCGCCTCCACGCTTCCAGGCAGGCCCAATTTGGGGCGGATTGCGTAGCGACGAGGTACAGGTGATGATTGAAAAGGAGATGGAAAAAAGGGATACCTGGCAGGGGAAATGGTTTGAGATGACAGAGGAATGAGGTTGGGGAGAGGTTTTTGGATGATTGAGTGGCCATTAGGTGGTCATTCAGTGGTTTAAGATAGAGTTTTGAACGAGTTGGATAGAGGATTGAGTGGTCATTCGATGGTCATTCAGTGGTTGAGGATGGTGTTGGCTGCGAATCGGGATTAGATATTGTGGGTATTGGAAAAATGAAGATTGGTGATGGGATATTTTGAGTGTTTGGAGATGCATTATCAATTTATCTCAGCCATTTACAACCAGCCGGTAGCCGATATTATGAATATTTTCAATTTTTACCGCTGGGTCCGGTTTCAGTAGTTTTCGCAATCGCGAAATAAAAACATCGAGGCTGCGGCTCGAGAAAAAATGATCATTCCCCCAAACATGGTTCAGGATATCGTCGCGTTTCAGTATGGAACCAACATGGGTATGCAGGTACAGGAGCAGTTCGGCTTCGCGGTGCGTGAGCGTAGTTTCAGTACTTCCATTTGTAAGCTTCAACTCCGATGCTGAAAATGAAAAGCTACCAATGCGAAAAATGGCCCCTTTTTGCATCCGCGAAGGATCAACCTGGCTTCGCTTCAGGAATACTTCAATTTTAAGGATGAGTTCCTCAATACTGAATGGTTTGGTGATATAATCATCAGCACCCA
>CALCJE010000358.1 GCA_937965665.1 uncultured Bacteroidales bacterium
ACGAGATGCCTAAGTGACTGGAGTTCAGACGTGTGCTCTTCCGATCTTAATATTTACAAAAGGCGACGGGCAGAAAACAAGGAAAACAGATTTAAACAGAAAAAGACATTGAATGTATTTAGGAGCTGATATGAAAACAAACCACTGGAACCAGGTTTTACTGGAACTTGCGCTTTCAGCCGGCTGTGAGCCCGGACTGGAAAAAACTATCCGTAAAACAGCCAAAGCATTCCACGATATTCTGGGATGCTCCATGGTTTGCGTTACGACTTCCGAAGACCTTGCTCCTTCTGTAAGTATAACTTTGCCTGATGATGGGCAAATCGATCCATCGCACGCTGAACTGCTTGCCGAATGCACAATTGCTTTTGAAAATGACAAAAGCCTGCCGTATTACACTTCAGCTACAAACAACATCAGTCATTATGCATTTCGCCTGGAGTCTTACGGACTATTGATCCTGGCACCTGAAAAACCTTTATCAAACTGGCAACTCTTTGAGCTTGTTCCGGTTGTAAAAATGTTTGCAAACTCGTGTAATATTGCACAGGCATTATCGAAAAGAAATTCGGCAACCGAAGAACTTGCAAAAGAACGAAACCTGTTGCGCACCATCGTGGATAATATCCCCGATCCCATATATTTTAAAGACTTACAGGGTCGCAAAACACTATTAAACCTAGCCGAAGCACATATACTGGGCGCCAGCAGCATCGAAGAAGCCATCGGAAAGACCGATGCTGAATTTTATTCACCCGAGATATTAAGAAACACCCAGTCGGAAGACCGTGAAGTGATTGAATCGGGAAATCCGGTTATAAACCGGGAGTCTGTCCTGGTTACTCCGTCGGGCGAGAAAAAATGGCTTATCGGGAATAAAATACCGCAAAGGGATTCGGAAGGCAAGGTGATAGGAATTGTTGGCATAAGCCATGATATTTCGAAACGCAAGTTAGCCGAAGAAGCGCTTCGCGAAACAGCCGAAAAATACCAGACCATTTTCAATTCATTTGTCGATCTGTATTACCGTTCGGATGTAAAAGGGAACATACTCGAACTTTCGCCTTCGGTGTACCCCCTTTCGGGATATAAGGCCGAAGAACTGGTGGGCAGAAGTGTGGCTGATGTTTATGCAGATGTTGAAAGCCGCAACGAAATGATCAGGCTGTTGTTGCAAAAAGGCTCAATAAATGATTTTGAAAACTTGTTGGTTCATAAAAACGGATCGCTGGTGCCGGTTTCCATAACCAGCCACCTGATTACTGATAACCAGGGCAATCCATTGCATATCGAAGGAACAATCAGGGATATAAGCGAACGTAAACAGGTTGAAAAACGCATCCGCGAAAGCGAAGAACGGTGGCAGTTTGCGCTGGAAGGATCGGGCGACGGGGTTTGGGACTGGGACGTGTTATCGCAAAAAGTCTTTTACTCGAAACAATGGAAGGAGATGCTCGGTTACCAGGACCATGAAATAACCGATTCAATTGATGAGTGGGAGAAAAGAATACATCCCGATGATAAAAAGAAAGTAATACTCGATCTTCACGATCACTTTAACTACAAAAGCACCCTGTTTTTAAGCGAACATCGCGTAATGTGCGCTGATGGTTCGTATAAATGGATATTAGCCCGGGGCAAGGTGCTCAGTAATTCAACCGAAAATGACGTTTACAGGGTACTGGGAACATTTTCCGATATTTCGTACCGCAAGCAGGCCGAAGAAAAACTGAGTAAAATAATCAGCCTGCAAAACCTGCTTACCCAGCTGGCAACTGAATTTATAAACATACCGCTCGAAAACAGCAACAATGCCATAAACCGCCTGCTGGCAATTATCGGAACTCAGCTTGAAGTCGACAGGGTATATATTTTCGGATACGATTTCGCGCGCAACACCATGTCGAATACCTTCGAGTGGTGCGCCGATGGCATCAGCGCCGAAATCAACAATCTGAAGGATATCCCGAATGACTTATTACCAGGCTGGGTGAGCACACATCAGAAAGGCGAAGTAGTTTCAATTCCCGATGTGAGCGCCTTACCTGCCGGTAGCCCGCTCAGGCAGGTACTCGAGCCCCAGCAGATAAAAACCCTGGTAACCTTGCCCATGATGCTGAACAGGGAATGCCTGGGATTTGTGGGATTCGATTCAGTGAAAGCCGTGCGCCAATGGAGCCACGACGAATTAACTTTTTTAAAAGTACTGGCTGATTTGCTGTGTAATGTTACCGACCGCAAACGCAAAGAAGAAGCATTGCGTAACCGGGAAGCGTACCTGAAAGCCATTTTTAATAATGTGCCTTACCAGATGTGGCTCAAAGATTTAGAGGGTAAATACCTCTCCATAAACCAGCCTTTTGCCACTGCGTTTAATCTCAGTGATATCGAAAATTTCCCTGGAAGTACGGCTCACGACATCTGGCCCGAAACACAGGCTGAATATTTCGATGCGCAGGACAGGGAAGTAATGAATACCCTCAGTCAAAAGACTGTGGAGGAACTGATTACCCTGGATGGAGAAAAAAAATGGTTCGAAATTTTCAGGGCGCCAATACTTGATCAGAATGGTGAACTGTTGGGCACAACGGGTATTGCCCGCGATATTTCCAACCGTAAAATAGCCGACCGCGAACTGCGGAAAGCCATGGAGGAAGCTGAGGCCGCCAACCAGGCCAAATCACGTTTTCTGGCCAATATGAGCCACGAAATACGCACCCCGCTCAACGCCATTATTGGCATGATAAATATGCTCAACGATACACCGCTGAACGAACCCCAGAAAAAGCTGCTCCAGAACCTGAATATCTCGTCGGAGAGTATGTTTGGCATTATTAACGATATCCTCGACTTTTCAAAAATCGAATCGGGGCAGGTGACCCTGGAAAATACCGATTTCGGGATCGAAGAGTTGATTCGCCGGGTATACTACTCACAGGAATTTAAAGCCGAAGAAAAAAATATCAAGCTGCAATATACCATCGATCCGAATATTGCACCTTTCCTTAACGGCGACCCGGTGAGGCTCCAGCAGGTGCTGGTAAATCTGGTTAACAACGCCATAAAGTTTACCGCCGAAGGCAGCGTGGAACTCAGTTGCAGCCTGGTTTATGCACGTAATAATATAAACCGGGTGAAATTCTGTGTTTCCGACACCGGTATCGGGATCAGCGATTCAAGCATTTCGAAAATATTCGACAGCTTCAAGCAGGAAGACGAGAGTATTACCCGTAATTATGGCGGCACCGGCCTGGGGCTTGCCATCAGCAAACAGCTGATTAACCTGATGGATGGAGACATAAAAGTAGAAAGCAAAAAAGGGGTGGGCAGTAAATTTTACTTCACTGTAGCGTTGCCAACAGGTAAAAATAAAAATATTGAAATGAATTCAGAAACTTCGAAAACAGCACAGGCATCGTTGCAGGGAATAAAAATTCTCGTGGTTGAGGATAATAAATTTAACCAGATAATAGCCAGGTCGTTGCTTGAAAAATGGCTTGCTACCGTACTCATCGCCGAAAATGGTCAAAAAGCTGTCGAAATCCTCGAAACTGAAAATTTCGACCTGATTCTGATGGATTTACAAATGCCTGTTATGGATGGACTTACAGCAGCCGGAATCATCAGGACCCAAATGAATATTAATACCCCGATCTTAGCTTTAACGGCAAACGTGCTGAAAGGAGTCATCGAAAAGTGCCTCGAGGCCGGCATGAACGGGTACATCTCGAAGCCTTTTATACCTGACGCCATCCTGGCCAAAATACTCGAAGTGTTAAAGTTAGAAACCGTGAGTTAACATCCGGATACCTTTTTTGCAGCTGATAACCCGACTCCCGCTCCCGCAATAGCCGGCAAGGGGACTATCAGTTATTTCTGATGGAGCGCAAATTATAAATATAATTTCTTTTAATAATGAACGACTAAAAATTCAAAGTTTTGCTAAAAGGCTTATCTGACGGGAGATGTGGCCCTTCTCAAATAAGCAGTAATACCCATTTCCTTCTCCATCAGGAGAAGGTGCCGAAGGCGGATGAGGTGAGAGACCGTATGGTGAGGTATTACTTGTTTTTCAATATTTTAACTCGTTTTGCCGTTTAGTAATGAATTTCTTTCAAAAAATTTCATCTGTTTGGTTTCCTGTCCTAACTTAGCTGGAACATTTCCACCTGAAGTAAGGTTATATAACGTATAAAATTTATTACAATGAACAGCAATACCATTATCAGCATACAACCCCTGGGTTTTATGTGGCCGGTAAGTGATCCTTTTCTTTTCTGTGCCCATCATCTCGACCATTTTCCGGCCGGCAACGAAAACATGGGGCCTGCCGCATCGCTCAAAGGCCGTAACCTGGGCCAGGATTTTACCATAAAAGATGGATGGCGTATGTACCATGGCGAAACCATACCGGGGTTTCCGGCGCACCCGCACCGGGGATTCGAAACTATTACCATTGTAAAAAAAGGTTTTGTTGATCACTCCGATTCATACGGACAGGCCGGCCGCTATGGCAATGGCGATGTGCAGTGGATGACCGCCGGCGAAGGCTTGCAGCATTGCGAAATGTTCCCGCTCCTGAACACCGAGCATGAAAATCCGGCTGAGCTTTTCCAGGTTTGGCTCAACCTGCCCAAAGCAAAGAAATTTGCAAAGCCATATTTCAAAATGTTATGGGCCGAAAATATCCCTGTCATTAAAATTAAGGATGAAGCAGGCCATATTACAGAAATTACTGTGATTGCCGGAAAAATAGGCGATACCGTGGCTCCACCACCTGCGCCCGACTCGTGGGCAGCTGATACCGCTAACGATATTGCCGTTTGGGCCATCAGGATGGAAGCTGGCGCTACCTTTATGCTGCCGGCCGCCGGAACAGGAACCAAACGAAGCCTTTATTTTTACAGAGGATCTGCTTTGAGCATTAATGGTACTGTTGTGGATCAGTCGCAGGCCATTGAAGTGAAAGCGGATGATTCGCTTACACTGGTCAACGGCCAGTCCGAAGGTTACATGCTGGTTTTGCAGGGAAAACCCATCAATGAGCCGGTAGCTCAATACGGACCCTTTGTAATGAATTCGCAGGCTGAAATCCAACAAGCTATTAACGACTACCGACGTACCGAATTCGGGGGATGGCCATGGCCTCGCTACGACGTTGTTCATCCCCGCACCCAGGCCCGGTTTGCCAGGTATGCAGATGGAACTGTAGAGAACCCTTGATTCCATAAAGCCCGGTTCGTGGATTTTTTATACCTTCAACGCCCGGAACCTGGGGCAAAACTCTATTGAAAGTCCGGAAATTTAAACCGACTTATGAAATTTATTATCGACGATAAAATACCTTATGTAAAAGGCGCTTTGGAACCTTTTGGTGATGTAATTTATTTACCCGGTGCAAAAATTACCAGGGACATTGTTAAAAATGCCGATGCGCTACTCATCCGCACACGAACCATCTGCAATGAATCTCTGTTGTCGGGTTCATCGGTAAAATTTATTGCAACGGCCACCATTGGATACGATCACATTGATACAGCCTATTGCCGTAATGCCGGCATTAACTGGACCAACGCCCCGGGTTGTAACAGTGGCTCGGTTGAGCAATACCTGGCATCGGCGCTGGTAACATATGCCGAAACCAAAAACCTCGATTTAAAAAACCTGTGTATCGGGGTAGTGGGAGTTGGTAATGTGGGAAGCAAAGTTGCCCGCCTTTGCCGGTTGCTGGGAATGAAAGTATTGCTTAACGACCCTCCGAGGGCCCGAACCGAAGACCCGTCAGCATTTGTAAGCCTCGAAAATATTATGGCTGAGGCCGATATTATTTCGCTTCATGTGCCCTTAAACCTGCACGGTGAAGATGCAACTTACCATCTTGCAGATACAGGTTTTTTTTCAGGACTAAAACAAAGACCCCTGCTCATAAACACCTGCCGTGGAGAAGTGGTAAATACCTCCGCTGTCAAAACAGCCCTGGCTCAAGGACAGGTTTCAGGATATATCTGTGATTGCTGGGAACAGGAACCCGATATTGACCTTGAATTGCTATCAATGGCATGGCTGGCAACCCCCCATATTGCCGGGTATTCGCGCGATGGTAAGGCCAAAGGTACCCAGATGAGCATACAGTCACTCAGTCGGTATTTTAGCCTGAGACTCGACCAGTGGCAACCTGCAGGAATTGAACAGCCGGGCAATCCCGTATTTGAGCTGAATGGCAAGGGTAAGAATGAACAACAGCTGATAACCGAGGCCGTAGTGGCTACCTACAATATCCGCTCTGACGACAGTGCACTGAGGCGTGATTCTACAAAATTCGAATTATTGCGCGGCGACTACCCAGTTCGACGGGAATTTGCAGCTTTTACGATCGTTCCCGTAAATATTGCGCCCTCAATAATCAAGCTGTTGAAAAACATGGGCTTCGATATTGCTGAGCCATAACAGGTTTAACATGAAGACATAAATGATGTTGAAACCGGCTCTGGCATTTTAATGCATAGCAGAAAAACCAATGAGAAATCTCTGCTTTTACAGCATCTGACGGGCTTGATTCAGCATTATAAATAACAAGTAATCAATAAAATATAAATCTGAAAAAACAGGAATTTTATCATGTCAAAACTCCTTTCCCCTTTAAAAATAAAGGATATAACTTTCAGAAACCGGGTAGCCATTTCGCCCATGTGTATGTATTCGGCTGTCGACGGATTTGCAAACGACTGGCACCTGGTACACCTGGGAAGCCGCGCCGTTGGAGGTGCTGCGCTTATAATCCAGGAGGCAACGGCGGTTTCGCCCGAAGGCCGCATTTCGCCTGGTGACCTGGGTATATGGGATGATGCGCATATCGAAATGCTTGGCAGGGTGAATCGTTTTATTCATGAACACAAAGCTGTTGCCGGCATACAACTGGCGCACGCCGGGCGGAAAGCAGGTTGTGCAAAACCCTGGGAAGGGGGCAAACAGCTGAAAAAACACGAAGGTGGCTGGGTCACCGTTGCCCCTTCGGCTTTGCCTTTTAATCCCGACGACTCTATACCCACCGAACTGGATGAAGAAGGAATTGCAAAAGTTATTTCCGACTTCAGGTCAGCAGCCGGAAGAGCTTTAAAGGCAGGCTACACATTGGTTGAAATACATGCCGCCCATGGATATTTATTACACGAGTTTTTATCGCCTCTTATTAACCACCGCACCGATAAGTATGGCGGTAGCTTCGAAAACCGTATCCGGCTTCTGATAGAAGTTGTTAAGGAAGTACAAACTGTCTGGCCGCAGAATCTTCCGCTGTTTGTGCGTATATCGGCTACCGATTGGGCCGATGGTGGCTGGAATGCCGACGAAGCCGTGCAACTTGCTGCCATCCTCAAAAATATCGGTGTCGACCTGATTGATTGCTCTTCGGGCGGATTAGTGCCACACCAGAAAATACCGCTGGGCCCGGGGTACCAGGTGCCATTCGCCGAAAGGTTGAAGGAAGAAACAGGGATTTTAACAGGTAGCGTAGGCCTGATCACCGAAGCTCAACAGGCCGAAGATATTTTACAGAAAGGACAGGCCGATATGATACTGATTGCAAGAGAATCGTTGCGTGATCCGTACTTTGCGCTGAATGCAGCTAAAATATTGGGCGATGATTTGGAATGGCCCCTGCAATACCTGCGTGCGAAATAAATACGCTACTTACGATGAACTTTAAGTTCAGCATAAAAAAACAGGAGGCTTGTAAAAGCCTCCTGTTTTTTTATTCACCGACTGACAAACCGGTTGATTTTTTAACTTACCCGAGAATTTTAACTCCAAAGAATGGAAGTATGGATTCCATATTGTCCTTGGTAACAGGCAGGTAATATTTGCCATCTTTAAATACAAAGTAAATATACTCAAGGTGGGCTTTTTCGAAGTTACCATCACAAACTTCGCCATGGCCCTGGGTTTTGCAGAATTTATACAACCTGAATCCATTGCGGGAGGTAACATACTCCATTAATGCGGTACAATTGGCAGGAGCTCCTTTACACATTACCGGCAGCCTTTCATACAACTTTCCGTTGAGCGAATACGAATCCACATTTTTAAAAGGGACCTTCATGGTTGTACCGTCACTGAGTTTCAGGCTCATGTTTAACAAACCAGTTTTCATGGTTTGGCAGAAATACGTTTTACCGTTTACAGTAACATAATTGGTGGCTTCGCCTCCGGCTTTGAGCATAAGTGCGGACAGCACCAGTATCAGAATTACAGATAATTTTTTCATTGCTTGGTCCTCCTTATTTTTAAAGTTGTTGATTTTATGAGATAAAGGTACATAACAACCTGACAGCGAAGCAAATGCAATCGATCAGCCTGTATAAAGAATCGATAAACTGTTAATCGTACATAACGGCTATTTTACAGGCTGAAATGAACCGTTCACCGAATTTGGATAGAAAATGAATACCGGTTTCACGGCATATTTCCTGGAAAATTGCCAGGAATAGCATGTCAAAATCATACCTGGTTATCGGTTTATAGAGCAGGCCGCACCATGTAAAGTCCATCGTGAATAAAAAAAGCCCGGTCGAAAACGAACCGGGCCATTGCACTAACTACTAACCACAATAAAGTTTTTATTTTTTCTTCTCGATGATATCGAAAAAACCCTTCTGGTAAGTATCACCAATAGGTATGCGCTGATCAGCGATTTTTATATGTTTGCGTTCAATGGATTCTATTTTACCCAGCGCAACAAAGTAAGATCGGTGAACCCGGCAGAACTGGTTTTCGGGCAAAACCTCCTCCATGCTCCGGGCATTCATAAGCGTCATGATGCGCTTGTTTTTGGTAACAATACGCCAGTAATCGCCCATTCCTTCCACGTAAAGCACATCCGAAGTTGTAACTTTTTCGATATGAGTTTCCGTTTTCACGAAAAAATATTCCCTGCCTGTGTTTTCGGGAGAATTTACTGTAATGGGGCCGGAATCGACTGGTCTGGACTCATTCAGCATCCGGTCATAAACCTTGTTTATGCCTTTCATGAAACGATCGAAAGAAATGGGTTTCAACAGGTAGTCGGTTACATCCAGTTCAAATCCCTGCAGCGCATAATTGTCGTAGGCAGTAGTCATGATCACATAAGGTTTCGTTTTCAGCGCGTTAAGCAACTGTATGCCGGTCAGGTCTTCCATCTGTATATCAAGCAGTATCAGATCTACCTTATTGTTCCTGAGATATTGCATGGTTTCGATGGCATTATCGAAAGCCTGCATCAGGTTCAGAAATGGAATTTTTGCACAATAATCCTTTATTATTTCGAGTGCCAGGGGCTCATCGTCGACAGCTATACAATTGATTTTCATGTCTTTGTTTTATGTTTTTTCAATCCGATGCTTATTTTCCCACTTAGCGGCAACACCTTATCATGCTACTAAATTTTTCATTGTTAGCTATATGCATCTTCTTTTTTGATGTTGTGTTAATTGATGATTTCAAGATGTATTTTGAATGTTTCTGCATCCTGGTTAATGTTGAGAGTATGCCTGCCGGGATAAATCAGTTCGAGGCGGCGCTTTATCGTATGCAAGCCTATTCCGCTCGAAGGCTCGTCGGCGCCTGTGCCGGCTTTTTTCAGATAATTTACCACTTCGAAACTGAGTTTTCCACTGTCGGCCATCAAATGGATAATTATCCCGGGCCTGTGGTTTTTATTACTGTGTTTAAAAGCATTTTCGACAAACGAAATCAATAACATGGGTGCTATGTTCTGTCCCTGGATGTTACCTTCAATTTTGAGTGAAACAAAATCGTTGTGTTTTATACGCAGGTTTTGAAGTTCAATAAAGCTGTTCAGGTATTCAATTTCTTTTTCGAGCGGTACCTGGGCTGAAGCCGAATCGTAAAGCATATACCGCATGATGGATGATAATTTCATAACGGCTTCGGGTGCATCGTCCGATTTTCGGTATACCAGCGAATATATATTGTTGAGGGTATTAAAAAGGAAATGGGGATTAACCTGCGAACGCATCAGCGCCAGCTCGCTTGCCTGCTGCTGGTTTACAAGCGCATCCCTGAGTTTTTGTGCTTCGAACCAGTTTATCATAAACCTGATGAGTATGGCGTAAATCCCGATGATGATAACCATCCGCAGGTTGTTCCACATATACGCTGTTTTAAACATCATTTCTTTATCCGGAACCTGTATCATCGATTTCCAGATAAAATGCTCAGCTATTGCCCTGAAAGCGGTAATTGTAATGATAACAGCCAGCCCGATACCAATGGCTAAAACTCTTTTGTTGATTTTGAGCAGCCTGGGGAATAACAGGTAAACCGGGTAAAAACTAATGATATTGAGCAGGGTCGAAATAAAAACATCTTTCAGGTATTTGTTGCCGGCAAGCAAAAACGGATCGAGTTGCCCTATGTAAAGCGGGAAGAGGTTTTGGTTCAGGATGTAAAACCAAAACAGCAGGTGAATGAGTATGATGTTTTTGCGTTTCATCAGGGATAACGATTTGTGTGATTAGCTTTTGTTATTCTAAGTTACACAAAATAATGAAAAACAGCCCTATAACTCCTAATCAAATCGATGAACTGCTATGATTTAACGGCAAGTTGAACACATACATCTGCCAGCAGGCAATAATACCGGGTGAATCCAATACAAGCAAGGGTTTACATTTCATTTTTACTTTTACCGGGTAGGATAACCCTGAATTCGCTTCCCTTCCCTGCTTCGCTTTCCACTTCAAGATATCCACCATGTTTTTCGATAAATTCCCTGCAAAGTATTAATCCAAGCCCGGTACCCGGCTCCTGGTCCGTACCCTTGGTTTTGTGCGCCGTATCAATACTGAAAAGACATTTCAATCTTTCGGGTGGTATTCCTATCCCGTTGTCCTTCACTGAAAAGATGCAGAACCCATCGCTTTTTGTAATCTCAACACGCACTTCGCCATTCCTGGGCGTAAATTTCAATGCATTGGTCAGCAGGTTTCGCAGTATAGTACTCATCATATTTATATCGCCAAAAATTAATCCGCAGGATGTAAACCTGGAAACAATATTTATGTTTTTACGTGCGGCCTGCACTGCAACAAGTTCTATACACTGCTCAGCCTGGGCACAAAGGTCAACAGGTTCGGGCCTGAACAAGATACTCCCGGTTTGTGTGCGGGCCCACAAGAGCAGGTTCTCCAGTAATTCATATGCCTGTTGTGAAGCGCCTTTGATGTTTTCGAGGGTTTTCTGCAACTTAACAACATCCAGGTCATCGAGACTGATCAGCAATACGTCGGTGAGCCCGATTATGGCATTGAAAGGATTCCGAAGGTCGTGGGCAATAATTGAAAAGAACTTGTCCTTTGCAGCATTCAGGTCATTAAGTTCCTCATTCTTTTTCAAGATTTCGGATTTCTGTTTCTCTATCAGCTGTGTTCGTATACTTACTTTTTCCTCCAGGATTTTTCTTTCTTTTACATGTTTACGTTCCCGTATTTTAACATACAGAAAAACCAGGAATGCTGCCAGTAAAAGATAAGCGACATAGGCAATTTTGCTCCTCCACCAGGGTGGAAAAATCGTGATTGGCAGGCTTACGCCTTTTTGATTCCAGCGCCCGTCGTTATTACACCCTTTTAT
>CALCJE010000359.1 GCA_937965665.1 uncultured Bacteroidales bacterium
ATACGAGGTGCCTAAGTGACTGGAGTTCAGACGTGTGCTCTTCCGATCTGCATTGCGGACAGGTTATTTGCACGACGGTTTCAGTAATTTCATCAGTTACGGCAGCATGTATTTCTTCTGTTGCGGGTTCGGTTACTGTTGCGGGAGCAACGGCTTCAGCGGGTTTGGCTATGATGAGTGATGATTTATCGAAGCCACACTGCATACAGAACCTGGCGCCGGGCTCGAATGGAGTTCCGCATTGCGGGCAAAAATTCATTGCGCTTACTTTTAGGTTTACAAAATTAAACCTTTCGGTTTGTACCACTTAAAATTTAGTAAACAAACAGAAAGGTTTATAACTACATTGTTTCCGAATGATTAGCCGGCCATCCTGCTTACAAAGAAAATTCCCAGAATTGCAGCAACAACCATTCCTATCAACAGGCCTATTACTATCATGGCAATGATGGTGAGCGCCACATACCCGTTTACTTTATCTCTTGGGGTTTCTTTCAGCACCGGAATACCTGTGATAAGCAGGTAAATGGCATACAGGCTGATGAGAAAAATTACCATATTAAGCCTGGTCGAAAACAAAATTAAAACTCCGGCCAGCCATTGTGGCGTATAACAATACACAGCCAGCTGCAGCGAACGGCCAAAGTTTTTCGGCGATTCGAACGATGGCGCAAGCTCATTTATAACCCATGCCAGCAGGTAAACTCCAATCAGCGAGCCCAGCAAATGGGTAAGCCCTTGTTGTATACCCGTGCCCAGGCTTCGGGTGGTAAGACCCAGAAAATTGTACCCCAAAATTCCATATTTTAAAACCGAAGCCAGCGCAGGAATCATAGCCAGTACCAGGGCATAACCTCCTATAAGCCGGGTTACATTGGGCTGTTCGGTTTCAATTACCAGCCACTCCTGCCGTGGCCGCAGCATAATATTGGTTACACGCTGAACGATGTTTGAGTTGCCACGAATGACTTCTTTAAACGCATCGGATGCCTCTTTTGCTTGTTCGCGCAGCTCGGGTTGGACCGATGTGAATTGCGTTTGCGGTTGTGGTTCAGCAGCCGGAGGAGTTTCAACAGCGATAGGTGTTCCACAGGCTGTACAGAATCTGGCTTCCGGTTTCAGCTCAGTACCGCAATTCGGACAGAATTTCATAACTTTTTGTTTTACAGGTTAATGATTTTGTTTGATATGGATCATGTTATGCCTCAAAAACAATTAAATAATTACAGTTTTACCTGTAAAATTAAAGCAAATTTAAACTTTAATGCATGTTTATGCAATACCTGGATTTTTACCTAAATACTGGTTACAAGCATCTTCGTTTGCTTATTCACAATTTAAAATTCACGTGTCTTTACCAGGTCAAAATCCATCTGTTTCTTTTGCAGGTCTATCTTTTTAACCTTGATACGGATTTTATCACCCAGGCGGTACACTTTTCCCCATCGCTGCCCGATAATACGGTAGTTTTCTTCGTCGAGGTAGTAAAAATCGTCGTTCATCAGCCGGAGCGAAACCATGCCTTCGCATTTACTTTCAACCAGTTCAACAAAAATGCCCCATTTGCTTACGCCCGAAATCAAACCATCGAACTCCTCCCCTATCCGGTCCATGAGGTATTCGGCCTGTTTGTATTTCACGCTGGCACGTTCAGCTTCCATGGCACGGCGTTCCATATCCGATGAGTGTTTGCATTTTTCTTCATATTCGTCGCGCGATACGCTGGGTTTATCATCCAGATAGCGTTGCAGCAGGCGGTGTACCATCAGGTCGGGGTAACGGCGGATAGGCGAGGTAAAATGGGTATAATACCTGAATGATAATCCATAATGACCGATATTGCTCGTGGTATATTCAGCCCTTGCCATGGTGCGTATGGCGATGGTTTCAATCATGTTTTCCTCACCTTTGCCTAATATCTGTTCGAACAGGGAGTTGAATGAAGAGGTGATACTCCTGCGGCTGCTGGTTTGGAAACCATATCCCAGTTTTTTAAGGAATTCGGAGAAACGAACCAGCTTTTCGGGGTTAGGTTCATCGTGAATACGGTACACAAAGGTTTTGGCTTCGCCTTCCTTGTTTTTGCGGGTGGCAATGCGCTCTGCCACACGGCGGTTAGCCAGGAGCATAAAGTCTTCGATCAGGTAATTGGCTTCTTTTTGTTCCTTAATCATCACGCCAATGGGTTTGCCTTTATCATCGAGTTTAAACTTAACTTCCTGCGATTTAAAAGCGATGGAACCTTTTTTGAATCGCTCCTCGCGCAATTTTGATGAAAGCGAGTGCAATATCATCAACTCATCTTTATACTCGCCATCGGCTCCTTCAATCATTACCTGAACTTCTTCGTAAGCATACCTGCGGTTGGATTTTATAACAGTGCGGCCAAACCATTCGTCGAGGATTTCGGCTTTATTATTCATTTTGAAAACGGCCGAAAAACAAAGTTTTTCTTCATCGGGCCTCAGCGAACATACCAGGTTCGAAAGCTGTTCGGGGAGCATGGGAATGGTTCGGTCGACCAAATAAATGGAGGTACCGCGCTCGTAAGCCTCGGTATCAATAGCCGATCCGGGTGTAACATAATGTGATACATCGGCAATATGAACACCTACTTCCCAGTTACCATCGGGTAATTTCTGAAGTGAGAGTGCATCGTCAAAATCCTTGGCATCCACCGGGTCGATGGTACAGGTCCATACATGCCGGAAGTCACGGCGACGGGCGATTTCTTCGGGATCAACTTCATTTTTTATTTTTTTTGCTTCAGCTTCAGCGGCTTTCGGAAACTCAAGCGGGAAGTCGAATTCGGCCAGAATGGCGTTCATTTCAACGTTGTTATCACCCGGCTGGCCAAGCACATGAATGATTTCGCCAATGGGATTGGTAGCTTTTTCGGGCCATTCGGTGATCAGCACCACTGCTTTCTGCCCGTGTTTGGCTCCCTTGAGCGCGGTTAGCGGGATATAGATATCAACGTTAATCAACTGGCTGTCGGGAACCAGGAAGGCAAACCGTTTCGAAACGTGAACGATACCTACAAACTGTTTTTTGGCACGTTCAACAATTTCAACAATTACACCTTCGGGCTTACGGTTTTTGCGCTTCGGGAAAAGGTGCACTTTTACCTTATCACCGTTCAGCGCATGGTTGGTATTGTTCGATTCAATAAATACATCTTCGGGCAGGTCGGGGCTGATGATATAAGCCTTGCCGGTTGATTTCATATCCACAATCCCGGTAACGGTATTGGCTTTGGCAATAGCTGTTTTAAGTTTTGGATTCAGCTTGTATTTTCCGCGGTTCATTTCGACCAGTGAGCCCTGTACGCAGAGCTGCTCCAGTATGGACCGCACCTGGTCTTTTTCGCGTTTATCGGTAACACCCAGCTGCGAAGCTGTTTGTCTGAAATTGTACGAGTTATCGGGATTATCCGAAAAGAGATTAAAAATATTGTTGGTAAATTCGTTGCGGGCAATCAATGCCTGCGGGTTTTGTTTTTTTCTTGACATTATAATTTCTTATTAAATTTTAGTTGTTTTAATTATTACTGTGTTAATCCACCAAACCTTTCGGGATGGCATGGAGTAACAACCGTGTGTAATCCGATTGCGGGTGAGTATATACCTGGTCGGCTTCGCCAGTTTCCTGTATTTCGCCTTTGTGCATCACCATCAGGCGGTCGCTCATGTAACGTACCACCGACAGATCGTGACTGATAAACAAATAAGTGAGGCCGAATTCTTTTTTCAGATCGTTGAGCAGGTTCAGCACCTGTGCCTGTACCGATACATCGAGCGCCGAAACCGATTCGTCGCAAATAATAAACTCAGGTTCCACAGCCAGGGCACGGGCAATGCATATCCTTTGCCGCTGTCCGCCCGAAAACTCATGTGGATATCTCGCAGCCAGCGAAGCATCCAGCCCAACTTTGGTAAGCAGTTCGGCCACTTTGTGCCTGCAGACATTTTCGCTTGTGTGAAGGTTATGAACCCGCATCGGTTCTATAATGGCCTCACCAATAGTTATGCGTGGATTTAAGGATGAGTATGGATCCTGAAAGATGATTTGCATCTTTTTACGCAGGTTGCGCAGCTCATTTTTATTCAAACCGTTAACTTCCACATTTTTATAAATGGTGCTTCCCGATGCAGGCTCCACCAGCCTGAGAATGGTACGGCCAAGCGTTGTTTTTCCACAGCCCGACTCACCGACCAGCCCCAGCGTTTCGCCCGGGTAAACATCGAAAGTAACATTATTAACAGCCTTGTATTGTTTGGTGACTTTTCCTGCAAGATTATGTTTTAAAGCAAAAATAGTATTCAGATTTTCCGCTTTTAAAATGGGTGAAGCTGCATATAGTGCTTTATGTAACCTTGTTCGTTCGTCGGTCGTGATAAGACTTTCGCCCGGATTACCATCAGCATTTAAAAAGTCGGCAATTACTTTTAACCTTACAGGCCTTTTGTTCAGCGGCGGTCTGCAAGCTAGCAATCCTTTGGTATACGGATGTTGCGGATGGTTGAAAATTTGCCTGATAGTTCCTTTTTCAACAATTTTTCCTTTGTACATCACCAGTACATTTGCTGCAATTTCGGCTATAACATCGAGGTTATGCGAAATAAAAATGAGGGCGATATTGTGTTTTTTCTGCAGGTTTTGCAGGAGTTCCAGAATAGTTTTCTGAACCGTAACATCCAGGGCTGTGGTGGGCTCATCGGCAATCCGTATATCGGGATTGCAAGCCAGCGCCATGGCGATCATTACCCGCTGTTTTTGCC
>CALCJE010000360.1 GCA_937965665.1 uncultured Bacteroidales bacterium
CTTTAATCAAAAGGCCATTTTCATTATAGGTATACCTGTAATAAAAATAAAAGCTTTGGTATTCTGATATTTTACCAGCAGAATTATAGACAAACCGGTTGTGGGTTTTCCCATTGTAGGTAATGCTGCGGATGGCATAAATTCCATCACTGGTATTATCTGGGTCCGGATCTTTTGAACAAGAACAGAACAGGACAGCAGTTAGAACTATATAACTGAGTAGTTTGCCAGCCATTTCACAGGGCAGCTGCAGGCCAGTATAAATGGTTATGTTTCATGCTGTTTAAGTAAACGATTAACTATGCTAAAATAATGAAACTGCCTGAAATGCTGTTTCACCTGAAGCGAATCTTTCGCACTTTCGCCATAAATCACTAATTTTGCATCCTGGTTTGCCATTCATGATTAAAGGGCAGACTTTTTAATTGATCATTTAATGCCTTTGCCGGCAAAATATATTTTATGCAAACAGTTGTAAGCGGAATCAGGCCTACGGGCAACCTTCACCTCGGGAATTATTTCGGGGCCATGCAGAATTTTGTAAAAATGCAGCAAACCGATAACTGCTATTTTTTTATTGCCGATTATCATTCGCTTACCACGCATCCAACTCCGGCTGACCTTCATGGCAATGTTAAACAAGTACTGGTCGAATACCTTGCCTGTGGACTTGATCCTGAAAAATCGACCCTGTACCTGCAAAGCGACCTGCCCGAAACGGCTGAGTTGTACCTCTTCCTGAATATGAATGCCTACCTGGGAGAACTCGAGCGTTGCACCTCGTTTAAAGATAAAGCCCGCACCCAGCCGGAGAACGTAAATGCCGGACTGCTCACTTATCCCACGCTGATGGCTGCTGATATTATACTGCATAAAGCGCATAAAGTGCCCGTTGGCAAGGACCAGGAACAACACCTCGAAATGACCCGTACCTTTGCCAACCGTTTCAACCGCATGTATCATGTGGAGTATTTCCCTGAGCCGGTGGCTTACAATTTTGGCGAATCGCTGGTTAAAATTCCGGGGCTTGATGGCAGCACCAAAATGGGCAAGAGCGAAGGCGAAGGCAACGCGATATTCCTGTTCGATGCGCCGGAAGTAATCCGAAAAAAAGTAATGAAAGCGGTTACCGACAGTGGTCCGACCGAGCCCAACCAGCCTAAGCCTCAGGCTATCGAAAATTTATTTAACCTGATGAAAGCCCTGTCGGAGCCTGCAACCGTACAGTTTTTCGAAGAGAAGTATAACGCCTGTGAAGTGCGTTATGGCGATATGAAAAAACAGTTGGCTGAGGATGTAATCCGTTTTACAACACCTTTACGGGAGCGTATACTCCAGTTGCTGGGCGATGATGAATACCTGGCAAAAGTGGTGAAAATGGGCCGCGACAAAGCGCACGAAAGCGCTGCAAAAACAGTAAAGGAAGTCAGGGAAATTATAGGGTTTAAGAAGTTTTAAGAACCTGTACCTGTGCACAGCAGCATAAAGCAAATCTGAATTCAGAAGTGTTTGCTGATTATTTTAAAGTTTTCTGAAACCCGGATTGCAAATCCGGTACTCGTTAGGTGCGGATTGCAAATCCGCACCAGCCTGAAGCAAATCCTCACCGGCTGGATTGGTCCAGCTTGTTTGCACCTGTCATTCAGCCATTGCCAACCAAAAGCAGGCTAATTTTTCTGGGTGAGCACTATTTTTGTTTGATCCGATTTTGCAATTTTTCGGAGAAAAGCTATAAAGTCAGCGTATTCAGAAGCTTTATACCGGTCGGCATGAACCTCGAACATGCGGTAGCAATACAACTGTTCTCCTTTCATTTCGGCCGAAAAGGCATATTTGCCGAATTTAGATTCAATGAGTTGGAGGCCGGGTATAAATTCGGTTTTCAGGCCTGCTGGGATTTGAATGACCACCGTATCGCTGTCAGTAAACGAATTTCGGATTACAACAGGGTTAACCCTGGGGCTGGAGTTTTGTGGCACCGGGATAAAGCGGTCGCGGGCTACTGCCGGAATAAATAAACGATTCCCGTTTTTCGAAGCGAAAGCAGGAACATCCAGTTCGGCCTCCACTGTCCCGACAGGGATGATATCACCGTTCAGGTTATATTTAAGGGTATTGATCACACAGTCCGAATACCCGATGTGTTTCAAAAACTCTTTTCGCTGATCATCAGGGCTTTCGGAAAGCTGGTCATTTATAGTCTCGCTTTGAACTGCTTTATTGGTAGTAAACATCTTCACCGTGGCGTTTCCTGCCATGTCCATCGCAACTGTTATCCTCCGGCTGCTGGTATTTATGCCTTCGTTGTACACATTGGTTTTAACCAGTGTTCCTCCGTTTTCATTTAATACCAGTGCCAGGCGGTTATCAGTAAAAGATCCCAGGAAACCGAAGGCACTTTTCTGGCTGGTACATTCAAGCCATATGGTGTCGTTTTGGTCGGGAACGCACAATATTACATGATCGAACTGGTTACTGGGGAAACTTTCAATTACAGGCGCTGAATTGTTGCCCGATTTTACAAGCGAATAATAGGAATTTATATTCACTGCTTTGAGCAGGGCGCGTGTATAATTTACCAGTCCTTTGCAGTCGCCATATCCTTTCTTATCCACAAAATCGGCAGAGGTAGGCTGCCAGCCCCCAATGCCAATCTGAACACCAACATAGCGGGTGCGTTGCTGCATATATTTGTAAACTGCCTTTATCTTGCTTTTATTATCAGCACAGTCTTTTACCAGCGACTGAAGTTTAACTATGGTTTCGGGAGCCAGCTGATCCCTGTCGTTCACCAGGTACGAAAGAAACTTCCCGAAATCGTTCCAGCTCACGAAGGGATTGGAATATGTATTATAATTTACATAATCAGGAGCAAGCAGCAGGAAGGGTATCAGTTCATAATAAGGCGGGCTGAAAAGCTCGGTGTCGATGGCCGCAAAATTGCTGATTGCCCATTTGTAT
>CALCJE010000361.1 GCA_937965665.1 uncultured Bacteroidales bacterium
TTGTATACCAGCAATACCGCCACCCACAACAAGTGCCGTTTTGGTAACCGGAACCTTAATTGAGTTCAGTGCTTTGTTCTTTTTAACTTTTTCAACCATTACCCTTACCAGGTCCTGGGCCTTTTCGGTGGTTAAATCATCCTTGGGGTGAACCCACGAGCAATGCTCACGGATGTTTGACATTTCGCAAAGAAAAGGATTTAACCCGGCTTCGGCACAGGCCTTGCGAAAAGTAGGTTCGTGCATACGTGGCGAGCAGGCTGCAACAACCACACCATCCAGTTTATGCTCCTTTATGGCTTCCTTCAGTAAAGTCTGGCCAGGATCGGAACACATATATTTATAATCGGTGGCAAATTCCACTCCTTTGAGTTCACCGGTGATTTTAGCAACTTTTTCGCAATTTACCGTGGCCGAAATATTTTCACCACAGTGACAAACAAAAACTCCTATCCGCGACATGGTTAAGCCTCCATTTTTTGAGTGTTTACAACTTTTTGCGGCATTTCTGCCCCCGGAACTTCCTTCACCGGTTTTAGCGGCAGTTTTACATCCGTCATATGCCGGTTCAGGCCGAGGGTTTTGGCATCGAGCCCAACTGCAAGACCCAGTACCTGCGAGATATACAGCACCGGGATATCAATTTTTTCGTCGAGGAATTTATTGATTTCGGGCCTGCGCATATCGAGGTTGGAATGGCACATCGGGCAGGCTACCACAACTGCTTCTGCCTGGCGGTCGGAAGCGTCCTTCATGATATTACCTGATAAACGGGCAACCGTATCTGTGCGGGAAACCGACATGCCGGCGCCACAGCATTCGGTTTTAAATGCCCAGTCGATGGCATCGCCACCGGCTTTTGTAACCAGCACATCCATACTCTGCGGATCTTCGACCCGGTCGAACTTCAGGATGGAGTGCGGGCGTACCAGCAGGCAGCCATAATAACATGCTGCTTTATAGTCGAAGGGTTTTACAACCTTTTCGGCCAGTTTATCAGCAATATATTTATCAATAAACTGTATGATATTCAGTATTTCGGTGGTACCATCGTATTTCAGATCGATGATGGAAGCCACTTTGCTGCACAAATTTTCGTCGGCGGCAAGTTCATATTTTACTACCGAAAGGCGGTTATAGCAAGCAGCACAGGGAACCACGATATCGGTAATCCCTTCGCGTTCGGCCAGGGCCATGATACGGGCCGGCAGGCTCAGCGAAAGTTCCTTGCTCATATTGTGGGCAGCCGTAGCACCACAGCAGTTCCAATCAGGAATTTCGACCAGTTCGATATCAAATACTTTAGCCAGTGCCGAAACTGATTCCTGGTATTCGCGGGCTCCACCTTTCATGGAACAACCGGGATAAAATCCTACTTTCATTGTTTTCCCTCCTTATTTTAACGCTGAATCCTGTTGAAAATGGCAGCAACTTTCTTCCTGCCTTTAATCACTTCGGGCACCGGGTTCAGTTTTCCTTTAACAAACATTTTGGGAGCCACGGCCACATCCTGTATCATGGCACCGGTACGCATTTTATAGTCCATAATAAGACCCATTTCATAAAGCCTCCCTGTAATATTGATTGAATCGAGGAAAGATTTATGGAATGAGATTATTTTTTTCGCCTGGGGATTGGTCTTTTTAGCCCTGACCGATTTTTGCCTCATATTGTCCATGAGCGTGGGAATATCAATTTCCATGGGGCAACGGGTAAGACACATTTCGCAGCTTACACACAACCATATCGACATGGATCGGAGCAGTTTCTCGTATTGTTCCGGGCTGTCGGTTTGCAACATACGCATTACCAGGCTGGGTGGATAATCCATTTCGGTGGCTACCGGGCAGCCGGCAGAACATTTACCGCATTGGTAACATTTATTAATAATAACGCCTGTATCCCTCTGCATTTCACCACTGAGGGTTAAAGGATGATTATTTTCGTGTGAAGCGGACATAAGACTGTATTTCACTAGGTTAAACTTAATGATTCAAAAACCAATTGCTTTTAATCTGCATGTATACACCTGTTTTACAGGACGATATCAATTGAAAAGTATGGATTTTGATTCTCTATCCGAAGAACAAAAAAGCCGGTTTTTGATGACAGAAATGAAGACTTTGTTGTTATTCTATTAACAGGCAAAAATAATGTATTGAACAAACCAAATATGAAAATTTGTAATTTATACTCCTTTTAAATAATGCCAGCTTCTAAGGTGTAATTGCCTATAAATATTGTATTTATATTTGAATTACGACTTTTGGCGATCCTGTTTTTAACAAAAATCCATGTTAAACGACCAGATAAAATGGCCTGAATTTGTTGTTCGGGGCGTTTTCAACCATCGGGTCGATTTTAAAGGTAAATGTTTGGGATAGGAAGTTAATATTGTATAAAGTTCCGGCAGTTTATTACTTTTGTGGGGTAATTTAAAATCACCAGCGTATGTACGGATCACCGGTCCTTCTCTTTTTCGATATCAGTGGTGGCGAACTTCTTGTTATACTGGTGGTTGTATTCCTTGTTTTCGGGCCTGAAAAAATGCCTGAAATGGCACGGAAGGCCGGAAGGTTAATGAACCAGATGAAAAAAGCTTCCACTGATCTGACTAACGAGTTTAAAAAAGAAACCTCCGTATTGAGAAATGAAATTGATGCGGCACATTCGAGCGTGAACCAGGAGCTTGAAAGTGTGCGACGTGAAGTAAACAATACTCGCGCCCAGGTTTTGAGCAGCATGAGTACCGAAACAAAAACTACAACTGATGAAGTTCAGCCTGAATCCCCGGCCGAACCCATTACAATTGCTTCAGAAACAACTGCCGGAACTGCTGAAAATAGCCAAAACACTGCCAAATCTGAATAATAAAACCAACTGAAAATCGTTTTTTTTAGAAATCCTGAATTATTATTTCTGTACTGTCTTTCAGATACCCTATGAGAATACACTTCCTGCTTTTTGCAATCATTTTCAGCCTGGCAGCATTTCCTGTTATGGCTCAAAACCGCTCCTTGAAGGCGGCTGATGAAGCCTTCAACAATATGCAGTATAATGTTGCACTCACGAAGTATAAAAAAGCATTGTCGAAAGCTAAAGCAAAGCCCGACAAGGAACAGATCTCATTTAAAATTGCTGAATGCTACCGCATAACCAACAATACCAAAAAAGCAGAAGCTGCTTACAAACGACTGGCAAAAACCCGGTTTGCCGAATCCAATCCACTGGTATTTTTATACCTGGCCGATGCTTTAAAAACCAATGAAAAATATCCTGAGGCAAAAACCTATTATGAAAAGTACACAGAAGCAGCACCGAAAGATCCACGCGGACCAATAGGAACGCAATCGTGTACCCTGGCCAAGGAATGGCTTGATAATCCAACAAAATACAAAATCAAGCCTGAGAAAATTCTGAATTCGAAGGAATCGGACTTCTCGGTAACCTACGCTGATAAGCTTTACAATACGATCATATTTACATCAACCCGCGAAGCTGCAACCGGAAAAGAAATGGATAACTGGACCGGGCAGAATTTCAGCGACCTGTTTATTTCGAAACTGGACCCCAAAGGCCAATGGTCGACACCGGTGCAACTGGAAACGGGAAGCGTTATTAATACCGAAGCCAACGAAGGTAATCCTGCAGTAAACAGTAAGTTTAACCAGATGTACTTTACCCGGTGTTCGAACGATAAAGGCACCTTGCAGGGATGTAAAATTATGGTTTCGAGGCGTGCCGGCCGCAACTGGGGCGAGCCCAAGGCCCTCGACCTGGGTGGCGACAGCACCACGGTTTTTGGCAATCCTTCTATCAGCCCCGACGAGCTTACCCTGGTGTTTACCAGCAACCTGCCTAACGGGCAAGGCGGAAAAGATATCTGGATGTCGACCCGCAAAACACCAAACGATAACTTTGGCCGCCCCCTGAATGCCGGCCCGGTGATCAACACCCCTTCCGACGAAATGTTCCCGTTTATGCGAAACGATACAACCTTGTATTTTTCATCAAACGGGCATCCGGGACTGGGTGGGCTTGATATTTTCCGTACAACATTCTCCAACGGTGAATGGACTAAACCTGTAAACCTGCAGGCACCCATCAATTCGCCCGGCGACGATTTCGGAATTGTTTTTAATCCTGAAGAGGACAAAGGATTTTTCTCTTCGAACCGCAAAGGGGGCCGTGGCAGCGACGACCTGTATTCTTTTGTAAACCCACCGGTAATTTTCACACTTGCAGGTGTAGTTAAGGATGATAACACACTTCAGTTTATACCCGGTGCAGTTGTTAAAATGACAGGCTCAAACGGAACTTCCGTTGAAGCACGCACCGATGCGCAAGGCAGGTACAGTTTTAACAAGGCTCAGTTAAAACCGAATACCACTTACGAACTCATCTGTATCAAACCCAACTATTTCAACAAAAAAGCAAAAGAGACTACCGTGGGTTTAGAAAGCAGCAAGGATTTTACTGTCGACTTTAAACTGCAGCCCATCCCCGATAAACCTATTGTACTCCCCGACATTCTTTACGACCTGGCAAAATGGGATCTGAAACCACAATACCAGGACTCGCTGCAGGGCCTTATCAAAACACTCGATGAAAACGAAACCATCATCATTGAGCTTGCATCGCATACTGACTCGCGTGGTACCGACGAAAGTAATGATGTTCTTTCGCAGCGCCGTGCCGAATCGGTTGTTAACTACCTGATTGAACGCGGTATTGACCCTGACCGTTTGGTTGCCAAGGGTTACGGAGAGCGAGTTCCACGACGTTTAGCAAAAGATATGATGAAAGACGGTTTCCTGTTTAAGGCCGGCACCGTGCTTTCGCAGGCATTTGTCGATTCACTCCCCACAAAAGCACAACAGGAAGCCGCTTATGCGCTTAACCGACGCTCAGAGTTTAAAATCCTGAGCAAGGACTTTGTTCCAAAAACGCAAAATAGTGCGGTCACCAGCCAGGTTCAGAATGAACCGGTTCCGGCCCAGCCTGAGAATAATGAGGCAGCAGCTCCTCCATCCAATGCAAATGCGCAGCCTGCAACAACCAAAACAGCTACAGAAACAAAAACTCAGGGAAATGCGCCGGCGGTAACACAGCCCCAGGTTAAACAGGCCGCAGATCAGAAAACCCAGGTAAGTGTTCCGGCAACAACCAGCCCGGCAAAAGCAGTTGTTCCGGCAGCCGCAGCAGCTCAAAACCCTGCAGCAGCCCCGCAACAGCAAAAAGTTGCCATACAGATTAATCCCGACGACAACGTTGTTCCACTCACCACGAATGCCGATAATACATTTTCATTTAATGCGGTGATCAACGGACATAATACGATGGTAACCCTGAGCGAAGAAGGACCCGGACTCAGTTTTTCAGTAAATGAAACCCTGAAAATGCTCAAATCAGGCTCTATTGGTAAAAACGATTTCGATGGTGATCCCGAAAAAATACTGGGCAATAATACAGTGGCCGATAAGTCAATATTTATTGTAGGCGAAATCGGGATATCCAACAAATCAGCATTTGAACTTGAAGCTACCGTGCTCCAGAAACAGAAACAACCGGTACTGATGAGTGAGAAAATTCTGAAGAAATTCGGAAATGTTGTGATCGACAAAGCAAACAAACAATTGATCTTTAAGTAGCACTTGCTGATTGCCGGCATCGAAAAGTTCAAAACCCGCCTGAAGAAACAATAGTCTATTCATCGCTAAACTGAGCACTAAGCACAAAGCACCAAGCACTAAAACCATATTCCCCAATGACTGACAGGTATTCGAAAAGAGGAGTTTCGGCAACAAAAGATGATGTCCACAATGCCATTAAAAACCTGGACAAAGGTTTGTTTCCCAATGCTTTTTGCAAAGTGATACCTGACCTGCTGGGAAATGATCATGAATATTGCTGTGTGATGCATGCCGACGGCGCCGGCACAAAATCGTCGCTGGCCTATATTTACTGGCGCGAAACCGGCGATATATCAGTATGGAAAGGAATTGCGCAGGATGCCGTGGTTATGAATACTGACGACCTGTTGTGCGTTGGAATAACCGATGGAATCCTGCTGTCGTCAACCATAGGGAGAAATAGAAACCTGGTACCCGGCGAAGTTATTAAAGAAATTATCGAAGGCACTGAAGAATGCCTGGCCATGATGCGCGAAAATGGTGTCGGGATCCATTCAACCGGCGGCGAAACAGCCGATGTGGGCGACCTGGTACGGACTATAATCGTCGACAGCACTGTAACTGCCAGGGTACCCAGGAACGAGATCATCGAAAACCACATTCAACCCGGCGATGTGATCGTGGGGCTGTCTTCATTCGGGCAGGCCACTTATGAAAAAGCCTATAATGGTGGTATGGGCAGCAATGGACTTACATCAGCACGTCATGATGTTTTTGCACACGACTACGCCTTAAAATACCCCGAAAGTTACGATGCATTTATTGAGAAGGACCTGGTTTATTCAGGCAATCTTTTGCTCACCGATCCCACCGAAATAAGTGGTTTAAATGCCGGCAAACTGGTACTTTCGCCAACACGCACGTATGCGCCTGTAATCAGGGCCATACTCGAAGAACACCGCGCCGAAATTCATGGAATGATACATTGCAGTGGAGGTGCACAAACCAAGGTGCTGCATTTTGTAAACGATATACATATTATTAAGGATAAACTTTTCCCGGTTCCGCCTCTTTTCCGGATGATACATGAACAATCCGAAACCCCTTTACGCGAGATGTACCAGGTATTTAACATGGGCCACCGCATGGAACTTTATGTAAATGAAGATATTGCGGACGAAATAATTGCAATTTCAGAAAGCTTTGGCATTGCCGCACAGGTTATAGGCAGGTGCGAAACCTGGACAGGTAAAAAACTTACCATTAAAACAGGTACGGAAACTTTTGAGTATTAGCTAAGGAACTGAACCCAGCTATCAATATGCTAATAAACAGGTGGCCTGAGCGTATTTTTGTGAAATTCCACTGATTCCAAACCTGTTTTTATAGAATTTGCCACCTGGCTTTTCCGGTCGATTAATTCTTACTTTCATCCTCAAACCAATCGTCATTTCTTGTACCTTTGCAGCCGCAAAATCAAATACCTATATGTTAGATAAGCTTGCAGCCATTCATGAGCGTTACCTCTCCATTGAAACACAAATCAATGATCCTGCCGTTATGCAGGATATGAAAGCATACATAAAACTCAATAAGGATTATAAAGAACTTCAGCCGATTATTGAAGGCTATAAAAAATATAAAGTAATTGTTGATGGCATTGAAGCATGCCGTTCAATACTTGAAGAAGAAAAAGATGAAGAAATGCGCTCTTTTGCAAAAGAAGAGATGGATTCACTCATCGGGCAGCGCGAAAACCTCGAAGAGGAAATCAGGCTAATGCTGATTCCTTCTGATCCGCAGGATGTTAAAAATGCTGTTGTCGAAATCAGGGCTGGTTCAGGTGGCGATGAGGCCAGCATATTTGCCGGCGACCTTTACCGGATGTATATCCACTATTGCGAAAATAAAAACTGGAAAATTGAACCCGTGAGCCAGACCGAAGGTACCATGGGTGGTTTTAAGGAAATTATTTTCGAGGTAAAAGGAGATGGTGTTTACGGACTGCTGAAATACGAATCGGGTGTTCACCGCGTACAGCGGGTTCCCGATACCGAAACCCAGGGCCGCATCCATACCTCGGCAGCTTCGGTTGCCGTATTGCCCGAAGCCGACGAATTTGAAGTCGACCTCAAGCAAAATGATATCCGCAAGGATACTTACTGTTCGTCAGGTCCCGGCGGACAAAGCGTTAACACTACCTATTCGGCAGTTCGTCTTACCCATATCCCAACCGGTATAGTGGTTGCCATACAGGATGAAAAATCGCAGATGAAAAATTTCGAAAAAGCGATGACCGTGCTCCGGACACGCATTTTTGAAATGGAATACCAGAAATACCTCGACGAAATTTCGAAAAAACGTAAAACCATGGTTTCGTCGGGCGACCGCTCAGCAAAAATTCGCACCTATAACTACCCTCAGAGCCGTGTTACCGATCACCGCATCAACCTTACCATGTATAACCTGCCGGTATTTATGAATGGCGAAATACAGGATTTTATTGATGCCCTCCAGTTGGCCGAAAACGCAGAACGACTGAAAGAAGCTACAGAATAAATAGATTTCGGATTGAGGATTTCGGATGTGGGATGTGGGATGTAAAATCGGAAGTAGGAAGTGGGATGTTGGATGTGAAATTAGAATAAACTTAAGCATCTACAAGAGTGCAAAAATATCATTTACTAAGCGCTCTGCACTGATTACAAAGCACGCTGCACTGAGCACTCTGCACAGAGCACTAAGCACATAGCACTAACTACCTCATTATAAAAACAAATCCGGCATGAACCGTTCCGAGCTTTTCAACCTGATCAAAAAAAAGAAATCATTTCTTTGTGTAGGCCTCGACAGCGACCTGAACAAGATCCCAAAGCACCTTCTCGATTCCGAAGACCCGGTTTTTGAGTTCAACAAACAAATTATTGATGCTACGCTGCCGTTTGCGGTAGCCTACAAGCCAAACCTGGCATTCTACGAGAGTCGGGGCATAAAAGGCATGGTAAGCCTTGAGAAAACCATGCAATACCTCGAAAATTTCCAGGACCAGGTTTTTACCATCGCCGATGCCAAAAGGGGCGATATTGGGAATACATCAACACAATACGCCATATCAGTTTTCGACAAACAAGCTTCGGGCTTTAGTTTCGATGCCATAACTGTGGCACCTTACATGGGGGCTGATTCGGTACAGCCTTTCCTGGCGTTCCTCGGGAAATGGGCCATAATACTGGCGCTCACTTCCAACAAAGGATCGGATGATTTCCAGCTCATGACCGATACGAATAACATCCGCCTTTTCGAGAAGGTATTGGAACGCACATCCACCTGGGGAACCACGGACAACATCATGTACGTGGTTGGCGCCACCAAGGCCGAAATGCTGCAGGATATCCGGAAAATTGTACCCGGTCATTTCCTGCTGGTACCAGGTGTTGGAGCACAGGGAGGTGACCTGAGTGCTGTAGCTAAATATGGCTTAAATGATCATTGCGGGTTGCTGGTGAACGCATCCAGAAGCATTTTGTTCGCTTCGGGCGATATCGATTTTGCCGAAAAAGCTGCCGGCGAGGCACAAAGTATGCAGCTCGAAATGGCCCGGATACTTCTCGAAAATAATTTAATATAAAAGTTTATGAAACGAAGATCCACCCGCATACTGCTTTACCTGGCAGTATTATTGCTGCTGCTTGTGGCTTTGTCGCCTATCCATTACAAGCGTGCAATCCTGCATGGCAACGTCAATATCGACGATTATAAAATCTTTTCGAACAGGGTTATTCAAAATGCCGGGACCATCCCCTGGAAGCACGATTCAGCCTATAACAAAACTGAAATTGATGCGGGCAAAATTGCAGAATTCAGTAAATACGGTACCACCGCTTTTGTTGTAATTCAAAACAATAAAATCCGTTACGAAGCATACTGGGACGGGGGCAGCGACACCACGCGGAGCAATTCGTTTTCGGCTGCTAAAAGTATAGTTTCACTTCTTATAGGTTGTGCGATGGATGAAGGTAAAATCAAAAGCCTTGATCAACCTATCACCGACTACCTGCCGGGATTTAAAAATACAAACGGGTACAAACTCAGCATCAGGGACTTACTGACCATGAGTTCGGGCCTCGATTGGGACGAAGGCTACTCAAGCCTGTTTTCGCCTACCACCAAAGCGTATTATGGTGACCAGCTCGACGAACAGATGCTCAGTTTAAACATCAAAACTGAGCCAGGCAAGGTTTTTAGTTATCAAAGCTGCGATACGCAACTGCTCTCCATGATTCTTGAAAAAGCGACCGGGAAAACACTTTCCGAATATGCATCCGAGAAATTATGGAAACCACTGGGAGCCGAGCATCCCGCTTTGTGGTGTCTCGACCATGAAGGTGGCCGCGAAAAGGCTTACTGTTGTTTTAACAGCACTGCCACTGATTTTGCACGCATTGGCCAGATGGTTCTTGACAGCGGGCAGTTTAATAATCAGCAGGTTGTTTCAAAAAACTATCTGAAGGAAGCCACCACACCGGCATCCTGGTTGCTGGGCGAAGATGGCAAACCCCTCGATTATTATGGATACCAGTTCTGGATGCTGACACACCAGGGTCATAAAGTGGTTTATGCCCGCGGTATACTGGGGCAGTATATTTTTGTGATACCTTCACTCAATGCTGTAGTGGTTCGTCTGGGTAACGAAAGAAGCAAGGAATATATAAACAATGTACCAAAAGACATTCTCACCTACCTTGATGCTGCGTTCGAAATGCTAGCCAAAAAATAAGTCAGAACTGCCTGAACACAAAAAAACGCCGCAGGTTTACTGCGGCGTTTTTTATGTAGAGTTGAAACTGGTTAATCAACAATCGAAATCCAGCCAAATTTATCCTCAGCATCGCCATACTGAATATCAATCAGGCGCTGGTACAGTTGCCTTGATTTTTCACCGGCTTTGCCATCGAGACAATAATTCCATTCCTTACCTTCAACCGAATCAACAATACGGCGAATAGGTGAAATTACAGCTGCCGTTCCGCAGGCGCCTACTTCGTCGAACTCCGAAAGTTCCTCGAGGGCAATTTTACGACGCTCAACTTTCATTCCCAGGTCTTCGGCCAGGGTCATCAGGCTCTTGTTGGTAATGGATGGAAGTATGGATTCCGAAAGCGGGGTAACATAAGTATTACCTTTTATGCCAAAGAAATTAGCCGGACCGCATTCATCAATATATTTTTTCTCATGTGCATCGAGGAACAAAGCTGATGCAAAGCCTTCCTTATGCGCAACTTCTCCGGCCATGAGGCTGGCAGCATAGTTACCACCTACTTTATAGCGTCCGGTCCCTTTTGGGGCAGCGCGGTCGTATTCGCGGGCAACCATAATGCTTACCGGGTTAAAACCTTCTTTAAAATAAGGACCTACCGGCGAAACGAAAACGAGGAATAAATATTCATCAGCTGGCTTCACTCCTACTCTTGGACCCGACCCGAACAATAAAGGGCGCAGATACAAAGAAGCTCCTGTGCCGTATGGCGGAACAAATTCCTTGTTTAAACGAACCGATGCAAAAACTGCCTCCTTGAATAATTCAGTTGGCGGCACAGCCATCATAATTCCTACAGCTGAATCCTGCATACGTTTGGCATTCTCTTCCCAACGGAAAAGTCTTATTTTACCATCCTTACCCATGTAAGCCTTCAAACCTTCAAAGGCTTCCTGTCCATAATGAAGGCCAGTGGCTGCCATGTGTATGGAAATGTATTCGGAACTGGTAGTTTCAAGTTTGCCCCATTCGCCCTCACGATAGTATGAACGGACATTGTAATTTGTTTTCTGGTAACCAAAGGGCAGGTTACTCCATTCTATCTGATTCATAAGCATTGTGTTGTATGTTAATATACTGTTAGCCAAACTAATAAAATGAAAACCTTTTTCATTTTTAAGTGAATCACTTAACGGGGCGAAGGTAGAAATTATTAGTATTATTCTGTAAAAGTACAAAAAATATTCTTTCGGGTTTTTGGATGATCATGAATGAGAAAACCATTGAACTCTTCCCAAGTAAACAATCCTCCTACATCATAGTATTACAGAAACTTTAAATCATACAAATTACCAAAAACTTCTGATAATAAATCATCAGCATAGGAAACCTAACATCCTACATCCTACATCCTACATCCTACATCAAACATCTAACATCTAACATTATCTTCCCCCAGGCCAGCACGCACAAACCCGGAAAGTGCCAAATTGACAGTTAACAACCCATGGCACATGCTTTGATCAAAGCAATTCAGAAATTAATAAATTCATTATACTATGCAAACCGGAAAAATCAACGTACAGACTGAGAACATTTTCCCCATCATTAAAAAATTCCTGTATTCGGACCACGAAATATTCCTGCGCGAGCTGATTGCCAACGCAGTTGATGCCACTACCAAAATCAAGACCCTTTCGTCGCTTGATAAGATGAAAGACGAACTGGGTGATCTGACCATCGAAGTTATCCTCGACAAGCCTAACAAAACCTTAACCATTAAGGACAGGGGTATAGGGATGACAGCCGACGAGATCGACAAATACATTAACCAGATCGCTTTTTCTGGTGCAGAGGAATTTGTAAAGAAATTTAAAAACAAAACCGAAGCCGAACAGGCTGGTTTAATCGGTCATTTCGGGTTGGGATTTTATTCCTCCTTCATGGTATCCGACAAGGTTGAAATAAATACCAAAACCTTTAAAAAAGGCGCCGGCACCAAGGCTGTACGCTGGGAGTGCGACGGTTCGCCGGAATACAGCATTAATGAAATTGAGAAATCGGACCGCGGTACCGAAATCGTGCTGCATATCAGCGAAGAATCCAATGAATTTCTTGAAGAAAACCGCATCCTCGACCTACTGAACAAATATTGTAAATTCCTGCCGGTTCCGATTCGTTTTGGAAATGAAAAAACCTGGGAAAAATCAGAAACCGAAAAGGACGAAAATGGTGAACCCAAGGAAGTACAGGTTGAGCGCCCCCGCATTATCAACAACACAAACCCGCTCTGGAAACAAAAACCTGCAGAACTGAAGGACGAAGATTACAAGAAATTTTACCACGAACTTTACCCGATGAGTTTCGAGGATCCGCTTTTCAGCATTCACCTGAATGTGGATTACCCGTTTAATCTTACTGGTATCATGTTCTTCCCCAAGGTGAAGAAAAACTTCGAAGTACAGCGCGACAAAATTCAGCTTTACTGCAACCAGGTATTTGTTACCGATTCAGTTGAAGGCATTGTACCCGATTTTCTCACGCTTTTACATGGAGTAATCGATTCGCCAGATATTCCGCTCAACGTTTCGCGCAGTTACCTGCAAAGCGATTCGAACGTGAAAAAGATATCAGGACACATCATGAAAAAAGTGGCTGATAAACTGGAAGAAATCTTTAAAAACAACCGCGAGGAATTCGAAAAGAAATGGGACGACATCAAGGTATTTATTGAATACGGAATGATTTCAGAACCCAAATTCTTCGAACGCGCCGAGAAATTCTGCCTCTTTAAAAATGTGAGCGACAAGTATTTCACCCTGGCCGAATACAAGGACTATATCAAAGAAAACCAAACCGATAAAGAAGGCAGCCTGACTTATATCTATACTTCAAATACCGAAGACCAGCACAGTTATATTCAGAATGCACAGGAACGCGGTTACGATATACTTGTACTCGACGGCCCCATTGATAACCATTTTATCAATGCCCTGGAGCAAAAGTTCGAAAAGAGCCATTTCGTTCGCGTTGATGCCGAAGTAGCTGACAAACTGATTAAAAAAACTGACGATCTGCCTTCGAAATTATCGGAAGAGCAAACCAAACAACTTACCGAGTTATTTGAAAGCCAGGTAAATAAAGCCGTTTATCATATCAGTGTCGAAAACCTGGGCGAAAACGATTTGCCTGTAACTGTAACCCAGAATGAATTTATGCGTCGGATGAAAGACATGTCGGCAATGGGTGGCGGGCAATATGCCTTTATGGGCAACATGCCTGATAGTTACAACCTGGTGCTCAACTCGAACCATAAACTGATGAGTCAGCTGCTTGCATCGGAAAGCCAGGAGGATAAAGAAAAAATGATAAAGCAACTTATCGACCTGGCCCTGCTTTCGCAAAACCTGCTGAAAGGCGAAGCGCTCACCGGTTTTATAAAACGCAGTGTTGATATCATACAATAATTGCATACATTTGGATAACCATAAACCATAACCAATAAATCAGAAAAATGAAAAAATCGTGGATTATCATAGGCGTAATAGTATTACTGGTTGTAATCCTGTACTCGTCGATTAAAGGCACCTATAACGGGCTTGTTACTGCCGAGGAACAGGTAAACAAGACCTGGGCCGACGTTGAGGGCGCATACCAAAGGCGTACTGACCTGATTCCCAACCTGGTGAGCACCGTGAAAGGCTATGCCAAGTTCGAGCAGGAAACACTTATCAAAGTTATTGAACAGCGCGCTGCCGCCACCAAACCAACCATTAACATAGACCCTGCCAAGCTCGACGCCAATACACTGGCTCAGTTCCAGAAAACTCAGGACGAACTGGGTTCGGCACTGGGAAGGTTGCTTGTAACCGTTGAAAAATACCCCGACCTGAAAGCCAACCAGAACTTCCTGCAGTTGCAGGCCCAGCTGGAAGGAACTGAAAACCGTATTAATGTTGAACGCCGTAACTTTAACGGGAAGGTAAATGAGTTTAACTCAAAACTGCGCAAGTTCCCAACCAACATTTTTGGCAGCATGTTTGGTTTTGAGAAAAAACCATACTTTGAAGCCCAGGCCGGAGCAGAAAATGCACCGAAAGTCGAATTTTAGGTATTGCCCCGGATCGGATCAGGATACATAAAGTTTATGATGAATAAAACGATATGCTGATTCTATAAAGTTCAAATGGGTACTCCGGGTGCATCATTAAATTGCATTCGAACCCAAAGATTACCGGATGCATTCCGGATGGAACAAAGTCTGGAGAAGTCAGGTGTAAGAAAGCAGTTCAAATACATGGAGGTTATTTATAATTTGACCTGTTTTCCCGCTCCTGGCTTCTTTCTTTTCAATGCAGTTATCCTATAATGAATAGAAATAAATTCAATCATGCCTAATGCAAGTAATTTTTTTACAGCACAGCAGCAGGACGAAATACGCCAGGCTATATTAAATGCTGAATTGGATACCTCTGGTGAAATACGCGTTCATATCGAAAACACCTGTACAGGTGAAGTATTAGACAGAGCCCTGGCCGTTTTCCAGAAACTGGGAATGGAAAATACAGAAAACCGGAATGGGGTTTTAATCTACCTGGCCGTTAAGAACCGCAAATTTGCCATTATTGGTGATAAAGCCATACACGAAGTAGTTACCGAAAACTTCTGGGACAGTGTAAAAAATAAAATGATGAATCATTTCCGTGAAAACCAGTTTACGGAAGGTCTGATAGAAGCTATATCTGAAACAGGAACCAAGCTGAAGAAACATTTTCCGCACCTGCCCGACGATACAAATGAACTGCCTGATGATATTTCATTCAGCTAAACGACTGCCTGCATTTTAATTCAATTCCCCGAAACAACGAATATGAAAACCGGAAAATATTTCAAACCTTTCTTTCTTACATTTCTCCTGTTGCTGAGTTACGGGATGAGTTTTGCCCAGGATGCCATACCTGCAAAACCCGATCCTCCAAGGCTGGTAAATGATTTTGCTAACCTGCTGAGTCCGGATGAACTGCAGCGTTTGGAAACCAAAATGGTTGCTTTCAACGATTCCACTTCGGTTCAGATTGCCGTGGTAATTGTACCCTCATTAAATGGATATGAAAAAGCGGATTTTGCCCAGCAGCTCGGTCAAAAATGGGGCGTAGGAGGAAGTCAGTTCGATAATGGTTTTGTGGTTTTAATAAAGCCCAAAAGCGCTTCCGAAAACGGTGAAGCATTTATTGCTACGGGGTATGGAGTCGAAAAATTTGTACCCGATGCCACTGCCTATGATATTGTAAACAATGAAATGATTCCCCGTTTTAAGCAGAACGACTATTATGGAGGGATTGACGCAGCTTCGGATGTGATAATGGCACTGGTGAAAGGCGAATACAAGGCTGAAAAATATGCCAAATCGAAAAAAAATTCCCCGGTTGCTTTCATTGTAATCATCATTATTATCATCATATTCCTGCTTTCCAGAAACAATAACAACCATCGCACTATAAACCGCTCAGGTACAGGCGGCATGCTCTTTTTCCCCTGGATGATGGGGGGCGGTGGCTTTGGCGGCGGAAGTGGCGGCGGTGGCGGATTTGGCGGCGGTGGCGGCGGATTCGGTGGATTTGGCGGCGGCAGTTTCGGAGGTGGCGGTGCTGGCGGTAGTTGGTAGTGCCCCGGGACAAAACAGAATTTAAAACAAAAAAAAGCATGTCGATAATTTGAATTTTTACCTGCTTTTTATGCAAACTTTATACAGGGAAGCCAGCAATGAGCTTCCCTTTTTCATGGCTGCCTGCCATACATAATCCTGACTTTTTACAGGAAAAATGCTATTATCAGAAAAACATAGATTATTTTCATTTAATTAATATTTGACTATTTTACGATTATTAGTATTATATAATTAATTTAATCCGGTATTTATATACTTAAATCCAAAAATAGTTATTTCTATTTAGAATAACATTTACAAATATATTTATTTCATTTTCTGAATGTTAATCAGGCTTTGAGAATTATTTGCTTATTTAGACTAAATCCAAACAATCAAAATGTTAAAAAATCTTAAATATTAGTATTGTGTACCGTTGGCTAATTCTCTATATTCGCTGTGCTGAGACTCAAGTAATAAGTTTATACCAAAGCATGATTACAACCTTACAATTCCGACTACCTTTTCAACATTCCAATTCATAAACGACATACAGTTACACTGCAGTGCAGCGTAGCTGTATTGTCATTTTATATACCATATTAATCAGTAAATACGTATGCACCTACAAGCATCCAACAAACAGAAACTGATAGCAATAAAACTGGCAGCGCCCATAATTTTCATGATGGCAGGCGTATTGTTCAGCTCGGTTTCACATGCGCAGAATAAAGGCAAGGAAATCTTTGAGAAAAACTGTGCTATCTGTCATAAACTGACTGAAGAAAAACTAGTTGGCCCCGGTTTAAAAGACGTGACAAAAAGGCGCGAAAAAGCCTGGATGAAGAAATTCATCACAGCATCGCAGGACATGGTTAAATCGGGAGACAAAATTGCAGTACAGGTTTTTAATGAAAACGGTAAAATCCCGATGCCGGATCACAAATCGCTTTCTGATGATGATCTGAACCAGCTGATCACGTATATCGAAACTTACAAACCAGCCGAAGCCGTAAAGGTAAGTGTAGATATCACCAAAAAGACCGATTTCTGGCGCGATGAGATTGTTCGTGGCGAAAGATTGTTCTCGGGCGTGCTGCCTTTCGAAAAAGGGACAACCCTGAACTGCGTGTCGTGTCACGCCGTGATAGCTACCGATTCGCTCAATTTCAATCCATCGGCTTACGACCTAGCCAAAGCGTGGCAGGAACCTAATGGTACCAATTTGTACCAGGTGTTGCGCGAGCCTACCTCAACAAAAATGGCTGAGGTTCATAAAGGGCTTCAGTTATCTGATAAAGAAATTTATGATATTTCGGCCTACTTATCCGTGGTTGGCAAAACAGGGATGGAATGGGAAAAAATATTCCCGGCTCGACTGCTTTTATTTTTGTTCCTCGGATTATTAATGGCCCTGGCACTTGCCGATCTGATCTGGTTTAAAAAAGTAAAATACAGGGTAATCCATGTGTTGATCATCATTACCGGGTTGGCGGTTCATGGCACCCTTGCCGTTCAGGAAGGGATTAAACTGGGTCGCACCAAAGATTACATGCCCGATCAACCGATAAAGTTCTCGCATAAAGTACATGCAGGCCAGAATAAAATAGATTGTAAATATTGTCATTCAATAGCCACTCAGAGTAAATCAGCAGGTTTCCCTTCGGCCAACCTCTGTATGAACTGTCATAAAGTGGTTGTAGCGGGTACACGCTCAGGCAAATTTGAGATCAAAAAAATATACCGGGCTGTTGAATCAGGTAAACCGATTGAATGGGTAAGGGTACACAAACTTCCTGACCACGCATTTTTCAGCCATGCACAACACGTATCTGCCGGACAGATACAATGTCAAACCTGCCACGGGCCGGTTGAAACTATGGACTTGATAAAACAGGTAAGTGATCTTTCCATGGGCTGGTGTGTAAACTGCCACCGCCAAACAGAGATAAAAGCTACTACAAACAAATATTACGAATCCTTCAAGGCAATCCAGGATGATGCCAGGGCCGGTAAGAAAATAACTGCTGAACGGCTTGGGGGTATTGATTGTGCAAAATGTCACTATTAATCCCGGGCTTTGTTGAATCATAAAAATCTAAAAAATTAATCCAGAACCTTTTATACGCATATATATAAATGGAAAAGAAATATTGGAAAAGCCTTGAAGAGCAAGCAAATATCCCCGAAACAAATCCCGGCCGCAAGGATTTGGATGCATCAAAATCATTGCTCGACCTGATTGACGAAGAGATTGACAGCAAGGCATCTTCGCGCCGTAATTTCCTTAAATTCTGCGGCTTTAGTTTTGCCACGGCTGCTATTGCTACAAGTTGTAAAAATCCTGTCGAAACGGCTATCCCCTACCTGAGTAAACCCGAAGAAGTAACTCCTGGCGTTGCAAATCATTATGCTTCAACCTATTTCGATGGTCACGATTACAATGGAATCCTGGTAAAAGTTCGCGACGGCCGTCCAATAAAAATAGAAGGCAACGACCTTTCAGGTATCAGCAAGGGTGCCACAAGTGCACGGGTACAGGGCGCTGTATTGTCTCTTTATGATGATGGCTCACGCTTTAAATCACCTATGCTGGGAGGGAAACCTTCAACCTGGGCCGCTTTGGATGCCGAGGTAACTACTAAACTGGCAGCTGCAAATATTTCAGGAAAATCCATTGCCCTGGTTACAGCCACGGTTATAAGCCCTGCAACCCTGCAGGTGATTGAGGAATTCAAGAAAAAATATGTCACTGCCAGGCATATCACCTATGATGCAGTTTCAGCTTCAGCCCTGCTAAAAGCCAATAACCTCACTTTCGGAGCTCAAACCATACCCGATTATTATTTCGATAAGGCCGATGTGATTGTGAGTTTTGATGCCGATTTCCTGGGTACCTGGCTGATGCCTGTTGAATTTACCAGGCGTTTTGCTGCCGGCCGCCGGTTAAATAAAGATAAAAGGACTATCTCGCAACTCACTGTATTCGAAACAGGGATGTCGCTCACCGGGGCAAATGCTGATTATCGCTTCCCCATAAAACCAAGTCAGCAGGCTGCCATTATTCTGAATCTGTACAACGAAATTGCTAAAGCAACCGGAAGCCCTGTTTATAATGCGCCTGCCCCTGTGGTGAACATAAGCAAACTGGCAGAAAAACTGCTGGGAGCTAAAGGCAAATCATTAGTAGTTTGCGGAATAAATGATACAAGTTTACAGATTGTGGTTAACGCCATTAATTCAATGTTGCAGAATTATGGTTCAACCATTGATTTCTCTGCATCGCTCAATATACGCAAAGGACTTGACGAAGATATGAGCAGCCTCGTAAAAGAAATGAATGAAGGCAAAACAGGTGCTGTTATCTTTTACAATGTAAACCCGGTGTATG